>NZ_JAHAHH010000054.1 GCF_018373335.1 Negativicoccus succinicivorans
CATCGGTCGCGAAAAAGAAATTGAGCGAGTTATTCAAATTTTGAGCCGTCGCACTAAAAATAATCCGGTGCTGATCGGTGAGCCGGGGGTAGGTAAAACAGCGATTGCGGAAGGCCTTGAGCAACGCATTGTGTCAGGTAATGTGCCCGAAATTTTGAGAAATCGTAAAATTATTTCGCTGAACATGTCATCTGCGGTCGCGGGTACTAAATACCGTGGAGAATTTGAAGAACGCTTGAAAAAAATTATTGACGAAGTGCGTAAACATGAAGAGTGGATTTTATTTATTGATGAATTACATACCTTAATCGGTGCGGGTAAAACGGAAGGCGCCATGGATGCGGCCAATATTATGAAGCCTGCTTTAGCGCGCGGAGAATTGCAATGCATCGGTGCGACTACGTTGGACGAGTATAAAAAACATATCGAAAAAGACGCCGCTTTGGAACGTCGTTTCCAGCCGGTTTTAGTCGGTGAACCGACTGAAGAAGATGCGGAACGGATTTTATTGGGATTACGGGATCGCTATGAAGGGTTCCATAAAGCTAAAATTACAGATGAAGCGATTCATGCCGCAGTCCAACTTTCGTCTCGCTATATCTCAGATCGTTTCTTACCGGATAAGGCAATCGACGTAATGGATGAAGCAGCGGCCAAAGTACGTATTGCGGCCGCGGCTACACCTCCCGACATCAAATCGAAAGAAGAAGAGCTTAATAAGGTGTTGAAAGAAAAGGAAGAAGCAGTAACATCGCAGGAATATGAACGTGCCGCTCAATTGCGCGATCGCGAACACGAGTTGCAGGATGAATTGAATAAAATTAAATCCGGCTGGAATAAAGGGGATGCCGATAATTTAGTCGTCAATAAGTCGGATATTGAAGAAGTCGTCGCAAGCTGGACCGGTATTCCGTTAAAACAAATGCAGCTGGAAGAAACCGAACGATTGTTGCATTTGGAAGAAGATTTACACGCACGTGTTGTAGGGCAGGAGGATGCTGTACAGGCGGTTGCAAAAGCCATTCGTCGTGCCCGCGCAGGGTTGAAAGATCCGAAACGGCCGATCGGTTCATTCCTGTTTCTCGGACCGACCGGTGTCGGTAAAACCGAACTGGCACGCACACTGGCAGAAAATCTGTTCGGAGACGAGAATTCCTTGATTCGTTTGGATATGTCCGAGTACATGGAAAAACATACCGTTTCCCGGCTTGTCGGGGCGCCTCCCGGCTACGTCGGTTATGAAGAAGGCGGTCAGCTGACAGATGCGGTACGTCGTCGTCCGTATAGTGTTATTTTGCTGGACGAAGTGGAAAAAGCGCACGCTGATTTCTTCAACATCCTTTTACAGGTATTGGACGACGGGCGGCTGACGGACAGTCAGGGACGTACTGTCGATTTCCGTAATACCGTAATTATTATGACCAGTAACTTAGGATCACGGCGCTTACAGAATGATTCCGCGGAAATGGGCTTTTTGGTAGGAAAAAACAACGATACTTCAAACGAACGAATTGCCCAAACGTCACGCAAAGAAATCATGGACGAAGTAAAACGCTTTTTCCGTCCGGAGTTTTTAAATCGAATTGATGATATCATTATTTTCCACCCGCTGGAAAAAAAGGACTTGGAACATATCATCGATATTATGCTGGCAAAAATGAACCGTCGCCTGAGCGAACAGAAAATGACGGTCGAGGTAACGCCGGGGGCCAAGGATTTTCTGATTACGAAAGGCAGCGATACCCAATATGGAGCACGACCGCTGAAGCGTGCGATTCGGAAATTTATTGAAGATCCGATTGCCGAACAGATTTTAGCCGGAAATTTGAAGCTGGGCGATACCGTTGTAGCAGACAAAAATGATGATGATACATTGCACTTTACACCGAAGTCAGCAATGAAAAACAGTTCAGATACGGAAACGTCGGATACACCTTCTGAGAGTGAAGAAAAATAGCAAAAAGCCGGTAGATTTTCTACCGGCTTTTTGCTATTTCAACCACACGTCAGCTATGCTAGACTAAAGAGAAGAAAAGAGGAATGTAATGGCGAAAAATAAAACTGTATTTTATTGCACGGAATGCGGCGCGCAAACGTTGCGTTGGAGCGGTCAATGCATGCAGTGCGGTGCGTGGAATACGCTTGAGGAACGCGTGGTGAATACTAAAAACTCGCATTCGGTGAACACATCACCGGACACGCGTGCATTACGTTTCAGCGAAGTCGACGTAGATGCTACCCGACGTTGGCCGATCGGTGATCGTGAATGGGACAGAACATTAGGGGGCGGTATTGTTCCGGGGAGTTTGATCCTACTCGGCGGAGATCCGGGCGTCGGCAAATCCACGCTGATTTTGCAAGTAGCGACTACGCTTGCGGAAAGTCACTCCGTCTTATACGCCAGCGGCGAAGAGTCTGCATCTCAAGTATTACTACGGGCGCAACGCCTGGGAATACCGACTGGCAATTGTTATCTTCTTTCCATGACTGATTTGGAACAGGTGCTGGCCGAAGCGAAACGGCTGGAGACAGATATTCTTGTTATTGATTCCATTCAAACGATGCAGATGTCGGATGCTGATGGCATAGTGGGCAGTGTCAGCCAAGTCAAAGAATGTACGCAGGCACTGTTGCATTTCGCAAAAGAGAGCGGTACGGCGGTCATTATTATCGGTCATGTTACCAAGGAAGGGAATATTGCCGGGCCGCGTCTTTTGGAGCATATGGTCGATACGGTTCTGTATTTGGAAGGAGAAGCAGGGCATCCGCTGCGTGTTTTACGTGCTGCCAAAAACCGTTTCGGGGATACCGCGGAAAGCGGTGTGTTCAGTATGCAGAGAGAGGGCCTTTCCGCAGTCAGTGATTTGTCACGCATGTTGCTCGCCGATCGTAGTGAAGCGCAAATCGGCACGGTAGTGTTCGCCGGTTTGGAAGGAATCCGTCCGCTTTTGGCCGAGGTGCAGGCATTGACCAATCCTACTGCGTTCGGATATGCAAAACGTACGGCCGTCGGGTATGATCAAAACCGATTAACGGTGCTGTTGGCAGTTCTTGCGAAACACGCAGGAGTCGGTGTAGCCGAGCAAGATGTGTATGTCAACGTCGCAGGTGGCTTGCGTATTACCGAGCCGGCAATTGATTTGGCCGTGGCATTGGCGATTTTCTCCGTGCTGTACAATAGCCCGGTTTCCCCGCAAACGGCGGCGATTGGTGAGGTCGGTTTAACCGGGGATGTCAGGCGGGTGCCGCAAATCGAAAAGCGCTTGCAGGAACTTTCTAAAATGGGCTTTCAAACCGTTTTCTTGCCGGCGGCCAATTATGCGGCATTGAAAGAAAAGCCGGATCATTTACAATTAGTTCCTTTGAAGCATTTAAGAGAGTTACGGCAGAGAATTTTAAAATAATCCTGATTTGTAGTCATAATATCACTGTGCTATGATAATATTTATGCGGAAGGTGGTGAAACTATGATCGAAAAGCTACTGCGCTTTTTGTTTATTGGACTTTTTATTATTCTTGGCGTAGTACTTGCCAATCAACTTCACCCGTATTTGGCGGATTCGGCATTTTTCGGGATTGCATTTTGGCAGTGGGGCGTTTTCGGTGTCACATTGCTTTGGTTGTGCACCATTCTTTTGGGGGCACTTCTAGGATACGTTGTCGGTAATGTAGCCGCTCCGTATTTGTTCCGAAAATTGCGCGCGTTTACCGCTTGGGGCGAACGTACGATTACCGGGATTTCCTCGCTTGACTTGATTCTGGGGATTCTCGGACTTTTTCTCGGACTTATTATTGCGAATTTGCTTGGCTTAGCATTTAACAATTTACCGCTGATAGGACCGTATATTCCGATTGTGCTGAGCATTGTTTTGGGATACATGGGAATTTATTTGGCGATCGGACAAAAAAATCAGCTTAGCGCTATTATTGCCAATTGGCGTCAGGGGCGGGATAAAGAACCGAAAGAAGCAAATTCCGGTCCTTACGGCAAGATTTTGGACACCAGCGTGATTATTGATGGACGTATTGCCGATATCGCAAAGACGGGTTTTTTAGAAGGACCATTGATTGTACCTGTCTTCGTATTAGAAGAGTTGCAATATATCGCCGATTCCTCGGATGTCTTAAAGCGTAATCGCGGTCGCCGTGGACTCGATATTTTAAACGAGATGCAAAAGCGCAAAATTATTGAAGTCAAAATTGTGACAGAAGATTTTGATGAACAAACGGAAGTGGATGCAAAATTAATTCAACTCGGCTTGGCGCATAGGGCAACCGTGATAACAAATGATTACAATTTAAATAAAGTAGCGGAATTGCAAGGCGTTCACGTTTTAAACATTAATGACTTAGCGAATGCGGTCAAACCCGTCGTCATTCCCGGAGAGCAACTTCTCGTGCAAATCGTCAAGCAGGGCAAAGAAGAGGGGCAAGGGGTGGCCTATTTGGATGACGGCACGATGATTGTTATCGAAAATGGCAAATCGCAAATCGGCAATAATGTTTTTGTGATAGTTACCTCGGTATTGCAAACTTCAGCGGGGAAAATGATTTTTGCTCGATATGAAGCGCAGCAAGGAGGGTCATGACAAGTATTATCGTAGTGGCCGCGGGAAGCGGTCGACGCGTTGGTGCCGATTGTAACAAACTGCTGTTGCCGGTAGGCGGTCGTCCTCTTTTGGCGCATACGCTTTTGGCTGTCAGCAACGCTCAATGCTGTGATGAAATTGTTATTGCAGTACACGCGGGTGAAGAAGATATCGTTCAAAAACTGGTGAATGATTTATTACCGGAGGTTCCGGTAACCCTGGTTACCGGGCGAGATACACGGCAGGAATCGGTGCAGGCGGCTCTGGAAGCCGTCGACCCAGCGGCGGAATTTATCTTAATCCATGACGGTGCACGTCCTTATGTCACACCGGAAGATATTGATGCGGTAGCAGCGGCTCTCAGCAGTGCCAATGGAGCACTGTTGGTGCAATCCGTGCAAGACACCGTTAAGTACAAGGATTCGCAAACACGTCGCATTACGACGATCCCGCGAGACGATATTTATTTGGCACTCACACCGCAAGGATTTCGGAGTGAGACGCTTGATAAGATGTATCGGCAAGAACAATCCGTCCTTCAAAAAGCGACTGATGATGCGAGTTTGTTGGAGTTGATGGGAGAAAATCCCGTATTGGTGGTAGCACAATCGCCAAATAAAAAAATTACGACGTGGAAAGATTACCTTTCATTTCAAGAGTTCGTTGCGCAATCGGGGGTTGTTCGCACCGGTAGCGGGTATGATATTCATCGCACTAAACCGGGGAATGCAGTAACACTTTGCGGTGTGAGAATTCCGGCGCCGTTTGCATTGGAAGGCCATTCGGATGCCGACTGCGCCTTGCACGCATTGACGGATGCGTTGCTAGCGGCAGCGGGCAAGCCGGATATAGGGACGTATTTTCCCGATACCGATGAACAATATCGCGGTATCCAAAGCGGTATGCTGTTGCAAAGAGCTGTACAGGAACTGCTTGCCGACGGATTTTTTCTGCAAAATGTAACGATTACCATTATTGCGCAGGCGCCTAAATTACAGAAATATATTTCCGCCTGTATTACAAATCTTGCTCAATTGTTGTGTTTACCTGATACACGCATTGCCGTGCATGCGACAACCCATGAAAAATTAGGACCAATCGGTGAGCAAAAGGGAATTGCGGCAATGGCCAGTGCCACTATTATAGAAAGGATGAATAATAAATGACAGAACCAGTACGTGTGCGTTTTGCACCCAGTCCGACAGGTCCGTTCCATATCGGCGGCGCGCGCTCGGCATTATTTAATTGGTTGTTGGCAAAGAACACCAATGGACGCCTTATTTTGCGTATCGAGGATACGGATTTGGAGCGCTCGACACGGGAGTCGGAAGAGAATATCAAAGCGGCATTACGTTGGTTAGGAATTACCTGGGATGAAGGCGTCGATGTCGGCGGTCCGGAAGAACCGTATCGTCAAAGTGAACGTTTGGACATCTATCGCCGGTATACCGAACAGCTGTTAAAAGAGGGTAAAGCATATCGTTGCTACTGTACCGCCGAGGAACTGGAAGCTTCTCGCCAAAAGCAGCTTGACGAAGGTAAAACGCCGATCTACGACGGTCATTGTGCCCATTTAACCCCCGAACAGGAAGAAACGTATAAAAAAGAAGGGCGCGTACCGACTATTCGTTTACGTTGCCCGCAAAATGAAACACTTGCTTTTGAGGATTTAGTACGTGGTCACGTCAGTTTTGAATCCAACGGCGTCGGTGACTTTATCATTGTTAAATCGGACGGTATGCCGGTTTACAACTATGGTGTCGTGATCGATGATGCTCGTATGCAGATCACGCATGTCATTCGCGCTGAAGAACACTTATCCAACACGCCGCGTCAGTTGGTGATTTATCGCGCGCTTGGATTTAAAGAGCCGAAGTTTGGCCATATTTCTTTGATCCTAGGCAAGGATCACAAGAAAATGAGCAAACGCCACGGTGCGACGGCGGTAGAGCAGTACAAAAATATGGGCTACCTGCCGGAAGCGATCATCAACTTCTTAGCCTTATTGGGCTGGTCGAGTACCGAGGAAAAAGAAATCTATTCGGTGGAAGAATTGATTCAACAATTCTCTATGGATCATGTTTCGAAAAATCCGGCGGTATTTGATATCGATAAGCTGAACTGGATCAATTTTCATTATATGCAAAACCTGTCTACGGATGAATTGGTGGATATACTGTTGCCGCAATTGCAAAAAGCGGGGTTTGTTTCGGCAGATGCCGGCGTGGAAGATCGTGCTAAGATTGCAGAGATCGGTGAACTTTATCGCAAACATCTGTCTTATGGTGAACAGATCATCGAACTTGCGCGTCCTTTGTATGAAGCGGCGCCGGAACTGACAGAAGAAATGCAGGGGGTACTCGCGCAGGATACCAGCAAGACCGTTTTGGAAGCGTATCGTGCGAAGTTGGAAAGTGCGCCGGAAGATACGGCTGAATATTACAAAACTGCGATTAAAGAAGTACAAAAAGAAACCGGTATTAAAGGCAAAGACCTTTACATGCCGTTACGCATTGCTCTGATCGGTGCAATGCACGGTCCGGATATTGGCGGACTCGTGCACAGCATGGGTAAAAGGGAAGCGATGTCCCGACTTTCGCAAAAGCAATGATAGCAAGCTGTTTGGCTGAAAAGAAAACACGGTGAGTGCTCACCGTGTTTTTTCTTTTGTAAAATATTTGACTTAAAATACATGATTGTGTATAATTATAAAAAATATTTCAAGGGTGGTGAAATTCGTTTTAGAGATCAGGAAAACCAATAGTATATATTTTATTGACGCAAGGCGATAAAGGAGTGAGCGTTATGAAACAATGGTGGAAATGGATAGCTCTGTGTATAGCGGTATTAGCAGTGGCCGGTTGTGGTGGGACAAAATCGGATGCGCCGCAGTCCACTACATGGAAAGTGGGAACCAATGCCACGTTCGTACCGTTTGAATACACCGACGATTCGCATCAATTAAGCGGTTTTGATATTGAATTGTTTAATGCGATCGCTAAAAAAGCGGGCATGCAGGTAGAATACAAAAATATTTCATTTGACGGTTTGATTCCTGCTTTGGGAACGCAACAAATTGATGCTGCGGTTTCAGGGATGACGATTACCAAAGCTCGTGCCGAAAAAGTAGACTTCAGCTTCCCTTATTATCAATCCGGCTTAGGTGTCTTGACGAAAGACGGCACAGCAGTGGAGGACCTTTCCGAATTGAGCGGGAAGAAAGTAGCGGTGCAATTGGGTACGACGGCGGCAGAAAAAGCGTCTGAAATTTCCAATATTGAATTACGGACTTTTGATAACAATTCCGAATCATTACTGGAACTTACAAAAGGCGGCGTAGATGCTGTAATCGCTGACTTGCCGGTGCTGCAATACTATCTGGCAACAAAAAAAGACAGTGTAGCTAAACTAAGCGTAATTGAAAGCAAGGAGCCGGAATATTTCGGTATCGCAGTGAAAAAAGGTAATAAAGAAGTGAAAGATAAAATTAATGCAGCGCTGCAGGAACTTAAAAAAGACGGTACCTTGGATGCGCTGTATCAAAAATATTTCAACCAGGACGCACCGGTCATGCCGGAGAAGTAAACTTGAAATTTTCAGAATGATTACGTAAAATAAACATATTAAAAGAAGGGGAGCGTGAACGGAATGGCAAAAAAATGGACACAATTGTTAATGCTGGTCATTTGCTCGTTGGCGTTGTTGATCTCCGGTTGCGGCGGTAACGATGCGGATAAGGGTGGCGCAGCAGGTGGAGACAAAGTATTACGGGTAGGTGCGGAAACGACATTCCCGCCATTTGAATTCGCGGATGAGAAAGGCAATTATAGTGGATTCGATTTGGATTTGATCCATGCGATTGCGGCAGATCTCGGTTACAAAGTCGAATTCAAGAGCATGGGCTTTGATGCGTTGATTCCGGCGTTGAACAGTAAGCAGATTGATGTTATTATTTCAGCGATGTCGATTACAGATGAACGTAAAAATGTCGTTTTATTCAGTGATCCGTACTACAAATCCGGCGTTGCGATTGTCACCAATAAAGCGAACCAGGAGATTCAAGGCAAAGCGGATCTCGAAGGTAAGACCATTGCTTGTCAAATCGGCAATACCGGTTCCATGTTGGCCTCGGAAATTCCGAATGCCAAGGTAATTAATTTTGATGGAGCCAATCAGGCATTTCTGCAGTTGAAAAACGGCGGTGCCGATGCGGTCATGATCGACTTGCCGGTAGCACAGGATTACATGAAGAAAGATGCGGATAAAGCGTTTCAAGTCGTAGGGGACGTTTTGGAAGCGGAAGATTACGGTATTGCGGTTAGCAAAGAGAATCAAGAATTGATGAAAAAAATCAACGCTTCGCTCAAGAAACTCAAAGACAATGGTGAATATCAAAAAATTTATGAAAAATGGTTTGGTACGCAGAAATAACGATACGTTAGTAAAAGAACCGTCTGCCAG
>NZ_JAHAHH010000055.1 GCF_018373335.1 Negativicoccus succinicivorans
CAATCCATAGACCGGTTGCAACTTACCTTCGACCGCGGTTCGGTCGTCGGGAAACACTACCTCGGGCGAATTCATTTGATATTTACCATAGCCCGCTTTAATACGTCCGAAAGCGATAATCCGATCGCCCTCATGAAACAGCTTCCGCTTAAACGGCTGGTTGAAATAAACCAGTTCGAGATTGCCGCTGTCATCATTTACGATCACATTTAAAATAGACAAGCGCGGGCGCGGTCGTCGCTCCTGCACTTTCGTGATGACGCCTGCCACGGTCACGTCAGCACCGTCCGCCAGAGCACGGATCGGCACTACTTGCGAATAATCACGATAGGCGCGCGGATAATATTGCAGCAAATCACCCACGGTATGTATGCCAAGCACAGCTAAACGTTGTTCTGCGGCTTTACCGATGCCTTTAATGATCGTTACCGGATCTTGCCAATGCATAGTTACCTCCTCTCCTCTATTATATAAAAAACGGACTCTTCCGAGTCCGCTTTTATGATCAGTCCTCCTGCGGCAAAATCAAATTTAAAACAATTGCCACAATGGCCGCCGATGCCACGGTCGAACCAAGTACATATTGCAGCAACTCAGGCAGCGTTGCCATGTAGTCTTTCGGCAGTAAATACAACGCTAACGAAATAACCATCGGGACGCCGATGACAAACATGTTGCGTTCGGTAAGCCGTTCCTGTTTCAAAATACGAATTCCCGAAAGGGAGATAATCGCGCAAACGACCACGAACACGCCTCCGATTACCGGTGCCGGAATAGACGCAATCAATGTCGCCAATTTGCCGGACAAGCCGAACATCATCAGCCACGCGCCGGCGCCGTAAAATGCATATCGGCTGGCGACACCGGTGATGGAAATCAAACCGGCATTGGTCGAATAACCGGTGACCGGTGTCGAACCGACGAGGCTCGATACCAAACAGCCGAGGCCTTCACCGACCACGCCGCGATCTACCTGTTTCGGTGTAACATCTTCATTGATCACCGATCCGATCGCGAACCAGGTACCGGTGGTCTCCGCCATCAACACGAAGAATACAAAAATCATCGTTAAAATAGCCGACGGTGTAAAGCTCGGCATGTAATCGATAAATGCCAAATGCGGCCGCGCGAGCCAACCGGCCGCCGCTACGCTTTCCCATTGAAAGCGTCCCATCACCTGCGCCGCAACACTTCCCGCCGCCAGTGCGAAAATAACGGCACCGGTTCGCAACCAGTTGCCCTTCTTACCCATGTGAATACCCAAGGTCACGCAGAAGATCAAGGTCACAACTGAAACCAACGCCAGTAAAATATTCTGTATCACGGTTTCCGTTCCGTAAATCGTATAAATATTTGAATCCAGCGCCACCGGCAGCAACGACAACCCGATGATTAAAATAATCGTACCGCCCACCAGACGCGGCACCAACACATTGATCAGTTTACGAAACACACCGGTCAAACCGAGCACGACCAACAGCAGCGAGGCCACCATCGTCGAACCGAACACTTCATTCAGCCCTAAAAATCCGCCGCCGGCTGCCATCGTTATCCCGACAATAGCGCCGATCGGCACATAGCTCGGTCCTTGCGCAATCGGCAGGCGCATGCAAAAATGCGCCTGAATGATCGTCGCAATCCCCGCCGCCAGGAATGTCGCCTGAATTAGGATCGACGCTTCCGCGACCCCCAAGCTTAAAATCGACGCGATGACAAACGGTACTACGTACACATCCATCGCCAACACGTGTTGCAAACCGAGAAAAATAATTTTATTCCATGGTAATTTTTCATTCGGCGCAACAATTAAATGTCCTTCGTACTGTGTTTCCTGCAAATTCTTCGCTGACTCCATGAGTTCTCCTTAACGACCTGACACCAATTGTCCCTGTACCCATACTTTAGTAATATTGGCACGGTTGGCGGTAAATAAAATTTTCTGCAAGACAGACTGTGTATCGTCCTCGCTATACAAAACAATATCGGAATGGGGGGCGGCCACATCGATCAGCTGCACATCCCAATGATATCCCGGTAAAAACAGACCGATATTTTGATGCAATGCTTTGCCGCCCGCCGTCGTCGCCATATAAAACGCATGGCGAAAATCAATACGTGACTCCGCCACACCGCGACTCGCGGCGGGAAGATTCGCGTCAACACCATCTTCCAGCATACGACTGGAGATAATCGCCTGACGAATATTCGCATAAATCGACGGTGCAAAGCCGCCGGACACGTCCGTACCCAAACCCGCTTTGACCCCTTGTGCATGCCGACGGCGAACCGGATATACGGCATTGCCGAAAAACGCATTGGAAATCGGACAATGGGAAATTGTCGAGCCGCGTTGGGCGACCAATTCCGCCTCGTCTTCCGTCAACTGCGTCGCATGCCCCATCACCGCACGATCGGTTAAAAGGCCAAAGGAGTCCAAAACCTCCGCATCCGATGTACCGAAGTGCTTGTGCGCATAACCGGCCTGCCAGTCCGATTCGGATAAATGGGTTTGGATCGGAATCGGGTACCGCTCCGCCAGTTCTCCGAGTCCTTTCAGCGCTGCCGGCGTACACGAAGGCACAAAACGGGGTGTAATGACCGGAGTCAGCAATTGCCGCTCATCCGTAAGCGCCATGATGCGCTCAATCGCCTCTTCCGTACCGGCAATTCCCGCGTCCGCGGATGCGTCACGATAGTAATCCGGACATTGATCGGGATTGTCCATTACCACTTTACCGAGTGCCGCGCGTTGGCCCAGTGTTTGACATACTTCACCGAGCAACACCGTCGCGTCCACATTTTGCGTACCGTAGTACAGTGCAGTCGTCGTACCGTTTGCCAAGCTGCGCGTAACAAGATCCGCAAATACCGGCGCCGCTTTTTCTCCATCGGTAAGTGACTGTTCGAGCGGGAACGTGTATTTCTGCAGCCAATCCTCCAGCGGGACATGCAAAGCGTTACCGATGTTTTCCCATTGCGGCGCGTGAATATGCAGATCGACAAATCCCGGCAACAAATATTGCGTGGCGGATAACTCTTCCAGTTCGCCATTCGCTCGGGCATCGTCTACCGCTTTCGCATAGTCGGCGTCTCGGGGCAGCAGCACACGTTCCAATGTGCCCGCCGCATTGATTTCAAAAAGCGCATCGGCGAGCACTTCCACTTCTCCCCAAACGGGAGCATGAAATGCCGTCCCCAACACAAAGTGGTGCTTTGCAGGTAAAGTCATACTCTTCCCCATTTCTCAAACATTTTATATTATTATACAAAATTTAGATATAAAAAGGTGAAATATTTTATCATTGCATATGTCATTGCAATCACTCCGTTGCCATTTGCATGCAGGGGTTAACATCAACATATTCGACATTTGTAAATAACCGGAAAGCCAAATTTTTCAAATTTTCGTCAGTGTATATAAAAAATGAAAAGCCGACGCATCGGTGTTACTCTCCCCATTTTTCGCATTGCGCAATCGGCACGGATACAAAAAACGTTATGCGGCGCAAACGACTTGCAGTAAAAACAGATCTTCGTATGTTCTGCGTTACTTGATACTTCTCCCGTCAAAACGTCATTCACAATCGTATCGTTTGCTCTTTCTCTTTCGTGCATTAACACCGTTACGGCAATAACTTTTTGCCCGTACACGGAAGATTACTGCCAGCATACCGGTCCTTCTCCGTGTTGTCGACTAACACAACTCTTTGCACAAAATACAATCCCAAGCCATGCACTGAACTTCTGCCCCGATACCGATAGCACCCGTACTGAACTGCTCAAACGAATGCGGAGAACCGTGCCGGGCCTCTTGGAAACATGCGCCCCTTGCCCACCCCATCAGAAATCGTGTATAATAATAATATTAGAGGTAGCTATGCCACTAAGACGGTGAAAGTCCGTTCGTTGGGTAGCTGCCTCTGCTTTTTGTTCACGGCAACTCATTGCATAATATCACGCTTACCCAATCATATGGCACCGGTTATTAATAAAGACTCTGTCTAAAATAAAAAAGAGAAAGCAGCACGCTTTCTCTTTTTTATTTTCTCTTGTGAATCAATTCATACAATTTCGGGCCTACCGCTAACGCCACGACAATCCCCAATGCGGATGTCATGAGAGAAAACGGAATATTCGCAATCGCCGCCTCCCAGCTGCCGATGATAGCCCACCATGCAACAATGTATCCTACCAAAGTCCAAAGCGATGCGATCAACGTCGCGATCAACACCCGTCCGTAGCTGGGCCGGCGATTCGGCGTGTGTCCGAAGTAGCCAACGAGGTAACCCGCCACGCCTTTAATAACGAGTGAAAACGGCGTATATCCGGTCAATCCCACGATGGCATCAAAGATCATCGAGCCGATACCGCCACCGACCGCACCTACCCAGCGACCGAAAACGATTCCGATAACGTAAAGTGCCGCACTGCCCATATGAACCATGGCGCCACCCGGCATGGGGATAAGCACCATCGTCGCCACCACGCAAAGCGCGATGGCGACCCCCATGTATACCATTTGTCTTGTCGATTGACTTCGCTTTTCTATAGTATTGCTATTTTGCATATTTTTCACCTTCCCGCCACAAATGTGGCAATTCCAATTCAAACGGCACACCGCTTTCAATTTTTGTTCCGGCATCCTGCAATCTTTTAATTCCATTCGTCACAAACTGCCCTGCGATTTGTACAGCCTCGGCCCACGGCACTCCTTTAAGTCGCAAACCGACTAGCGCGGACGCAAACAAATCGCCCGTTCCTACCGCGGGTAACGGGATTTCAGCAAAGGTAAACCACGCTTCCGTGTGCGTACTTTGATCATACAAATAGTTGGCCAAGTAGCCTTTTTCCTGCGGTAATGATGTAATCACCACCGTTTCCGGTCCCAGCGCGGCAATCTCACTCGCTAACCGACGAGCCTCCTCTTTTGAAACCTGTCCGGCATGGTACGGCACATCACATAAGAAACAGGATTCGGTATAATTGGGCGTTGTTATCGTCGCATCGCGCAATAGATTGCGCATGGCTTGCACCATCGTATGGTCAAATGCGGAATACATTTTGCCGCGATCCGCCATTGCCGGATCGATCATAATCAAATCTCCCGGATGGGTATAGCGCTGAATCAGGTTATGTACCAATCGAATCTGCTCGGGATTAGCCAGAAAACCGCTATAAAAGGCATCAAAGTGAACGCCGTTCACTTCCCATGCTTTCACAAATTTAGGTATTTCTTCATCGAGCGGCAGCATATAGTGATGAGCAAACCCCAGATGATTGCTATAAAGGGCAGTGGGCAACGGTACCGCCTGTACGCCCAATGCCGCCAAGACCGGAATGGCAACAGACAATGCACAACGCCCCATCAGGCTCAGATCATGTACGGTAAGACAACTTGGTACTGACAACTCAACCATTTTTTCCCCCATAAACACTCCTTTACATTGATATAAATCATGATAAATTTCTTTTTGTCATACATCAATATACAGTTTTACGTCAAAAAGCATGACAGAAAATCAAGCAATAAAAAAAGGTGACCGCAGTCACCTTTTTTAGCCGGTATTCATAGAGGAGACGAATACCGACGCTCTATTGATAATCAGGGAAAATATCATCAATAGAGCTCCTGAAATCAGGGTACAGTAAACACTGTACAATTACATTATAGCATAGATTTCAGAAAAATAAAGTTTTATCCCTTATCCCTGTTTTCGTTCTGCTTCCATCCTATGGTGCGCGGCAACTCAATGACGGGACGACTCCACTTATACACCAACGCTATAATCGCGCCGCAGACGGCAACTGCCACCGCCGGCCAAAATAACGTCGGTAAACGGTTCGCCACCTGACCCCAGCCGCCGGGCAACACGGTTTCCTGCATAATCATATAAAATACCAGCTGGTACATGGTAAACGCCGCGATTGCGCCGAAATATCCCATGAAATACGCCGCGCCTACATGACGCTTACGCGCTGTCACGTACATTACAACATAAATCAGAATGGAAGCCAAACCGCCACCAATAAAAATCGGTTTCACCTGTGTCGGCAAAATCACAAGCATATATATCGCCAACAGTAAGATAATGGACAGGAGAATATGCATAAACAGAATCACCAATGCCAAAGCGCGACATCTCTCGCGCAGCGGATTCGTCGTTTTCCAAGCTGCATAAAGCGCACCGTGGGAGGTGCAGGCCAGTACAGCCCAAATACCGCAAACCACTCCGATCGGCGACCAAAAAAACATGCCGACCGTGACCGCCCCTATACCGATATTTAAAAGAACGGAGAACCCGACGGTAATCAGATAAATCACAGTAGCAACCGACACCAACGCATGCACAAAACGCATCGCATGTGCACCTTTAATCGTTTTACCACTGCTCCAGGCAGCTCCCAAACGCAACAGAAGATTCAAAACGACCAAGCCTACGCCGATCCAAATCACTTGATGATACGCATCTTTCGGTCCTAAAAAAATAGCATCCAGCAGCCAAAAAGCAGCTACCAAACCAAACTCACCAGCCTGAAATCCCGGCCGATAGAGAGAATAAAATGCCGACCTTTCCCGTTCATTTTTTATAGTCCACGGTGCGGTGAGCGCCAAGCCCACATCAGTTTCTGTAACCCAGAAATATAAAGCAATCAGAAGCGAGGTGAAGAGCACTAATCCCGGTGTTTCCAACTGCGAAAGCCAGGGCAACCATGACTCGATAATACTCATTACCAATCCCCTATCATACAAATTAAACGCCGTAAGAAATCATGTTCATTATAACATACAAATCATAAGCATCACGTCTCTATATCAACATAGAAAAGATTCGGACTACAGTCCGAATCCTCGTAAACACCAGAACACAAATGCCGATACCAAACCGCTCAGCGGAATGGTCGAAATCCATGTCACCACCATACTGCGGGCCACATTCCAATTGACAGCCGTGACGCGTTTGGCAGAACCGACGCCCATAATAGAGCCGGAAACAACGTGCGTGGTACTGACAGGCATGTGCAACATCGTAGCCAACGAAATAACGATAGATGAATTCAAATCCGCAGCAAAGCCGTTAATACTTTCCATGCGAAACACTTTTCGACCTACGGTTGCAATAATTCTCCAACCGCCTACGGCCGTCCCTAACGCCATCGCCGCGGCGCACACTACTTTGACCCAAAGAGGTACTTCAAACGACGATAGATGGCCGGCGGAAAGCAACGCCAAAGTAATAATACCCATCGACTTCTGTGCATCGTTCGAGCCATGCGAAAATGCCATCGCCGCCGCCGTAAAAAGCTGTAAGCGACGGAATTTGCGATTCAGGGTAAACGGTGCACGCCTTCCAAACAACCATAGCAACATAACCATCACAAAAAAGCCGCCGCCAAAGGCAATCACCGGCGACAAAACGAGCGCCAAAAAGATCGTGCCGATTCCTGACCAGTCCAACGCCTGAAAACCGACGCTCACCGAAACCGCGCCGATAAGACCGCCAACCAGTGCGTGCGAGGAACTCGACGGCATACCGAAATACCAACTCGCAACATTCCAGAAATTGGCGCCAATCAGCGCCGCGATTAAGACTTCTGAGTTTACAAAAGACGGCGATAAAATAATATCTCCGCCAATCGTTTTGGCTACCCCTGTGCTTACCAAAGCACCGAAAAAGTTTAAAATAGCCGCCATCATAATGGCATGTTTCGGTTGAATGGCCCGAGTAGACACAGAAGTTGCCACCGCATTGGCTGTATCATGAAAACCGTTGATATAGTCAAATGCGATGGCAAGTATAATAACTCCCCAAAGAAGTAGTTGCTCATGCATATTTTAATACGACTCTCTGAAAAGTATTGACCAGGATTTCACACTCATCGACCACTTCTTCCATGGACGAGAGAATTTCTTTCCATTTAATAATATGAATGGGATCCGTACATTCCGTAAAAAGTTTCGCCATCTCTTCATGGTAGTAGACGTCTCCCTGTGACTCCAAATTACTTACTTTCTTACTGCGGGCTTCAATCTTCAAGTAATTACCTTTGAGGTTGCGCATATACGACACCGATTTACGAATTTCATCCATACACTTCGCAACGATCTGTGCCATCGCAACCGCGCCCGGAGTCGGTTCTCCCGGATGATACATGACCATCTTGTCCATAATTTCTTTAATTTCATCCAAGGCTGTGTCCAGCTGTTCAATCACTGATTGAATATCCTCACGATCGATCGGTGTGATAAACGTTTTTTGCAAACGTTCCATCGTCTTCGAGCGAATTTCCGCGCCTTCTCGCTTTAACTGTCGGACTTGGTCCAGTCCTTCTTTACTGTCAATTTTGTTTGCAAAACAGTCATAGAGAATGCTCCCTGCATTTGCACTCAGCTCTGCGTGCTTTTCCAACAATGCAAAGAATTTTTCTTCTTTCGGTTTTAACTGAAATGCCATGCTGTGTCTCCTATCCACCCTCAAAAGTTTTCCATGTAAAATTATTATATCATAGCGACTGATAATAAACTATTCACGTAATGTCTAAACTGTCATTATTCCTAAAAATTACTAAATTTTGACAAAGCATTTCGCTTTATCTAATCATGTAAAAAATGTAAAAGAAGACCCTTTTTACCATACATCATAGTAAAAAGGGTCTTCTTTTAATCTTTACAAATGGTATTCAAAAAATTTATGCTTATTCCGGCTCAATAATAAAGGAGAGAGACGAGAAGTATTTTACCTGCGTATTAGGATCATCTGTCGGGTACGCAATTTCTATACCAAGTACATTCAAACCGTTAGCCGCCACTGTAACTGTCGCACGGCCGTGACTATCGGTTTTTGATTCATTGGTCAGATCATTAATCACG
>NZ_JAHAHH010000056.1 GCF_018373335.1 Negativicoccus succinicivorans
CATCGCCATATGGCGATGCTTTTTTGTGTCGTATATTACTCTTGCCGGCGAGTCGGTTTGCGCATGAGCAAATTCAACACGATCGGCGTGACGATCACGGCCGCGCCGATGGCTTCCGGAATGCCGTTGAAAATGCAAATGCCAATGATAATATTAACTACCTGATCGAGCGGAACATGACGTATTTCCGCGAATTCTTTAGCGTACAAAATATACGTCAGGCCCATGACCATGATCGTATTCATCATCGATGTCACCAATGCGGACACCGCGATTTTAACGACCTGCGCTCCCGGCATAGCGCGGTACACGAGGTACGCGATCAAACCGAGCAGCACACGCGGCAAGACCGAAATGAGCGGGTTCAAAAACACAATACTCATCAGCGTCGGCGCCACAATATTTTGGAATAAGCTGAAGCAACCGAAAATCAAACCAGTCATCATGCCGACGCGCGGTCCTTCCACAATGCCGCCGATAATCGTCGGAATATGCAGAATGGTCGCTTTCATATAAATGAGGTGAATAAAACCGTAGCCCGTCAAACCGAGCAACGCGGTAATACCGCCTAAAAGGCCGGTGATCACAAGCTGCCGCACCGTCATAAATGAACGCTTCGTCGGCGGCGCTACACTCGGACGTTCGTCCGCGGGCCGCTCCGTTACTTGCGAATCCGCCTGCAAATCATTCACCGGTGATGTTGCTTCCGTCGCATGCGGCTTGTCCGCCGCCGGATCTTTTTGCCAATTTTCCATTTTGTTCCTCCGTTCTTATTCCTTTAGGGATATAAGTCGTTACCAGAACCGTATTATTGCGCTTGCCCATGCAAGCCGCCGTAAATCAAAAGCATTATAGAGATAATCGCCTGCCTTGTCAAGACGGAGACCTGCCGTTATAATCAAATTTATACGATACGCGTCTTTCGGTATGACAGACGTTCCTATGTCGTTTACGCGCAATGCGCATGCAAATAAATGAATCACGGAAGGAGTCCGTATGGATTGGCTTTATCTTTTCATGGAAGATTACGGCTACTGGGCGCTGTTTTTAACCATGGTTGCGGAAAATATGAATATCCCGATTCCGAGCGAAGTCGTTTTAGGCTTTGCCGGTTATCTCGTACATCGCGGCACTTTCACTTACACGCTCGCCTGCGTAGTCGGCGTCGCGGCGGGACTGGTGGGATCGCTGCTGTCGTACGCTATCGGTTACTACGGCGGCCGTCCTTTCTTACAAAAACATAAACATCTCTTTTTTCTCTCGCAAACGAAACTTTCGTCGGCGGATGATTGGTTTGCCCGTTACGGCGGCATTGCCGTTTTGACCGGTCGTCTGTTACCGGGCATACGCACATTTATTTCGCTGCCCGCCGGAATGGCTCGCTATCCGCTCAAACCGTTCATCTGGTATACCGTGATCGGCACGATTCCCTGGACGATGCTCCTCGTTTGGCTCGGGTTCCAACTGGGCGAGCATTGGGAAGACCTTCTGACCTACGACATGGAACTGTTTATCGGTTCTGTCGTCGTGGCCGCTCTCGCCTACGCTTATTACCACTACCTGCGCAAACGTCGCTCCCAAAATTCGGAAAACGCAAACCGCTCCCATGACGACAAATAAAGATTAAATTTGTCGCGCATGTTGCCGGTTGCCGCATTTTCATGCATTGACTTTGCGCAAGAATAACAATCCGCGAGATTTGCGAGAAAAATAATTGCCGACCGCCCGAAACACGGTCAACTTGGTGTCGCGCATCATTCTTTTATAAAAACAGCCGTCTCTGCGGAGACGGTTTTATGATGCCGGCATCATAGATTTTTTCCCTTATAAATGATAGAATTATATAGTTAATATTACGGAGGTGCGTGATGAAGGCGGTCATTATTACCGTGAACACGCTGCAGCGCGACGAGAACGGCCAGGAAGAGAGTATTGAACTGACCACAAAGGGCACGTACGAAAAACAAGGCGACGTGCAAATTTTGTGTTACGACGAATCTTCTCTGACCGGACTTACGGGAACGCGGACAACGTTAAAATTATTTCCGCATTCGCTCGTGCTGATGCGCGACGGTAAGATCACGCAGCAACAGGAATTTTTGCCGGGAACGTCGCAAAAATCGCTGTATGAGACACCGTTCGGCAACGTCACGCTGACGATGTACACGCATGAGCTGACCCACACGCTCGCGAACGGCGAGGGGGAAATCGCGCTCCGTTACGATGTCGCGCTGGAAGGCGTCCACGCGAATTATAATGAACTGATCATACGCTCACGAGAGGACGGAACGAACTGATGGATTTACGGACGGAAATCGGTGCGGCGCTGACCGACGCGGTCAAAGCGGCCGTCACTAAGGGAACACTTCCCGCCGGCGACTACCCCGAACCTTTTCTGGAACAGCCGCCGCAAAAAGAATTCGGCGATTTTGCCACCAATCTCGCCATGCAATCGGCGAAAATCGCCCGTCGCGCGCCGCGGCAAATTGCGGACGCGATTCTGGCGGAGCTCGACTCCCCGCTGATTGAACGCGCGGAAATCGCCGGCGCCGGTTTTATCAATTTATTTTTGAAAAACGACGCGGTCTACGATATTTTAAAAGAAATTTTGCGTAAAGGTAACGACTACGGCAACCTGCCGGAAAAAAGCGACGAATATATTCAAGTCGAATACGTCAGCGCCAATCCCACCGGACCGCTCCATATCGGTCACGGGCGCGGCGCGGCGTTCGGCAGTGCGCTGGTCAACCTGCTGCGCGCCGCCGGCTACCCGACACAGGCGGAGTACTACATCAACGACGCGGGCAACCAAATCGACAATCTCGCCAAATCGGTCGACGCGCGTTACCGTGAACTCTTGGGTGAAACGGTCGAATTTCCGGAAGACGGTTACCACGGCCGCGACATCATCACAACCGCGCAAACGATCATTGATGAGGACGGCGACAAATATTTAGCCATGCCCGCCGCCGAACGCCTCGCGATTTTCAAAGAGCGGGCGCTGCATGCGAAACTCGAACGTTTACGTAAAGATCTGGCGGATTTCCATGTAGAATTCGACCAATGGTTCAGTGAACGCACGTTGCATCCGGAAGCGATCGAGACGGCGTGCGCCGAACTGAAAGCGCGCGGCAAGCTGTATGAAAAAGAAGGCGCGCTGTGGTTGAACACCACTGCATACGGCGATGACAAAGATCGCGTCGTCATTCGCGCCAACGGCGTCGGCACGTATTTCGCCGCCGATATCGCGTACCACCGCAACAAGTATGAACGCGGTTTCACGCAGATGATCAACATCTGGGGCGCCGACCATCACGGTTACGTCGCTCGCGTCAAAGCGGCGCTCACGGCGCTTGGCTATGATTCGGATAAACTCGAAATTTTACTTTTGCAAATGGTCAATCTCTTGCGCGGCGGCGAAGTCGTCAAGATGAGCAAACGTACCGGCAAATCGATTACTCTTGCCGAACTGATCGAAGAAGTCGGTGCCGACGCGGCGCGGTATTTCTTCATCATGCGTTCGCTTGACAGCCAGCTCGACTTTGACATCGACTTGGCAAAATCGCACAGCAATGAAAATCCGGTGTACTACATCCAATACGCCTACGCGCGCATTCACAGCATTTACCGCCAGGCGGAGGAAAATCAGATCGCGTACGGCGCTTGGGAACATACCGATTTTAGTCTACTGACGGAACCCGCCGAACTGGATCTGATTAAACAGATGAGCGAGTACCGCGAGATGATCGCAAACGCGGCCGCCGCGCACGCGCCGCATCGTCTGGCTCGTTATCTTTATGAACTCGCCGGCCTGTTCCATTCGTTTTATAAACAGTGCCGCATTTTGGGCATTGATCAGGAACGCCAACAGGCGCGTTTGGGACTGATCACAGCGACCAAGTATATTTTATGGCACGGCTTAACCATTCTCGGTGTCAGCGCGCCGGAAAAAATGTAAAGGGGGACGCATGACTAAGTACATATTTGTCACGGGCGGTGTCGTTTCTTCGCTCGGTAAAGGTATCACCGCCGCATCGCTCGGCCGTTTACTGAAAAACCGCGGCTATCGGGTCACGATCCAAAAATTCGATCCGTATTTAAATATTGACCCGGGCACGATGAGCCCGTACCAACACGGTGAAGTTTTCGTAACCGATGACGGCGCGGAAACGGACCTCGACCTCGGTCATTACGAACGCTTTATCGATATCAACTTAAGTCAGCGTTCCAACGTAACAAGCGGCCGCATTTATCAAACCGTCATTTCGCGGGAACGTAAAGGCGATTACCTGGGCGGGACCGTTCAGGTCATTCCGCATGTGACGAACGCGATCAAAGAACAGGTGTTCCGCGTCGGTCAGGAAGTCAATGCCGACGTAGTTATCACCGAAATCGGCGGCACGGTCGGCGATATCGAAAGCCAACCGTTTTTGGAAGCGATTCGCCAGGTGAAAAAAGATATCGGCAAAGAAAACGTTCTGTATATTCACGTAACGCTTTTGCCGTACATCTCCGCTTCCGGCGAATTGAAAACGAAACCGACGCAACACAGCGTAAAAGAAATGCGCAGTATCGGCATCCAGCCGGACATCATCGTCTGCCGCAGCGAATACCCGATCTCACAGGAAATGAAAGAAAAAATCGCGTTATTCTGCGACGTCGATGTCGACGCGATCATTGAAAATCGTACCGCGCAAAGCATTTACGAAGTACCTTTGATGATGCAGCATGAAGGTTTGGATAAAATCGTTCTGCGCAAATTACAGCTGGAAGACAAGCCGCTCGACATGAGCGATTGGGAACACATGGTTGATCGCATGCTCCACCCGCAGGGCGAACTGGAAGTGGCGCTCGTCGGCAAATACGTTTCGCTCCACGACGCGTATCTTTCCGTCGTCGAATCGCTCGATCATGCCGGCTACGCGTTTAACCGCAAAGTCAACATTCGCTGGATCGACTCGGAAGAAGTCGAAGCGGCGGATGATCTCGCACCGCTTTTTGCGGGTGTGGACGGTATCGTCGTCCCCGGCGGTTTCGGTTCTCGCGGCGTAGAAGGAAAGATCCGCACGATCCGTTTCGCGCGCGAACATAAAATTCCCTACCTCGGTTTATGTCTCGGCATGCAGTGCGCCGTGATGGAATTCGCCCGCAATGTCTGCGGCATTCAAGATGCGATTTCGAGCGAATTTGATACCGACGCCGAACATCCGGTCATCGATTTGATGCCCGACCAGGTCGATATCGAAGATAAAGGCGGCACCATGCGCTTGGGTCTGTATCCCTGCAAGTTGGTCGACGGCACGCATTCGCGCGAGCTTTACGGAGAAGAGTTGGTGTATGAACGCCATCGTCACCGTTACGAATTCAACAACGCGTATCGTAAGCAACTGACTGATGCGGGCTTGATTCTCGCCGGCACCAGTCCCGATGAACGTCTGGTGGAAATTGTCGAAGTCAAAGACCACCCCTTCTTTGTCGCCGTGCAGTTCCATCCGGAATTCAAATCACGTCCGAATAATCCGCATCCGCTGTTTTATGGATTCATTCAGGCGATGGAGCAAGAAGCAAAATAAAATCAAAAAACACCGGAAATCTCCGGTGTTTTTTTTGCACAAAAAAAGAGCTGCCGCGGCAGCTCTTTTTCTTTTTTCGTTTACTCTTTCATTAACTCTGTTTTTCGTGCGCCCGCGCGCAGGAATACCACCGGAATCATAATAAGTCCGACTTGTCCCATCAACGGATACAGGATACCGATCAATTTACCGAAACCGATCTGCGCGCCGAAATACGCCACAATTCCCAAGACCAGCGTCACCGCGATCATCGGCGTACGGCCGATACCAAAGCCCTGAATACGGTTCAACACGAGCCAAAACATCGGCGCTGCCGTGGAGTAAATCCCCAACAAAAGCACCACGGAGAAAATCATCGCGAGAATCGGCAGATGTTGTTCCGCCAGGAACAAATTCGGCACTTCGTAGGTCACGATCTGATCCGGATAGCAAAGCATCGCGAAGACGATCATGATGACCGACAGCATCAGGAAAACGCCGCCCATAACGCCGCCCCAAATCGCTTCCTGGCGATTGCGCGCGCGCGTGCCGAGTCCGGCAAGAAAAGGAATTCCGCCCAAAACCATGCAAGCCGCATACAACACGCCGCTGAACCAAGCGGTATCCAACCATTCATACGCCCCGAACCACCAGCCGGCGGTCGCGCGCAAATCGAAGAGCGCCTGCACTTGCGCCCCCGTCAAATCATTGCCGTAGTACGTGCTGGTCACCGCGGTCACGATACCGATTAAAATCGTAAACACGGTGATGACCGGTCCGATCGCGCCGATAATATCGACCAAACCGTTCAAACCGAGCAACACGGTCATGACGCAAAGAATCGCCATGCCGAGTTTGCCGATTTCCGCACCGACGCCGAAGTATTCGCCGGCCACGGCGCCGGATCCGGCGAACATAATGGAAACGACGCAGAAAAGGCAAATGATCGTGAAAATTTCCAAAATGTAACCGATATATTTACCGCAATAGTAGCGGAAAATTTCCGTCTGTACGGTCAATTTCAATTCATGTCCTTTGACCATCAGGGCCGCGCCCATCGCGGCGAAAAGAAACATGCTGACGAGCGCGCCGATGTAACCCGCCGGTCCGTACGATGTGAAAAATTGCAACACTTCCTGGCCGGTCGCAAATCCCGAACCGATCGTAAACGCGATGTAAGCCCCCGCCAGTTTCACGACATTCCAAATGCTTACCTGCTGCTGCATGGCGCTCCCTCCACTTCTTTTTCCACGGCCGCCAAACGCGGCAGAAGTTCCGTCAAATCACGCGGCACACGCAAACGGATATGGCGTTTACCGATGCCGTCAAAATCTTCGCCGCGTTCGGTGATAATGCCGTGCCGCAGCATCACGTCAAACAAATTAAGATCGCGCTCCGTATATAAAAGCACAATCGGCACCGTATCTCCGGTAACGGATGCCTGCAATACGGAAAGCACCTCCAGCACTCGCGCTTTATTCGCCGCGATCTGCGTTCTGGAGCGCGCGATGTGTTCGCGGTCACGTAAGGCGATCGGCGTCAAACGGGCGGCGGTTTCGGTGACGACCATTTCCGCCGGCAATTTCTGCATGATCGGCATAAATGCTTGCGGCAATACCGCGTAACCAGTCCGCAGGCCGGCCAATCCGAACCCTTTCGAAAGCGTTTTGACGACGATCACATTCGGATACTTATTAACCAAGGCGACCGCCGAATTTTCCAGCGGCATAAAATCGCCGTACGCTTCATCGACGATCACCATCGTGTCCTGCGCCGCCGCTTTTTGCGCCAGCTGCTCGATGTCCGCCAGCGGAATCATTTGACCGGTCGGGTTATTCGGATTATCCAAATACACGAGCGTATGCTCCGGACGCAGCGCTTCGATAAAACGCGCGACGGAAAAACGGAACTGCTCTTCTTCCCGCAACGCGACGACGGTGAGTTGCGCGCCCATCGCGCGCATATCGGTAGTCGCGGAAGAAAACGTCGGTTCACCGACGAGAACATGCGTTCCCTCATCGATAAAGAGTCGGTTCAGATCGATCAGCATGCCCATCGATCCCGTGTGGATCGCAAGTTGTTCCGGCGCAATTTTCGCCGCCGGCGCGAGGTATTCGCAAATCGCCGCGCGCAGTTCACGGTACGGATAGCTCGGATACGGCGAGATGCCGCTGAATGTCTCCCGATACAATTCCTCCGTCAGTTGCGGCGTGTAGCCGAACGGATTGATCCCGAGCGAACAATCGATCGCGTCATCGGGAATTGTGTCACCGTGCACGTAACTTTGCACCTTATAATCTGCCAAGCTGTGTCGAATTCTGTATTTCATACTGCCCCTCCTACCATGCTGCGACTTTGTCGATTAATTCTTATTATTATAATATGATCCCCACTGTTACGCAATGCGCGATGTTTTCAGTAACTGTACGTCAAGCGCAGATACAGGCTGACCGCAACGCCCGCCGTCAGCAGCGCCATTACCAAGTAATCGCGACGTTGCGGCGTCACGGCGCGGGTAAAGCGCGTGGTGCCGGCACCGAAGCCGCGAAGCTCCAGCGAAAGCGCCATCGTTTCCGACCGCGCGAGCGATTTCAAAACGAGGGGTTGCACTACGCCGAGATACGCTTTGCTGCGGCGCAGATAGTGTCCGTTCTGCGGCACGCCGCGGCAAGCCTGCGCCTCGAGTACCGCTTTATTTTCCGCCAGAAAATCCGGCACGAAACGCAGCGCCGCCGTGAACATGAACGCGTATTCATAGGGGATGTGCAGCTGCGTCACGACCGCGGCCGTCAGATCCTGCAAGCGCGTCGTCGTCAACACCAAGAGGAAAACGCCCGCCAACGCCAACATCCGTAAACCCGCGACATACGCGGACTGCAACGTGCCGCCGCCAAGGTATTGAATGACGCCCAAAAGGATCGCGAAGAAAATAAATGCCAATAACGCTTTGCGATTTTGTTGCAACACGCCGGCGGCGATAAAAATGACGATTTCCGCGAGAAACAGCGCAAAGAGCGCCGGCGGACTTTGTAAAAACAAAACGGCGAGCGACACCGCAACAATCATGAAAATTTTTGTTAAAGGAACCAAGCGCGTCATTTTGCACCTCCGTCATCGGTATGATGGGAAACGTCCCGCCCGTCGCGGTACATGCTTGCTAAAAAT
>NZ_JAHAHH010000057.1 GCF_018373335.1 Negativicoccus succinicivorans
AACTGCACTTTGCAAGACGCGTTTAGTGCGCGGACTCATGCCGATATCTGAAGACGGATTTGCCGGACGATTCCCAAGCAACATGGCACGACCTTTTTCGAGCGTAAAACCGACTTCATTTAATACTTTGCCACCGATGCTTTTCGGCTGTGAGGCAATCCCCAACAAGATATGTTCCGTGCCGACGACATCCGAACCAGCTTCCATCGCGGTTTCTTGCGCATAGGTCAGTGCTGCTTTTGCGCTTTCCGTCAATTTATTGTTCATATACTTTCACTCCTTTACTTTATTGTCTAATGTTTCACGAACGACAGCTGCTCGCCACCGGTCGCGTTCCGTTTCATTAAGTGTTGCCGTGTTGGCATAGCGGCGGAGAAACCCCGGACGTGTCGTAACCATCATCTCGCGAAATAAATTTTCGGGAATATGAGACAGCCACCCCAAGATACGCCCCAACTCCACAGTGCTCAATAATGTCAATGCTTCGTGTCCGGATAGTTTTCGGGCATATCGTAAAATGCCGTACGCGCGCCAAATTTCATCGCGCAGTTCCACCGCCTGTGTGCGGCGCAGTTCTTCCCGCGCCGCCGTTTCTTCTTTTACCAACTGATGCGTCAGATTCGTTAAATTTTCTACAATTTCTGCTTCGCTGATTCCCAGTGTGACCTGGTTGGAAATTTGCAAAATATCTCCCAGCATTTCCGACCCTTCACCATAAATTCCGCGCACAGAATAACTGAACTTCAAAATACCCTGAATAATCCGCTTAATTTTTTTAGTCCTGACTAATGCCGGCACATGCACCATAACCGAGGCCCGCATCCCGGTACCGACATTGGTTGGACATGCCGTTAGGTAGCCCCATTTATCTGTAAACGCAAAGTTTATTTTGCTTTCTAACGCGTCGTCTGCACGGTTGGCTTTTTCCCACAATGATTCCAGCTGTAACCCGCCGGCTAACATTTGTAACCGAAAATGATCCTCTTCGTTAACCATAAACGTTATATCGGCCGCTTCATTGATTACGATCCCACGATGTGCCGGCACGGAAATCAGTTGCGGACTCACTAAATGCTTTTCCAGTAAAATTTCACGATCGACACGATCCAGGTCCGACATTTTCACGTATGTCATCTCTTCTTGATACTCTTCGCTAAGAGATTGCTTGGCCTCATTGGCTGCCATTTCCACGGCCATCAATTCACTTTCGTTGGCCATGTTCGGAAATTGAATATTGGCAATATTACGTGCTAAACGAACTCGGCTGGAAAGCACGACATCACTATCCGGGTGTTTTCCATGGAACCACGGCTGAGCGGGGCTCGTCAAAACATTTTTAATGTTCATTTCTGCCCCTCCTCCGTCTCTTTTGTTGGCGGCTCATGTTGCAGCGCGTAGATTTCATCGCGCAGGCGCGCCGCCTCTTCATACTCTTCTTTCTCCAACGCAGTATTCAGTTGCTGCTGCAACCGCTTAATCTGGTGATTGGTAGTAAAAACGCCGGACCCTCTTGAAGGTACTTTACCGACATGCTTTGTCGCCCCCTGCAACCGCTGCAATAAGGGCCATAAAGAATCGGCAAAGACTTCGTAACACCGGGCGCAGCCAAGACGTCCGCGTTCATTAAACTCCGCCCATGTCAAGCCGCATTGCGGACAACATTGTGCCTGCTCCGGTCGGCTTTGCTGCGGATTTACCAAGTTTTTAAAAAAATCGGTATCCCATAAATCAAACGGGCTCTGTGTCCATTGCGGCAGTTCCCCTGTCTCTTGCGCACATTTTTCGCAAAGATGTCGCTCCTCTTTATGTCCGTTATGAACTTGAGTGACATGCAAAACCGCTTCATTCTTATGGCAACGATCGCATTGCATCATCGCTCACCCTCTTCCTAAAAAAGTTGATTAATTCGTTTCTGTAATTGCAACATGAGATGCCTTCGCATATTGCCTTCAGTTTCTTGCCAAATAGTCAAAAATGCTTCATGTAAAAACTGCGCCTCACGTTGTGTGATCACCGCTTCCTGCAGTAAATTGTATAGCGCTTTATCGATATCAGCGATCGTTAATCTATCATTATCTTCCCCGACCAGCGGGCGAATAACCGTTATCCGAATAAAGCCGCCCAAGCCGCGGCGTGATTCCACACTGAAACCTTTTTCCGGGGAAAACCGCGTACTCAATACATAACTGATCTGCGACGGCGCACAATCCAATGCATTTGCAATCTCTTTGCGTTGTAATATAATTTCCTGTGCTTCTTCTTCTAAAAATCGGCGCATGATAAACCGTTCAATTCGATCGGCTACCATCTTACCCATAGAATCACCTCGCTTACATAACCATTGACCTTTTGTCTTTATGATCATTATAGCTGACCTTTTGACTTTTTGCAACTGTTTTTTATCTTTATTATGTTTGCTATAATGGAAATATAGAAAGCAGGTGAATATATGGGGCTGTCTCTGGGCAAACACATTCTGATTGACTGCTATGGCTGCCGAATTTCGCTGGTCGATAATTTTCCCGACTTGCTGGATACCATCCACACGGCGATGGCATATCTGGATTTAGATTTATATGATACCCACGTACATAAATATGATGAAGCGCTCGTTGTGATTGCAATCGGCAAAGACAGTCACGTCTGTCTGCATTCCTACCCCGACTTGGGATACGTTGCGGTGGATGTATTCACATTCCGTACAGATGCCAATCCTACGCAAACAATGAAAATATTCCGTCGTCAATTTCGGCCGGACAAAATTCGTGCAACCAGTATCAAGCGCGGCAAGGTTGATCCCAATCGAGATATGAAACCGAAAACAAAATCGCATACAACACAATGGCGGCGTGTCAAAACCACCGGTGCGCAAATTAAAAAGACACGCGACAAAGTTCTAAATGTCTTTCGCCCCCATCGTAGTGATGATGAAAAGTAAAGTAATAAAAAAAGACCAACCAAGGTTGGTCTTTTTTTATTACTCTTTTTTACTCAATCGAAATAAAGAATGGATACAACGCTTGACCGCCATATTGTAATTCCAAATCGATATCCGTGTGCTTCGCTTGTGCTTGGACCAACAATTCATTGGCCTGCGTTTCATCCAGATCGGCGCCGTAATAAAGTGTAACCAATTCGGCATCCGGCTGCATACTCACCAACTTTTCCAACACGTCTGCCAACACGTCGGAAAGTTCGGCGGCGGTAATCACACGTTCGCCGGAAATAATGCCCATATAATCATCTTTGGTAATTTGGACACCGTCTACCGTGCTGTCCCGCACCGCTTGCGTAATGCCTGCCGCACGGATGTGTTCAAGCTCTTCGCACATGCGTTCCACATTGCTTGTTACATCACTATTCGGATCATATTGCATAGCTACCGCAGCACCCTCCGCAGGATTTGCAGTCGGTACAATTTGCAATTTTTCGCCGAGAATTTTTTGTGCCTGTTTCGCGGCGAGAATGATGTTTTTATTATTCGGCAAAATAATATAATTGTCCGCATAAAGAGAGTCCAGCGCCTGCATGATTTCCTGAACGGAAGGATTCATGGTTTGCCCGCCACTCAATACTTCGGCCTGCATATTTTTCATGATTTTTTCCCAGCCGTCGCCGGATACTACCGCTAATAAGCCTAGCGCTTTTTTCTCGGTGTTGCGAGCAATATTTTTATTTCGTTCAAATTGGTCCATCATGTTATCCACTTTGATATCATGCAATGTGCCCCAATCTGCTGCCATATCCAGTACCCGACCCGGGCGTTGTGTGTGAATATGAACTTTTAAAAGGTTGGTGCCTTCGGCAACGACCATCGATTCGCCCCATGCTTCCAGTACTTTACGTGCGTCTGCACCTTTGATTTTAGCCGGTTGGAGAATAAATTCCGTACAATACGGGTAATCGATCGAGAACGTTTCACCTTTCACTTGCAGTTTTTTAACGGTGGCCGGCATCTGTTCCTGAGTAATGCTTACTTCGCCTGTCAATCCGGCCAGACATCCTTCCAAGAACAGCAATAGGCCTTGTCCACCCGCGTCCACCACATTCGCCTCTTTTAAAATCGGTAATTGTTCAGGCGTCTGTGCCAATGCTTCCTGACCGCTTTGAATCGCTTTACGCAAAACGTTGCTGAAATCACGCTCGGTACGAGTTACGTCACGAGTTCCCTTCGCAATGCCTCGCGCGACTGTCAAAATGGTACCTTCGACCGGCTTTACGACCGAACGATACGCATATAAAATCCCATATTGAAATGCTTTTCCCAGCTGACGAGAAGACGCCTGTTTTTTACCGCGCAGACCTTTCGCCAAACCCTGGATAATTTGCGATAAAATGACCCCCGAGTTGCCACGCGCGCCCATAATAGCACCGGTGGCTGCCGTTTCCGCAATGACTCCGATAAATTCGCTGTCATTATTGACAATCATGCTATACATTGAACGTAATGTGTTCAGCATATTGGTACCGGTATCACCGTCCGGAACGGGAAATACATTTAATTCATTGATCTTTTCATAGTTCTCTTTAAATGCCTGATAAGCGCCAATCAGCATTTGTTTATAATGTGTGCCGTCAATTTCACTGTACATGCGTGTCCTCCTCGGTGCCGTCTTCGTGTTCCCATTCCAACATTAAACTGACCACTTGCGGTCCCAAGTGTGCCCCTAAGACCGGCGATCCTTCCGAGTGAGTAATAGTGACATCAGGAAGTTCGCTTTCCAATTCTCTCTTGAATTGGAGTCCCAGTTCATCCGCTAAAATAGTGGCGACGTGAAGACGTTTTATAGGACGAGACATCGCTTTTTCTTTCATTTTTTGCATCGCCCTTTTTGTCGTGCGTACTTTGTCCAGTATACCAATTGCATCCGACTCGAGGTAAAGAATAGGACGGATTTGCAAAATCGAACCGACTAAGCTTGCGACTTTGCCGATACGACCGCCACGTTGCAAATAATTTAAGTCAGTGGGCATAAACATTGTAATCGAATTGGCAATATTTTCGTGCAGTTGTGCCACGATAGTATCGAAATCTTTGCCCTCTTCAATCATCGTCAATGCTTCCTCGACCAAAATCTGCATACCGCCGTTAGTGGAATGCGAATCGATCACCGCAATATGTTTCCGCTTCGATTGCTTCGCTGCGACCCGAGCGGTCTGTACGGTACCGCTGACGATCTTGCTAATCGTGATAATGATGATCGGATCCTCTTCAGGAATCGAATTAAAAATTTGCATCCATTCGCCAATAGACGGCTGACTGGTCAACGGCTGAATTTTTGTAGCTTCATAGCTTTCAAAAACTTCTTTCGTACTGATACTGTTGTCATTCACAGTTTCACCGCCCCCAAGTGAAATATACAGGGGGATCATATGTAGATTGTCATGACGAGCCACAAATTCATCACTCAAGCATGCGGTGGTGTCACAAATAATATGAATCATGCGCATCTCCTTCACTTTCTCGTAACGCTCTTTAGGCGTTTTCCTTATTATTGTACATTATTATGTATTTCGTAACAACTTTTACACTCTGCGAAGATGTTGTTCATAATATTCGACGGGAATTCCATTAGCGGCCAGAATGTACTCCAACAACTTACCGCGTTCATGCGCAACATGCATGGCCGGCACTTCAAAGGGGTCCAGCGAAACATGCACCTCGTCGCCGTCAGCAAAATAACCGATAACGCCTTCCCCCAGCACTTCGTCCAGATTTTTACGCTCCACCTTTGTGCAAAAGCCTTTTAATACTTCCGTAGCTGCTTTTGCCATTGCTTCACGCATTTCGCAAAACTGTTCCGCCTGATCCTCAGGAATCGGGAAGCCGCCTACATCTACCATCTTTTCTGTACTGTTCAACATAATTGTCTCCTTAGCGTATAATTGTAAATCCGCGACCTTGCGGATCAGGCGCTTTACCCGCAATGATTTTTTTAATCATCGCAAATGCCTGTCGCCCTTCTTCCACGAGAAAATGCGGATAAATATGAAACATCCCGGTATGTTCGTAATAATTGATCGGTACATGCGCCAATGTGGCTTGATTTCGCAATGCCAATGCATTCGGATACAGTGTATCTGCCGTTCCGGTAAAGACGCTCAGCCGTCCGATGCCTGACAAATTTCCGTATAAGGGGCTATACCTAGGGTCATCGTATTCTTGATCAGGTACGGCCATCGCGGCACATTCACGTAATGCTTCTACGGATATAAACGGATCATCCTGCTCATAGATATGCAAGCGTTTGTCTGATATGTTCATATCCACCCAAGGCGAGATCAAAATTAAATTTTCCGGAGCCGGTACGCCGCTTGCGACAGTTTCCTGCGCTAATCGTAACGCTAACGAGCAGCCCGACGAATCCGCTATGATATGGATCTTGGCATCCTTGGGAATTGTTTTATACCAGCGTTGATAGGAAGCGAGAACCGCCTGAAAACCTGCTTCCATATTTGCTTCCGGCAACAGCGGATAAATCGGCAGGGCGAGTTCCGCCCCCAATGACGACGTGATTCGATCGGCGAAAAGCCAGTACAGGAAATACATCTCCATTAAAAAGCCGCCGCCATGTACATAGTACAAATACTGTTTGTTGTTTGCTTTTGATGCCGCAATACGGACAGTACGAATGCCGTCCTTTGTCATATCGCTTACTTCATGGCGTTGTGTTAGCCAATGCGGTACGGTGGCATCCCACACCAACTGTCGCTTGATAATCCAACTCAGGATATCTCCGTCAGTCCATTCCGTCAGTGCCTTCACTCCGCTTAGACGCAACAACCATTTGACCGCTCGACTGCGTGAACTTTCCTCTACGTTATTCATCCGAGTGTCACCACTGTCACGCCGCTACCACCGGCCACCGCCGGGGCGAATGAAAAAGATTTTACATAGGGAATTTTACGCAATTGTGCGTGAATCCCTTTGCGTAATGCGCCGGTACCTTTCCCATGAATAATTTCCACCGAGGTCAAACCAGCCAGCATCGCCGCATCCAAAAAAGCGGCTACTTGCGGTTCAGCATCCGCCACTGTCTCCCCGATCAGATTAATGCTTTGCGCCGCCATACGCATTTTCGGAGCTACTGTTTTGCGGCGAATCTGCTCTTTTGTTTTTATTTCCTTTGGCTTTGCTTCTTGCGGCAACGGGTAAAATAAATTTCTGCCCGCTACCGTAATCGGCAGACCGGCTAAATCAACTTTAAACTGTTTCCCCTGTATATCAACAACCGTGCCGACCTTTTCCAACGTATCTACATACACCGCTTGTCCGATTTTGATCTTGCGAAGCGGGATTTTTGTTCGTTCATTCGCGTTCGGTATCGACAAACGATCAATCGCTTGCCGTTTTTCATCAACGACCGACTGCTGTTTATCTTTTGCCTCTTTAGCGCTGCGTTTCAAGTCTTTAATGATTTGTTCGGCATTCACTTTAAGCTCACGCTTTAATTGCCGCGCATCATCACGTGCTTTCTGCAGAATGGCTTGCTTTTTACGCTGCAGCTCCTGGTTGTTTTCATTCCATTTGGCATGCGATTTTTCCGCTTTCTCAAGCCGCGTTTGCAAGTCTTCCTCCATGCGGGAAAGTTCGCGGCGTTTATGATTCAGTTCTTCGAGCACCGTTTCCATTTCATAATACGCGGAAGCTTGTTTCAATTCCTGAGCGCGAGCCAGCACTTCAGGAATCATGCCGAGGCGTTTTGTAATATTAAGCGCCTGACTGTTCCCTGCAATACCGATCTGCAAACGGTAAGTGGGTGTAAGCGTCTCATCATCAAATTCAACATGTGCATTTTCCATGCCGGGATGCGTATAAACGTACTGCTTTAACTCACTGTAATGTGTGGTTACCATGGCAAGCGCTCCCAAGCGATGGAAGTACTCCAAAATCGCAACCGCAAGCGCCGCACCTTCCACAGGATCCGTTCCTGATCCCAACTCATCCAGCAACACCAGATCGTTACTGCCTGCATCTTTCATAATTTGAATCAGACGGCTCATATGTCCGGAAAACGTGGACAGATTTTCCGCCATATTTTGTTCGTCGCCGATCGCCACCCAAATATTTTGGAATATAGGTAAAACTGCACGTCCCGAAACAGGGATAAAAAGTCCCGCTTGATTCATCGCCGCTACCAGACCCACCGTCTTTAGGGCAACCGTCTTGCCGCCGGTATTCGATCCGGTCACCACCAAAATCGAATACCCGTTACCGATTTCAACAGTGATGGGTACTGCACTTTGTTGGGGTAAAAGCGGATGGCGAACGGACTCTAAAATAATTTCAGCATCAGCGGCAGGTTGCGCTGATCGTCCATGATCCTCTGCCGCAAGGTAGCCTCGTGCCAAAATGAAATCCAGCTCTGTGGTACATTTTTCTGTATGCATCAACGGTTGCGCGACCTGCGCCACCTGTTCAGAAAGCACCGTCATTAGCCGCACAATCTCCGTATGCTCCGCCAAAGCTGCTTCTTGCAAATCATTATTTAATTCTACGGAAACGAGCGGCTCAATGTAAAGCGTTTGCCCGGTTGCGGAACGATCATGCACAATCCCCGGCACCGCATATTTATATTCCGCTTTAACCGGCACGACATAGCGCTCATTGCGCTGTGTGACCAACGCTTCCTGTAAATATTTAGCAGTGGTACGATCCTGGATCATTGCTTCCAGTGAATG
>NZ_JAHAHH010000058.1 GCF_018373335.1 Negativicoccus succinicivorans
TTTAACCGGCACGACATAGCGCTCATTGCGCTGTGTGACCAACGCTTCCTGTAAATATTTAGCAGTGGTACGATCCTGGATCATTGCTTCCAGTGAATGTTTCACGCGTTCCTGCAACCGTTCCTGAGTACGACGCAATTGATTCAACTTAGGACTTGCGGTGTCGCGCATCCGTCCACGTTCATCAAACATCGTCTCAAGCCGTGCTAAAAGTTGCGGTTGCGGCTCAATTTCTGCCGCAAGCGCTGTCAAACGAGGCGTTTCCTGCGCCGCCATAAAGCGGTCGCGAATTTCTTGATAGGCTTCCAGTGACGAGCGAATCGCCAGCACTTCTTCCACCGTTAAGATCCCTTTTTTCTGCGCTCGTTCCAGTGGCTGACGAATCATCCGCAAGCCTCCGAAATGCGGTGCCTGTGCATTTTGAATCAGCAGTAATGCCTCCGCTGTTTCGGCTAAGCGTCGTTCAACCTCTCTCGGATCACTGCTGGGATACCATTGCAGCGCCCATTCCTTGGCACCGTTCGATGCGCAACGTTCTCGTAACCGTTCTTGAATTTTTCCGTAATCTAAGGCCTCTAACGTCTTGCGTTCCATTACATAATCCCTCGTTGCAAATGTCCGCGCGTTGCCTGCGGGAACACTCCATTCGTAAACTCGGCGCCTTGTAACCATAGCGCCGTATAAATTTTGACTGCTTGAGCCAACTCATTTTGTGAGAGCAATGCCGCATCTATGACCACTTTGTGTACACCGTATTGCGAGAGACGGGCGAGCGCCGGCGCCATATCTGTAGGTACCGAATTAAAAATATGCATGCGTCCGAATTGATCCGTCTGCAAGGGGAATTCTTTTCCCAATCGATCCCGCAATGACCAATCCCGTACTCCATGATCTGTACCTTTTTCGTCTCCATAGGCGCTATACAAATTATTTTCGGTCACCATTAATTCGGTGCGACCGCAGGCGTATACCCCCAATGAGCCGTCGTATTGGCGTAGAATTCCACGAATTTGTGCCAGTGTAAGCTCCTGTGAAAGAAAGATGGCGCTCGCACCATGTTGTTGCCAAAAGCGCAACGATTCCTGATTAAACACATTCAGCGTCGGCGCTACATAAAAAGGCATCTGTGGCGCGAACTCTGCCAATCGTTGCGCATCACTGTACGCGTGAATCAAAATAAAATCCGGTTGTGCGGCAACCATATCTTGAAGCATACGGTCAACTTCAGCGGCTTCTTTTTGTCGCGTCAGACGCGGCATAGCCAGGCCTACGCGGGCATGATGTTGTCGCGAACGCATTACTACTTGAGCATAATCTTGCGTGGTATACGTTTCGCCGATAAATATATCGCCGCCAAAAATAATTTCGTTGGCTTTTTCCGTCAATGCCGTTTCTACCTGTGCAAGCGTTCGTGCTCGCACTGCTACACTTTTGAGCGATGGTAACACGGGCGGTTTTACTCTGTCGTAAACCATCGGTACCGCCTGAAAATGACGTTCTTTATAGGTTTGTAAAACAGCTTCTGTTAATGCTGTCTGTGCTTGCGTTCTCACATGATTCAAAACACTTTTAGGCAACATAAAATGACCTTCCGTTAATGTCACCTCCGCCAATATAAAAGCGGTGTTGCCCAAACGGGAAAGTTGCGTTTTTACAAGATTCAGGTCCGTTGGCTGTGTGCGCGCCGTCGGTACGATAAAATCACTTACAATTTCAACTGCAATGCCTTTTTCTGTACGGACTTTCACCCGCAGCGGTTCACCGACAACGGCCTGCACATCCCAGTAGGTAGGAATGGCGATGATATCCGCTGTAACATTTGCCGGCTGCTCCGAAGATTGCCAATAAAGTTTTGTGTCTCCCTTTGGAAATTCGGCATAGTGGAAGTACAACTCTTTTTTTGCGGATTGATACGTTACATCTTTGCAATCGACATAACATAAACCGCCGTCTTTGCCGATATATTTATAGACACCGTTTGCGGTTGCCGGAATATGCGACATCGCAAACACTGCCCGTTCCTTCTTTTTATCAATTTTGGTAAGAATACCGATCGGTTCGCCATGATAGTTCGGTGCAAAACGTGTTAAATAATCACGACCGACGGAGTCGTACCAATACGCTTTTGTAAAACCGCGATTAAAACTTTTAGCTAACATAGTTTGCGCGGCCTGCGCATTGATTTCACCGTCGATCAGTTGCCGATATGTTTTCACCGTAGTATATACGTAGGGAATTTGCTTCATTCGTCCTTCGATTTTAAGCGAGGCTACTTTAGTTTGCGCAAGTTCCGCAATGACATCCGTTGAAATCATATCCTTGGGACTTAACACATATTGTTCCGCCGCAGGATTCTTACGTTCACCAGACGTATCCACCAAGTCATACGGCATCCGGCAAGGCTGCGCACATGCGCCGCGATTGCCGCTGCGGCCACCGATAAAGCTGCTCATCAGGCATTGACCGGAGTAGGATACACATAACGCACCATGAATAAATATTTCAATCTCAATCGATGCCTGCTCGGTAATCTCTTGAATTTCCGCCAGGGAAAGTTCGCGCGCTAAAACGACTCGCGTAAACCCTTCCTTCGCTAAAAATTCCACACCGGCAAGATCGCTTACTGACATTTGCGTGCTGCCGTGAATAGCAAGCAGCGGCGCTTCGCGACGAATGATTTGGGCAACACCGATATCCTGTACGATAACGGCGTCCACTGAAAGCTCCGCAAGCTCACGGATAAAATGTTTAAAAGGCTCCGTTTCCGCATCCGCCACCAATATATTAACGGTCACATAAACGGCCACATCATGTAAGTGGCACAACGTCACCGCTTCTCGCAGTTCTTCGTGATCAAAATTTACTGCACTTTGGCGGGCGCTGAATGCTTTCCCGCCGAGGTATACTGCATCAGCGCCGGCAGCAACCGCCGTTTTTAAATGTGCCAGCGACCCTGCTGGCGCTAATAATTCCATTATTTCACCTCTTCAAGTCTTTATTATAACATAGGCCTTTGACGCAGCCGTCAGTACTGCAAATAAAAAAGAGTCGATGCATCGACTCTTTTTTATTTGTGCCTTTATGCCAGTGACGCCAACAAGTCTTGCACTGTTGACAAGGCTTTGTCAGACTTCACTTTCGTGATTTCACCACTCCGACGAACCTTGATTTCTACTTCACCGTCTTCAACAAATGTTTTCCCGACGGTCACACGAACCGGATAACCGATCAAGTCGGCATCTTTGAATTTGATACCTGCGCGTTCTTTACGATCATCAAAGACCGTTTCGATGCCCGCCCGGGTCAACTCATTATATAATTGTTCTGCCGCCTGTTGCTGTTCTTCATTTTTGCTGTTAGCTGCTACGACGACCACCTGATACGGCGCAATCGCAACCGGCCAAATGATCCCATCGTCGTCATAACTTTGCTCAATTGTCGCCGCCATCGTCCGCGATACACCGATACCGTAACAGCCCATATAAAAGGGGTACGACTTGCCGTTTTGATCCAGGAACATGGCGTCCAACGACTCGCTGTACTTTGTGCCCAGCTGAAACACCTGACCGACCTCAATGCCGCGGTCAATAGTAATATGGCCGCCGCATTTCGGACACGCATCTTCATCTGTAATCAGACGGATTGTTTCCACGCGTACATCGGGGAAATCCCTTTGCGGAATAACATGTCGGAAATGCATGTCGGTTTCGTTGGCGCCGCTAACAGCATCTGTCATTTGCATAACTTTCGGATCTACAATGATTTCCAAATCATCCGACGGAGTCAAACCGATCGGGCTCAGATACCCCGGAACAAGGCCAAGAGCCTGTAACTCTTCATCGCCAGCAAGCGGCAATTCGATAGCCCCGACCAATCCAGCCACGCGCACATCATTGACTTCTGCCGCACCCGGAACAACGGCCATGACCAATTTCTTTTCTGCCCGGTACATAACGACTTTAATCGTTTGTGTAGCATCGATTTGTAAAAATTGACACAATGCCTCGATCGTTTTTTGATTAGGCGTCGCTACTTTTTCGAGCTCTGCACCGGCTGCTTCGTTTTCAATATCCGGTGTTTGCGGACATGCGACTTCGATATTTGCCGCATAATCACAATCATGACAACGTACAACAGCCGCTTCGCCGGACTTGGCAAAAGCCATAAATTCATGTGAGCCGCTACCGCCGATGGCCCCTGAGTCCGCCTCTACCGGTCGGAAATCCAATCCGCAACGCGTAAAAATGCGACTATACGCATCATACATCTTTTGATAGCTGACTTTCATGCTTGCCGGGTCAGCATCAAACGAATAGCCGTCTTTCATAATAAATTCGCGGCTTCGCATTAATCCGAAACGAGGCCGAACTTCATCGCGATATTTATTTTGAATTTGATACAAAGTAAGCGGTAATTGTTTATACGAAGAAACATCCATTTTAACCAGCGTGGTTATCATCTCTTCATGCGTCGGTCCGAGGCAAAACTCCCGCTGATGCCGATCTTGGAGACGGAACATCTCTTCACCGTAGGCACCCCAGCGTCCCGATTCCTGCCAAATTTCTGCCGGCTGAATAATCGGCATCATAATTTCCTGCGAACCGATAGCATCCATTTCCTCTCGCACGATCGTTTCAATTTTACGCAACGTGCGCCAAGCCAGCGGCAAAAATGTATATAAACCTGCGCTGAGTTTACGGATAAACCCCGCACGCAACATCAGTTTGTGACTCATTACCTCCGCATCTGCCGGCATTTCACGTAACGTGGGACTATATAATTGAGATGCTCTCATACCTTTTTCTCCTCCGCTAGATATTGATTAATTTCTTTCATCAGTTCGTCGACTAAATCATCCTCAGAAACAGTACGCAACACTTTGCCTTTGCGGAACAAAACCCCTTGACCGTTGCCGCCGGCAATTCCGAAGTCCGCTTCGCGAGCCTCCCCAGGACCGTTGACGACGCACCCCATGACGGCTACACGCAACGGCGTTTTAATACCTTCCAGACGTTTTTCGACTTCCGCTGCCATCGGAATTAAGTCGACTTGACAACGCCCGCAGGTCGGGCATGAAATCATGACCGCCCCATACGTAGAATACCCGGCTGCCTGTAAAATCATTTTCGCAACCTTTACTTCTTCTACGGGATTGGCTGTCAATGACACACGAATCGTGTCGCCGATACCGTCAAGTAAAAGAGCACCGATTCCCATCGCCGACTTAATACTGCCTCGCATCACCGTTCCCGCTTCCGTCACGCCCAAATGGAGCGGATAATCGCATTGATCGGCAAGCATTCGATACGCTTCCGCCATCATGGGAACATCCGTGGATTTCAGTGAAATTTTCATTTCACGATAATCGGCCTGCTCCAATATCCGAATATGCTCCAACGCAGAAGCTACCATTCCCTGTGCGGTCGGATGTCCACCGTAGGATTTCAAAATATGCTCCGGCAATGAGCCCGCGTTAATACCGATACGAATAGGAATTCGTTTCGGTTTGGCTTTCTCGACTACTTTCAACACATTTTCCATGCTGCCGATATTGCCGGGGTTTATCCGCAAACCGTCAACACCGCTGTCAATGGCATCCAGAGCCAAGCGGTAATCAAAGTGAATATCGGCTACCAACGGCACGCCGGTTTGCGCTTTGACCTGCTTCAACGCGAGCGCGCTTGCCCGATTCGGCACCGCCAAACGCACAATGTCACAACCGGCATCCGCAAGTTCATTGATTTGCTTTACCGCCTCTGTGATGTCCGTCGGGGTGAACGTCGACATCGATTGAATAGATACCGGTGCATCCCCGCCGATCGCTACTTGTCCTATATGAATTTGTCTTGTTTTTTTTCGTGTCATCCTATCACTTCATGTCATTTCAAAAATCGTAAGATATCGTTACTCGTCGCATAAATAAAAAGTGCACCCAAAAGAAACAGTCCCGTCATCTGAATATAGTACAGGTATTTGGGTGGTAATTTTTTACCGATAATACCCTCTACCACAATCAGCAATAAATGGCCACCGTCCAACAGAGGCACGGGCAATAAATTAAGCAGGCCCAAGTTAAGGCTCAATACGGCGGTAAACATCAATAAATTGGCAAACCCGGTACGCGCAATGTTGCCTGCCATTTGCGCTATACCGACAGGTCCTGCCAATTCGCTGCCGGAAACTTTCCCGGTAATCAGCTGACCGATGCCTTTCCACATCTGCGCTGTTAAGTTCCATGAACGTTCTGCACCATACTGAACGGATTCGAACAAGCCTACCGGCCGCGTTTCAATGACTGGAAGGATACCGAGCACTACACGTCCGTTATCGCTTCCGGGGATCACTTGTAACGTCAGCGGTTCATGGTTGCGTTCAACTCGTAACGTAACCACTTGTCCGCCCCATTTTTGCATATGGGGAGAAATCTCATTCCATTGCCGGATTGGCTCCCCCTGAATCGCTACAATGCGATCGCAGGGCGCTAATTGATGACTTGATGCAGGCGCCTGTGTAAGAACTTCACCGATGATCGGTTCATCACTCGGTGTAGAAACGCCGTACGCGCTAAACAGACCACTGATCAAAATAATGGCCAGAATAAAGTTCATAGCTGCACCGGCCACGATCACGATGAAACGTTTCCAAGCCGGTTTATATATGAAAGCGCGACGCGGATCGACTTGATCCTCCTCGACCTGCTCTTCCGTCATGCCTGCAATGCGATTAAATCCCCCGAGAGGAACAGATCGTAATGAGTACGTTGTTTCTCCCACACGCTTTGACCACAACTTGCTGCCAAAACCGACCGCAAACTCATCCACTCGCATGCCGGTCAATTTAGCCGTAATAAAGTGTCCCCACTCATGCACAAGAACAATCACGCCAAATACAAAAATGGTCGCGATAATAGTCAGCAAAATATTCCTCCGTTATTTCGATAATGTCGCAATAAATTCCGTCGCTCGCTTGCGAATGGCCCGATCGGCCGCCACAATGTCTTGCCAATCACGCAATGGTGTCGGCGTATGAGTTATGACCATTTCTTCCGTCACGGTAAAAAGATCCGTAAACGAAATTTTACCTGCAATAAACGCCTTCACCGCTTCTTCATTGGCCGCGTTATAAACTAACGTCGCCGATTGGCCCATGCTCCCTGCCTGATACGCCAGCGGCAGGGAGCGAAAAACATCTGTTGCCGGCGGCTCAAATTCCAGTGTACGTTCTGTATCCCAATCCAGCGGAGAATTATTGATCGTCCATCGCTCGGGATACGAAAACGCCAGCTGAATCGGCAATTTCATATCCGGAACACCCAGCTGAGCAAGCACCCCGCCATCCCGCAAACGAATCATCGAGTGAACAATACTCTGCGGATGTACAACAACTTCTATTTTATCATAGTCGACGGCAAATAAATGATGGGCTTCGATAACTTCCAACCCCTTATTAAATAAGGACGCGGAATCAATCGTTATTTTTTGTCCCATCTGCCATGTCGGATGTTTTAAACAATCGGCAACGGTTACACTGGCAAGTTGCGCCGCACTATAGCCACGGAAAGGTCCTCCCGAAGCCGTCAATATGACATTTGCCAACGCGTCTTTGGGAACTGCCTGTAAACATTGAAAAATCGCGCTATGTTCACTGTCTACAGGATAAATGGTAACATCTGCCTCTACTGCTTTGCGGTTAACCAGATCGCCGGCGGCTACCATCGTTTCCTTATTCGCAAGAGCAATAACTTTGTGTGCATCAATCGCAGCTAACGTAGGCGCGATCCCAATAGCGCCCGAAATGGCTACCAAAACGATTTCGGCATTAGCTGCCGCAGCCGCTGCTGTTAACGCTTCCGGTCCGACAATAATTTTTGTCGGACCGGTATAAGTAGCTCGCAGCTGCTTCCCGGCTTCCCTATCCGTTACCGCAACCAGTTCAGGATGAAACTCCTCGATCTGCTGCCGCAATAAATCAGTGTTACGATGAGCTACCAATACGGTGGCCTGCAATTTATCCGAATGCTCACGAATAACTTCTAAAGCTTGCGTACCTATCGATCCGGTACTTCCCAATACCGCAATTTTTTTCATAAGTCACCTATTAAAAATAAAAGCAGCGAGTACAACACTGGTGTAACGAATAAAAGGCTGTCAAAACGGTCCAAAATACCGCCGTGCCCCGGCAATATATGTCCCGAATCCTTAACGTCTACGTAGCGCTTCAAAAGCGATTCAAAAAGATCTCCTGCCGGCGCGACCATCGCTACCGCCATAGCTAAACCGAGTGCAAGAGAAAGCGGTACTTGACCGGCGTACGCATATATGAGC
>NZ_JAHAHH010000059.1 GCF_018373335.1 Negativicoccus succinicivorans
GGACGTAACGGGCAACATCGAACTGCCGGAAGGCACAGAAATGTGCATGCCGGGCGACAACGTCACGATGAAAATCGAACTGATCACGCCGATCGCGATTGAAGAAGGTTTGCGTTTCGCGATTCGTGAAGGCGGTCACACCGTCGGCGCGGGCGTAGTCAGCGCGATCGAAAAATAATCATGCAATAAAAAAGTGCTGCATATGCAGCACTTTTTTATTGCATGATTGGGCGTGGTTGGCGAAGCGGAAGTGAAATGTTATAATCTAAATAACTTACGCTTGGAAATGGAGTTTTTACATGTCACGTCAACGTCTTGTCTTATTTACTTTTGCATATATTATGATTTGTATTGCCGGAATGGGTTTGCAAATTATTCCGTATGTCAATTTAACCGCCTTTGCTCCTTACTTGGCAGCACTTATTATGGCGCCAATCGTCGGGGCATTAGTCGGATTTATCGGCTTTATTATGGTCGGCTATTGGCAGGGGTTACCGCTGGGAATTGCCGGACATTTGATGCTCGCAATTTCGGTCGGTACCGCTGCTTATTACTTCGGAACCGTAATGGAGCAAAAGAAAAACAGCGGCTGGCTTCGCTATGCATATGCCATTGGCTGGGGTTATGTCGGTCAGGTCGTGATGGGGCTGTTTTTACTGTGGTGCCTGATCGGCGAACAGGCGCTGACTATTTTCGTGCCTTGGTCGGTAGCGGCGCTGTTGGCTATGCTGTTGGCGTTAGCCGTCGATTATGCTTGGCCGGAACATTTACGTCACGTCATCGGCGGACCGTTACCGCAGATTAAAGCCGGTCGCAATCGTGCTCGTAAACGTCGCACGGAAGTGGCCGCAAAAAAATATTCGCAAAAGAATCAATAAGAGAATGAGAGCAGTAGAATAAAAAAACACGGCGCAAGCCGTGTTTTTTTATGTAAGTAAAGGCGAGATCGCGTCTTCCAATACCTGACCGATAGACTCGCGAAATAAAATATTGGCCGCTTGGTCACGCGGAGTGGAGTCTTGATTAATTAACACTATTGCATCGCCGCCGAACTCATGAATGAATCCCGCGGCCGGCCAAACCACTAAACTGGTGCCGCCGATAATCAGCATATCGGCCTCACGAATCGCCCGAATCGCATGGGAAACCGTATCATTATCCAAGGGTTCTTCAAACAAAACGACATCCGGCTTGATAATGCCACCGCATTTATCACAATGTGGTATCGGGGTACTGCGCTCGATAATCTCGTCAATGGAGTATGATGCATGGCATTTTGTACAGTAATTGCGATGAATGGAGCCGTGCAGTTCGTAAACGGTTTGACTGCCGGCGCGTTGGTGCAAACCGTCGATATTTTGCGTGATGATCGCTTGGAGTTTTCCCAGCTTTTCTAATTTGGCGAGCATTATATGGGCGCGATTCGGTTGTACATCCTTCATCATACCTTGGCGTACTTTGTAATTGCTGAAAAACTCTTCCGGATGTTCGACATAGAAATGATGCGAGACCATTTCTTCCGCCGAGTAAGGCGTACCCGTGTCACGGTTAAAGATACCGTGTGTCCCGCGAAAGTCCGGAATGTCGGATTCGGTAGATACGCCGGCACCGCCGAAAAAAACAATACGTTGATGATTTTGTAAAAGATTTTGAAATGCTTTCAGTCGTTCTTGATAGGATGCATTTATGCGTGTCATAGCTCCCTCCTTTGTGTAGCCTTTTCTTTCATTATAGCATCTGTAAAAATCTATTTTCGCGCTCGTGCTAAAATAAAAGAAATGAGTAATTATGAATGTAAATGATGGGAGATAGTATGGTAAAAAAATATGATTTAATCGTAGTAGGTACCGGCGCCGCTCTGACCGTGTTGGAAACTGCATTGCAACACGGTCAAAAGGTAGCAGTAGTGGAACGCGCCAAATTTGGCGGTACCTGCCTCAATCACGGATGCATTCCGACGAAGGTTATGGTAACGGCGGCGGATGCCTTGCGGGATACGGAACGTTGGGCCGAAATGGGAGTCAAGGGAGAAAAACCGACGCTCGATTGGGACATCATTTCACGACGACTTTGGAAACAAATCAACGTCTCGCAAACTATGGCGAAAGATTATGAGCAACGTGAAAATTTGGATGTTTATCACGGCACCGCGAAATTTATCAGTAAAGATATACTCCAAGTCACTTGTGACACAAACAAAGCGGTGGAGATTTCCGCGACGACCATTGTGTTGGGCGTGGGGGCACGCACCAATATTCCCGATGTTCCCGGTTTGGAAACCATTCCATACTTAACAAGCGAATCTTTTTTCGGTGATCGTTTTCTCAAAGCGTTGCCCGAGGCCATGACGATCTTGGGGGGCGGCCCGATCGGTACCGAATTTGCGCACAGTTTTTCCGCATTGGGCGTAAACGTGACTTTGGTGCAGCATAATCAATATCTTGTGCCGCGCGAAGAACCTGAAATTTCGGAATTTGTTTTGCGGTCCTTGCGAAATGCGGGTGTTACCGTTTATACCAATCAGTCGGTAGAAAGTGTCCGCAAAGACGGTGGGGAGATCCGTTGTACGATCAGCGATCGTGCGACGAAAGAAAATAAGACCTTTACCACGGATGTTGTTTTCGTAGCATCGGGAATTATCCCCAATACAGATTGGCTGGATTTGGCGAAGACGGAAATTAAAACAGACGCTAAAGGTAATATCATCACAAACGAGTTTTTGGAAACGTCCCAGACGGGTGTTTATGCGTTGGGAGATGTGGATGGGCAGGCGCCGTTCCGGCACAAAGCGAACTATGAAGCAGACATTGTTGCTCATAATTTGTATGAAGAAAAAGATCCGCAAAAATGTCGCTGGGCAACCTACACAAATGTTCCGGTCGTTACCTATACGCATCCGGAAGTGGCGCATGTGGGATTGACGGAAAAAGCAGCTAAAGAACAGGGATATGAAGTGCAGACCGCGTTACATCATTACTCTGATACTGTTAAAGCCTATGCGCTCGGCATCACGCACGGGAGTCCGGAAGACGGGTTCATCAAGCTGGTGATTGATCGTCCGACGCAAATTATTTTGGGCGCTCATATGGTGGGGTATCAGGCTTCTGTTCTACTCCAGCCGTATGTGAATCTGTTGAATGCGGGGACTATGGAACTGACGCCGATTCATCCTGAAATCGGTTCGGAGACGGTGCAGAAATTACGTGAGCGAGGTTTAGTTCGTGAGCTTTTACCGCAACGTGTGCAAACGGTGAGTGAAACGATGGCACCGCATCCGAGCTTAAATGAAGTTTCGATGTGGACAAGATATTTTGTGGAAGGTAAAGTATAAAGCAAAAAAACGGTATCCTCGAAAGGATACCGTTTTTTCTTTAGTAACTATAAACGACCTTCTTTACGACGTTCGGCAAATTCTGCAACAGCGGTAAAAAGCACGTCGCTGGAAGAATTTAAAGCGGTTTCGCAGGAGTCTTGTAAAACACCGATGATAAAACCGACACCGACGACTTGCATGGCAATATCATTGCTGATGCCGAACAGGCTGCAGGCCAAGGGAATCAGTAAAAGCGAACCGCCCGCTACACCGGATGCGCCGCAGGCACCAACAGCAGAAATGACACAGAGGAGAAACGCTGTAGCAAAATCGACCGGAATATTGAGCGTATGCACGGCAGAAAGTGTCAACACCGCAATCGTGATCGCTGCGCCCGCCATGTTAATGGTGGCACCCAGCGGAATGGACACGGAATATGTATCTTCATCCAAACCGAGTTTTTGGCAAAGGTTCATATTAACCGGAATATTCGCGGCGGAACTGCGCGTGAAAAAGGCGTACAAACCGCTTTCACGCAGGGTTGTCAGGACAAGCGGATACGGATTGATACGCATTTTTACAAATGCGATTAAAGGATTCATCACCAATGCGGTGAAGAAGAAGCAACCCAGCAATACCGCCAGTAATTTTACATAACCGATGAGGGCGCCGAAGCCACTTTCGGCAATGGTGGACGCGACTAAGCCGAAAATACCGAGCGGAGCAAAGCGTAATACCCATTGTACCAATTGTGTGATCACTTGTGCGAAATCCGAGATCAACTGTTTCGTTGTGTCGTTGGCCTGACGGAGCGCAATCCCCATGACACTCGCCCAGGCCAATATGCCGATGTAGTTGGCATTCATGAGCGCATGCACGGGATTATCGACGATGTTCAGAACAACAGTACGGATGACTTCAATAATATTAGTCGGCGGAGCGAGCTGAGCATCGGTGACTTGCAGCTGTAAGTCCGTCGGAAACAGGAAAGAAGCCGCGACAGCCGTCAGCGATGCGACGAAAGTGCCCACAATGTAAAGCATCAGGATCGGCCGCATGTTGCTGGAAGTACCTGCGCGCTTGGTCGCCAGTGCCGCCGTTACTAGGACAAATACGAGGATAGGCGCAACCGCTTTTAACGCATTAACGAATAATGTGCCCAAAATAGAAACGGACGCTGCCCATTGGGGAATAAATACGGCAAGCAGAATACCCAAGATGATCCCGACCAGGATCAATTTCACCAAGCTGGTTTCATTGACCCAGCGCCAAAAGTTTTTAATCATATTCATCCCTCCACAATTTAATATGCTTATTATAGCGAAATAAGTGTGGAAAGACAATAGACAAATGTATTTTTGCGATACACAAAAAGAAAATAGCCGTCCAAAAGAACGGCTATTTGCAAAAAAATCATACTTCGTAAGCGCTCATGATTTCCGCGACGTAAAACGTATGCACATCATCCGGATTACGATCATAAAAGAAACTGAAAATTTCCGGATCCAAGCTATCTTTAGGAAATGCCAGTGACTGCAAAGTACGACATTCCAAATGCATCCATCCCGTGCCGCCTAACACCGGTGTGCTGCCTTGTTTGGGAGCGCAAAGAGTCAGACCCGCCGCGGTGATTTTATCTTCATCGCGGCCGCTGTGCGTGCCGCAATATTGAAGCATCGAGCGATAATCATCGCGCAAGGGGACGGAGATCGTAAACTCATTTCTTTTTTCTAAAAGTTCATGCGTGTATCGTGACGGCTTTACACAAATCGTGATAACATATCGTCGCCAACGGTAACCGATCGATCCCCAATTTAAATACATTGAGTTGGCTTCGGTAAGCGTTCCTGTCGTTAAAAATACACCGCCGCGCACAGCGCCGACAAATTTGGCGGCGGCTTCAGCGGGGGTCAGTGTATTCCATTCAGTAGCCATATGAACTCCTTTAGTCGACTAACTCAAACACGAGGCTGACGCGCATCGATACCTTTTGATTGCCGGCGAAAAGAGGTGTGGAAGGTGCATTATCAAACTTTGCCCTCGCCATCATTGGAGCCGCCCAGTATTCATTTGTCGGAGCGACGCTGGCATTCATCAGGCGTCCCAGACGGGCATGTCCTGCACGCGCCATTATTTGCGCGGTGCGACGACCGTTGGCAATGGCTTCGGCCAGTAATTCGTCTTTCAACTGTTGCGGTTGATCCACGACAAACTGAACATCGGAAACCGTGTTGGCGCCCGCGCTTACAACGCAGTCCAACACACGGCTCAAAAGAGCGGTGTCTTTCGTTTCAAAGACGATTTCGTTGGTCACACGATACGCTTTAATTCTCGGTATATTGTCTTCCGGATGCACATATACCGGCATAATTAAGAAGTTGGCGGTTTTCAAGTCCTTATCTTTTACGCCGGCCGCTTTAAGGGCAGCCACTACCGATTGCATGCGCTGATCGTAGGCTTCTTTCGCCACTCTGGCATCCGCACCTTGACCTTCAATGCCGAAACGCATCTGCGCTTTGTTCGGAACCAACTCGCGTTGCGCCTGTCCCTCGACGGAGACCGTGCGTTGCGGCGTGGCAGCGTCCATTACAGCAGCCTGCACGCCGTACATTCCGGTGGCGGTAAGACCGGTAGCAAGTAAGCCGGCTAAAATCCATTTTCGTAACATAGAAAAACCTCCTTTAAAAATAGAATATATCTAAAGACATTTTACCACATTGCATTTTGGTATAATTAAGAGCAAGGGAAACAAACGGTTAAATTAAGTACCGTGGAGGATATAATGAAAAAGCACAGATTACAAAAATTCTTGATCGCCGCGTGCGTACTATCATTACCTTGTCTTGTCGCAGCCCAAGCAGACGTGACAACCATGCCTGTGACATCACCGGGAACCGATTCAGCGGCCGGTGCCGCGCGTCAGGAAATGGGTCCTGACGGAAATCAGAAGATGCTCGTATGGAGTGTTGCTGAAATTCAAAACGAACCGCTTGCGGCGCAAGATTTTTCCGTAGGAGGTCTGCGCCTCGGTGACGATCCGGAGAGATTAACCGGCGTGTTGGGAGCGCCCTTGACAATCATGCGGGGAAATCGTATCGATCGCTACCATTTTAAAGAGGCGGAAGCGACAGTACAACAGAGCTTGCCGTATGATCAAAAAACGGCTGCGACTATCGACGTGGAACCGATACGAACACTGACCGGAATCAGCGCGCTTACAGTTACCAAAGAAAAGCTCATGACATCGCGCGGTATCGGGATCGGCAACAGTCGTGAAAATGTGATTCGCGTATACGGTACTCCTTCTCTCGTAGAGTATGATCCGTCGACAAAAATTTCTTACTATCGTTACCGGTTGCACGACAATGAAATTACTTATGAATTGACCTTTGCCATACATGAATTACAGGTAAAGTCCATGCAGCTGACATATGTCTCCGCGCTCAAAGAGAAACGGGACTTGTCATTCACGGCAAATACACCGGCATCGCTATTGGGATTTGTTCCGGGAACAATGTACCGAGAGCCCTCATGGTCAGAGTGGGAAACGCATTTGACGCAGGGGGAAATCGAAATTTGGATGCATGGTGATTTTGGGGTAACGGTAGAAAGCAAGACGCAAAAAATAAAACGCGTATTTTTACGCAATACAAATGTGGCGACGGATAAAGGCGTTGCGATTGGTGACAGCCTTTCCACCGTGACGCATGTTTACGGAGAGCCGAATGCCATCGTGCATGTCGGCGATCAACAGCAGACCGCATTATTGTATTATCCGCAAAATCTTGCGAAACGACTTTACTTGGTCTTTGTACTGGATACGCAAAAAGATCAGTTGACGGACATCATTTTGACGCAAGGGCGGATCAACGAGGCGGCTACGCCGGAGGAACGCTACGGTTTTACGCGCAAATCACAAGATAAATCCGACGCGCAAGTCTAGCCATTTCGGAAAATCTATATTATAATAACCATAACAAAATTGTACAGGGGCGTGATAGCATGGTGACAGTAGCAGATGTAAAGGCACGTGTACAGGAAGTTCAGGAATTGCCGGAAAAGTTGCTCTTTGTGGTCGGCGGTGCCGGTTCGGGGAAAAGCAAACTTTTGCGGGAAGTGGAACAAGCGGAAGACTATACTTACGTAGAAGCCAAAGAGCTCTTAATGGAAAAACTGTTTGAAATGGAAAACGAAGAGCGCAAGGTGGAAGCGAAAGAATCTTTTGTGAAAGCATTCAAGGCGCTTGCTGCGGATGTCGTGATTTTAGACGGCGTAGAAATCCTTTTCGCACCGATCTTTAAATTGGAACCGCTGGAAGTTATAAAAAAACTCAGTCAGGATCATACCATTATCGTTGGCTGGCGCGGCTCGTTTGACGGTAAGACTTTAAAGTTGGAACATAACAGCAAAGAAAATTATTTCAGTGTTGACATTGATGATCCGAAACAGGTCATTACGCTGGACTGATGTAACCATAGCTGAGGAACCGCTTCTGCGGAAGCGGTTCTTCTTTTTTGTGGAGGCGACATGGACTATCGCTATTGCCCGTATTGCGGCACACACCCGGTAACGAAAATGAACAAGGCGCAGTCGCGCTTATATTGCCCGCATTGCGAAAAATTTTTGTATCGCAATCCTATGGCAGCGGTGGCGGGAATTGTTTTGAATGACTCAGGCGCGATACTGCTGGTACAACGCGCCGTCGGCGAAACCTATCCGGGGAAATGGTGCATTCCCTGCGGTCATATTGAGTGGGGCGAAGATATCCGCGACGCGTTG
>NZ_JAHAHH010000060.1 GCF_018373335.1 Negativicoccus succinicivorans
GAAATAAACTAATTCGGCCCCCAAACGCTCCAAATATTGTAAGCTGGTCGGATAATAGAAGGAAAAGGCCGCATCATGCGCTACGGCAATCTTTACCTTTATCGGTTCATCGATTTCCTGTCGCAATTCGATACTAAGATCCGATGCTTGTTCGGCCACGGCTCGCAAACGATCCAAATCAATGGATTCGTGCATGACCTTCGCCATCTGCTGAATCACAGAAGTCGGATCGGTTTCCGTCACCGGTGTCAATCCCAAGTGCCGTTCCGGTGTTTGGAGTAAATCATTACGATGAATAATACCTAAGACCGGAATCCCCAGCTGTTCAATACTTTCTCGTACCATCTCAGCATGCTTCGGGGAGCCGACCCGATTGACGATTACGCCTGCCAACCGAACGTCCGGGTCATAATTTTTATACCCAAGAGCAATCGCACCGGCACTTTGTCCCATCGACTGCACATTAATAACCAGTATGACCGGCGCCTGCAAGCGTTTCGCGATAGCGGCCGTACTGCTGATACCGGCAGATCCTCCATCGTATAGGCCCATGACTCCTTCAATGATTGAAAGCTCTGCGCCCTCACTTAACCGCGTAAAATTCTCCGCCAGTTTTTCCTCCGGTACCAACCAGGTATCAAGATTATATGAATCTCTCCCGGACGCCAGCGCATGAAAGCCGGGGTCAATATAATCCGGCCCTATTTTAAATGGCTGAACAGCATGTCCGGCCCCGGCCAATGCCGCGAGTAAACCGGTTACGATCGTAGTTTTTCCTACGCCGCTATTCGTCCCGGCTATCACCAATCGTGGTCGGTGAAAGGTTGCCATTAGTGACTCCGTTTCGCTAAAATCGTCGATAAATAATTCAGCTTCGCATCTTCAGGCAACGCACGTAAATCACGATATACAACCTCATCCGGCAGACCCGCACGCGAAATCATAATCGCATCATCAATTAAGTTGTATTTTTCCATCAGCTTTTTAATTATCGGCCAAGTTTTATAAACCTTCATAATAACCAAGCTGTCGCTGACCGCAATGACACGTTCCAATTTTTCCGCATCCGCAGTACCGGGTAAAATGGTAATAACGTCTTCCTGATCGCCGACCGTCCGTCCGATATGAGAAGCAATCGCCAAAAAAGCCGGGATGCCCGGAATGGTTTCGATGGGATATTCCGTTTTCTTCAATGCTCTAAAAATGTACATATAGGTACTATACAGCATCGGATCGCCGAGAGTTAAAAATGCTATATCCTTACCTTCGGCCAACAATCCGGAAATAATTTTACGATTTTCCTCCCAGGCTCTCTCCTGAACTGTCATGTCCGGAACCATCGGAAAAACGATTGGGATAACTTCTGTTGATTCTTTGATAAAAGGCTTGGCAATTTGGTAAGCAACCGAATCGGTTTTCTTTTCCGTTTTCGGTACAATAATCACGTCGACGTGCTCCAATGTCCGTACCGCTTTGACTGTTAAAAATTCTGAATCGCCGGGTCCTACACCAATTCCATATAATGTTCCTGTTCTCATACTAACCCCCAACCCATTTTAAATAATAGAAGGAATCGCCGGCCGCCCATGTGAGCGTCCGCGATACCGTTCACCGATAGCATCATCCAAGTGCTGCATATACAGCTTGAGTATATCTTCAATTTGGCCTAACGGTTGCCAATCTTCTTCCACAATAAAACCGTATTCTGCCAACTTTTGAACAACACTTTCTTCTTCTTTGCTGAAGATATCCACGCTCACGTGTTCACCCGCATGGAAAAAGAGGGGTTTAACATGAATTTTACGAATTCCCGCAAAACGCATTTGCTTTGCCGCTTCACGCCATTCGGGAAATCCCTCCAGGGTTCCTATCCAGACATTATCGTACCCCAGCTGATTCGCTTTAAGTTGTAATGCTGAATAAACCGCCTGCGCAGGATGATTAGTCCCATGCGCTAACAGTAAAAGACCTTCCTGTGGTGCGGAAGGAATCGCATCCTTAAGGGTCTCTAAAAGTAATTGATAGTCATCCGGGCGCTCACCTTGTTGACCGATAAAATACAGCAAAGGTCGACCGATTACCAAGCGTCGAAAAACAAGGTCTGCTTTCCATTTGTACACCAGTTGCATTACTTTCGAGTATTCTGCCCCCGGAATAATATGCAAAGGCTGATATGCTACCTCGCGATACCCTTCCGATGCCAAGTGGTAAAACATGGCACGTTCACTGTAAAACTTTTCTCCCTCTTGTTTCGATATTCGGTCGATGACAATCCGACTGGTAAAGGCGATATATACATCCCAATCCGGATATGCCTGTTGCGCCAAGCGCTGCATATGTTTCAATGTGCGCTTACGTTCTTCTGTTAGCGTAGTACCAAAACTCGTCAGCACAATCGCTTTGTCATTCATCATGTCCCTCCAAAATCTTCTACCCTGTCATCTATTTCCATTGTGTTATTTCATTAGTTACTTTCCGAGTCGGCAACTCTGCCGGCTCAAAGTGCACCACAATTCATACCGTACTGACTTCCGGCATTAGACAGGTAGTATGGTTTTGACGCCGTGCAATGTATATATTACCAATCCATATAATACCATTGTCATGCAAGCGATGCGAATTACAATTTCCAGTGTGAACACTCTATCTCAAACTAAAGTTCACACGCACACGAGATTGTGTTTCAACCGGGGATCCGTTAACCGTCCCGGGCGCAAAGCGCCATCGATATACGGCATCCACCGCCGCCTGATCCAACGCTGCATTTCCTGATGATTCGGCTACCCATGCGCTCGTTACGGATCCTTGCGCTCCAATTACCAATCCTACACCTACGGTGCCTTCAATATTGGCTCGACGGGCGGATTCCGGATACTTCGGGTCAGGAGCGGAAAGTATTGATGGGCTTGTAGGCGGCGCAGTATTTGAACCCACGCCGGAGCCTGCACCTGATCCGGTCCCCGAACCGACACCGGATCCGCTTCCGGAGCCGATACCACTACCCGTACCGCTACCTATGCCCGATCCACGTCCGGTTCCCTGCCCTGTGCCGAAACCGGATTGTGAGCGTCGAACACGGTGCTTTCGCGTCGGCTTTGCCGGGGATTGTTCCGGCGTCGATGCGTAAGCATCATGAATTGGCGCTTCTACACTTTCGTCATTACTTTCTTCTGTGCTTTCCCAATCACTATATGCATCTAAATCATCCGGAAATGTCGACGCGTCCTGCGCGGCAATATCCGAACCGCCGCCACCGCCGCCACCGCCACCCGGGTCGTAAATCTCAACCATAACAGGATCGAGAGATACGTGCTCCGGCATTGGTGCAAAGTGAATCGCAACTCCGAATAACGCAAAAACAATCGCATGCGTCAGAAGAGATCCAATTATAGGCTTGCCCCAGCCCTCATTTTCACCATAATACATAACGACCTCAAGGTTGCGGCGCAACCGGCGCCGATTTCGCTCCATCGGTAGCGATACCAATGCGCGAAATTCCTGACAGCTTTACCTGATCCAAAACATACGTAAAGCTATCGTATTGCGACTCTGCATCCGCGCGTACCAAGATCGCCAGTTGCGGATTTCTGGTTTTCTCAACTTCAATACGTCGCCGCAAGTCCTCTGCATGTACCGGTTCCTGTTCAAAATAAATAGTGCCATCTTTTTTTATACTGATCGGCACGGTGGTTTCCATGCTCACTTTAGCGGATTGCGTCTTGGGCAAAGACAGATCCACTGATTTTTGAACAACCATGGTAAGCATACTCATCATAAAAAATACAAGCAAGAAAAAGATGATATCGATCATCGGGATAATCATCAGCTTCGGCTGCTTGCTTACCCGCATTTCTCTAAGCTTCATTCGGCTCACCGTCCACATGGGCCAGGTAAACAGATGCTAAACGTTCCATATCCGAAACAAGATTATCTAAGCGATGTGCCAAATACGTATGCACAACCAGTGCTAAGATCGCTACCAACAAGCCGGTTGCTGTTGCTATCAGTGCTTCCCCGACACCGGCAGTAATAGCAAAAGGCTGTCCTTCAGAAACGGATAAAATACTGAATGAGCTAATCATCCCGGTTACTGTGCCCAATAATCCCAATAGCGGAGACATTGTAACGATGACATCCAAATAATTTAAATAGTTGCGCAATAAAGATGCGCCATGGGCTGCGCTGCCTTCGACAACGGCCGTTTGGCTGGCACCGGTGTGAAGATGCCCTACTGCATCACGAATCGCCATCGCCGGAAATCCGCCATCTTCATCCAAGAGCTGCATCAAACCGCTGATATCATTTTGATGCAGCAGAACCGGAATTTCTTCGACTAATTTTGGAATATCCGATTCTGCTTTTTGGTAATAGCGGAATCGTTCGATTCCGATTGCGATAACTAAAATCGAACACAGTAGCAAAGGATACATTACCAAGCCGCCTGCATGAAATAAATGAAGTGCTTCACTCATACTTTTCTCCTTCCTCTTCTCATTTTATGATGAGAATTTTCAAAACACAAAACTATAAAGTTTATAATAAATCACAATATCAAAATACCATAGTTAACGATTGATGTAAATGCATCCCCATCATTTTCTTGCAATGAACCTGAACTATTCCGGATTTTGTGCAAGTGTTGAATGGACTCTCCTTCATCTTTAAAACTCCGATTCGCATGAATGAGATACCCGTCGCCAACACAACTCCCGGTGATTCAGCTGAATACAATCCAAAAGGTTACAAAAGTTCAGAATCGGTAGATTGCATTCCCTGCCACCACAAACTTTTATATGGTCCTTTGAATCATCTTGTAAATAAAAGCGCGAAAAAGCAACACTTTAACAGACGTGCCGCTTTTTCGCATTTTTAATGTTGGTAGTGATCTTGCACAATTCGTAATACTTTTTCATCCGATAAATCTTTGACGTGATAATAGGTCGCCCCCATGGAAGATGCCAATTTTTTAGCGATTCCCATGCTGATGAAATCGGTTTCGGTATCAATGACCACCATGGCTGCTCCGGTACGACGTAACTTTTCTCCCAGTTCGATCGCCTCATCTACCGGGTTACCGCCCGAAAGCGAAGAGGTTGCCCGGCCGTCAGTTACTAAGAGAAATACCGGTCGTACTTCCGGATCCTGAAATTTCAATTGTGCAAGCACGGCAAGCGACATTTCAAGCGCAGCCGCCAACGGTGTTTTACCGCCCGTAGGTAATTCCTTCAGAGCTTTTTGTGCCAAATCAATACTACGCGTCACGGGCAATAAAAGTTCCGCCGTATTGCGCCGAAATGTTATCAGACCTATGCGATCACGCTTTTGATAGGCTTCTTGTAAAAGGCCGTAAATGGCTCCTTTTACCGCTCCCATGCGATGCCTTGCTCCCATCGATCCCGATGCATCCACACAAAACAAAAAAACGGTTCCGGTGCGTTTTTCACGCACCTTCTGACGTAAGTCATCCTTTTCGAGAGCAATGGCCAAGCCGTGTTTTTCTCGTTGCTTTTGGTACGGCGCGGCAGCACGAATGGTCGCATCTAACGCAAGGTCGGTCACCTCATGGGCCATCGGCACGGCGCGAATGTATCGTCCCTGTTTTAAATCCGTCTTCGTTCGCTGCCGTTTCCCCGAACCTTTACGCTTAAAACGATCCACATTCATAGTGACTTGCAGCTGTAACGCCGAAAACGCTTTATTGATATCTTCCCAAGTTTCCGGCGGCAGCGGCATTTGTGGATTCGGCGGCGTATCGGCTTCCTGGGAGTCGTCATCATTTGTATCAAAGTCGTTATCTTCCGGTAGATTGGATGGAGGCGGCGGTAATTCTTGTGCATCATTCTGCGGCGGTATATCCGCAGAATCCTCAGATTGATCCGGTGGTGGCGGTGGTTGTTGCTCCGGCTGTTCCTGTGGTGCATGTTCGGGTTGATGCATACGATGCGGCAACACAAAATACGCCGCTCGTTCCATGTCATCGGGAATCAAGAAATTGCGGCCGGCAAGAGCCGCTACCGCTTTCGTCGCTTCCAGTAAAATAATGTCCCCGCGATGACCGGCAAGCCACGCATTTTCACTATATACAGCCGCCAACTGCAGCATAGGCGCCGGCACCTCCATTTGCGGAATGATGGCTTGTGCCGTCATTACTTTTTTGCGCAACTTTTCGGTTTCTTCTGCATAGCGTTTTACAAAGGCGATGCGATCTTTTTCGTACGCTAAAACGCGACGAACAATCTCCTGTCGTTTGGCAGGATCGGTATCCGCCTGTGCATTGACAAACATCCCGAACCGATCCAAAAGCGCATCACTCAACGTTCCTTCTTCGGGGTTCATAGTGCCAATCAGCATAAAGTCTGTCGGGTGCGAATAGGAAAGTCCTTCGCGTTCGATTTTATTTTCATGCGTTTCATGAACCTGCAGGATCGCCGCCAAAAGGTCGCGCCGCAGAAGATTGATTTCATCGATGTATAAAATTTGTTGATCCGCATTAGCAAGCAAACCGGGCAAAAATATGCGTTTACCATCGGCTAGCGTTTTTTCCAAGTCAATATGACCGAAGACACGATCTTCCGTTGCGGAAAGCGGTAATTCCACCAAAGCTTGCTCAGTTAGTGCCATTGCGGAACGCAGCAGTGTGCTTTTCGCTGTCGCCTTAGTTCCGGAAATCAGCAAGCCTCCGATCTTCGGATTGACTAAAGCCAGGAGAATGGCTTCTTTTACATCATCCTGACCGACCACGGCAACAAACGGATAGATATAAGGATAGCTCATGACGCTTGGCCGTTTAAAACCTGATCAATCACGGTAAAATCGATACCTGTTTCTTCAAACGGTTTACGGCGCATACGGTGCGGCAAAACAAGTTCGGCCGCTGCCTTCAAATCCGCCAATGTCACTTCGCTGCGACCATCAAAAGCGGCCATCGTCATTGCGGTTTTGAGCATCGTAATATCGGCTCGATGACCATCAACGTCTAACGCCACGGAAAGTTCTGCTGTTTTCGCCAGCGCTTCATCGGGAACTTGAACAGTAGGCAAAAGCACACGGGCACGGTGAATTTTTTTCTCCAATTGCTTTTGTTCTTCCGCGTATTCTTCCGCAAATTTTTCCGGATCCGCTTCATACGCCAGGCGACGTTTAATAACCTCTACACGTTGCTGCGCATCGTGTTCGCCAACAACTTCAACAGAAAGCCCGAAGCGATCCAATAGTTGCGGACGAATATCACCTTCTTCGGGGTTCATCGTACCGATTAAGACAAATTTAGCCGGGTGCGACATGGAAACGCCTTCGCGTTCTACGGTATTAACCCCCATTGCCGCGGCATCCAACAATACGTCAACAACATGATCATCCAGCAGATTGATTTCATCCACATACAAAATATTTCGATTAGCATCTGCCAAAATGCCCGGCTCAAATTTCTTTTTGCCTTGCGAAATAGCATGTTCTAAATCCAATGTGCCCACTACACGATCTTCCGTCGCATTGACCGGCAATTCAACTACTTTCATGCGTGTTTCATAGGTTGCAAGAGTTTCGCCCGCAGCCTGCCGTTCCATACAGTCACTGCAGAAAAGCCCCGGTTCTTCCGGATCACAACGGAACTCGCAATCTTTTACCGCATCAATCGGCGGCAAAACATCGGCCAATGCACGAACTGCAGTAGATTTTGCCGTACCTTTTTCTCCTTTAATAAGAACTCCGCCGATCGCAGGGTTAATGGCATTTAAAAGCAACGCCTTTTTCATGCGTTCCTGGCCTACAATAGCAGTAAATGGGTAGTTTTGACGTTTCATACGACAACTCCTTTGTGAATAATATCTTTCTGCTCTCGATGAATAAATATTTTCTTTAATATATTGTTTTTGATTCACTT
>NZ_JAHAHH010000061.1 GCF_018373335.1 Negativicoccus succinicivorans
CCCGGTCGGATGGGATCGCTCATTTCCGCCAAATGTCCTTTGGTGTAAAAAAGCAGCGCATTGACCAACGTTCCGTCCGCGTGTCCCGGCGACGGATGCACCACCATGCCGCGCGCTTTATTGATCACTACGACATCTTCATCTTCGTAACGCACATCCAGCGGAATATTTTGCGGCTCCGGCAAGGCCTCCAATTTCGGCGCATACTCCGCCGTCACGAACATACCCGCGCGCAAAACGGTATTCGCTTTGGCCGGCGCGCCTTCCACCGTCACCGCGCCCGCTTTGCACAATTTTTGCGCCGCCGAACGCGAGACATCGAGCACCATCGCCAGCCATACATCGAGGCGCGTTTTCTCCGCCGCGGCATCCGTTATCCATTCATACATCATGCGTTACCTCGCCGCCAAAAAAAGAGGCAAAAGCACGCCACCGCGACGCAAATCGCGATATCCGCCACATTGAAAATCGGCCACACGCGCAAGTCGAAAAAGTCCGTGACGCCGCCCTGATAAAACCGATCCCAGGCGTTACCGAGCGCGCCGCCCAACAGCAAACCGACCGCGATCGAAAAATATTTCGGTTCGCGCGGAATACGTTTCCGGTACCAAAAGAAAAGGGCGAACAAAATCGCCACCACCAAGAGAAAAAACCATTGCTGATGTGCCAAAATGCCGAAGGCCGCGCCGTGGTTTTCTATATATGTCCAGTGCCATACGTTCGGAATGACGGGGATGCTTTCCCCGAGCTCCATCGTCGCGCGCACATAATATTTCGTCAATTGGTCGAGCACAATCACAACCAACGCTACCCAAAAAGTCATCCAAGCATAACTCCTTCATCTATATTTCAATAGCTTATTATAGCATACCCGTGTCACAGTCCCTTCCGCGCCCACCGATCGCCATTTTATTTTTCGTACAAAAAAACGCCCTCAGGGCGTTTTTTAATCCAATACGTAAACTTCTACGTTACGACGTCCGTATTGGTAACATTCGTCGTACGTTTCCATGCATAAGTCAATCCGATTGCCGATAATCGCGCCGCCGGTATCCGCAGCGATCGCTTCGCCGTACCCCGGAACAAACACGCGCGTGCCCATCGGAATCACATTCGGGTCGACCGCTACCACGCCGTAACGGGCTTTCATGCCGCTCGCGGTAATCCCGCGACCGTCACCGTCCATCGGATGATACGCTGTTGCTTCCATGTTGATCATTTTCGTGAATCGAATATCCCCGCGGCTGGTATTGACGATATCACGCGTTCCGACTTGCACCACCTGGTCCACCGCCGGCTGCAACGGTTGCGACTCCAACGGCACGCGGCCGACTTCACGACCGTCTACCGTAAGCACGCGGTACTTCGTTTTTTGTTTCCCGTTCACGCCCGCCTGCGTCACTTTTTCCGCGCCGGCGAACATGCGGTCATTCGGTTCGCGAACGATCTTGAAAGGAACTTCTTCTTCGACCGTGATTTCCGAAGCCGTGTACTTACCGACCGGAATTTCCATACCGGCTTTGACCGGAGTGTCCGCCGGAATCAGCGTCACATATTCCGCCGGGTCATAGCCCGCTTCCGTGATCGCCTGCGCTGCGGTCTTGCCCGCCGACATCGTCGCTTTCACTTCCGCGCCTTCCCGAATACTGATCGGAACGGCACGACGCACAGTCAATACGGAGCCGTCAACGAGCTTTTCCGTATTCAGATCCACTTTGTCATATTCATTTAACACGATATGCGCATCATACATAATGCCCGCTGTGGATTGCGCTGATGTGCGAACGGTCTGCTGTCTGTCGTCAACCATAACGGTGAGCGTCCGCGGCTGCATAGAAAAGCCGACCATCGACACGATCATGATGACGAAGACGCAGAACAAAAGGACCGGATGGGTCCCCCATTTTTTCCAATTTGTCCTCATACAGTAACCTCCAACACGGGGATTCTACCATGAGTGGACAGTTCTGTCAAAGCTTTGAGGTTTACAATACGGCAAATTAGGGCTCGAACGGCCTTTTTTCTAATTTTAAAACAAATATTTCCATAAATGGAAATTAACAAAAACAGAGCCCGTGATTCCCTCACCGCAAGGACTCCACAGTTGTCCTTTTAGCAAGGACACCGAGACGGATTGTCAATGAGGGAAACGCACGGGCTATTATTAAAATTTAGTTACAATAACATTTTGCCGGGAATTTTTCCTGATTTTTTGGGAATACGTCATCTGTAAAGACATTTTTTACAATGTTTTTCGCCACTTTACCGCATTTCAGTACAACGCGGCAAACCTTTTTCGCGGCGTTTCCGTTTATTGGAGTTCGTCCGCGTAAAAAGGTTCCAGTCGCTGACGCAACGTGAGATTTTCCGGCACGTCCCGCTCTTCGGCAAGTTGCTGGAACTTCTCTTGCGCCGCGATCGGATTCTCCGCGGCGATCGTTTTGATGTAGCTGCCGTCCGGCTGCATCACATGCGCCTTCTGGTTATCGTCCAGCTGAATTTGCAAGAGCTCGCGCAAACGACGGCGATGCGTTTCCGATTCGATCGGCACCATCAGTTCCACACGGTCATTCAGGTTGCGTGGCATCCAGTCGGCGGAGCTGATGTAGACTTCCGGGCGACCGCCGTTGGCAAACCAAAAAACGCGGCTATGTTCCAGGAAACGTCCGACCAGACTGCGCACGCGAATATTTTCGCTGACCCCTTTGATGCCCGGCTTCAATACGCAAATGCCGCGCACGATGCAATCGATCTGCACGCCTGCCCGAGAAGCCTCATACAATTTCAAAATAATTTCACGATCCAACAGCGAATTCATCTTCACGATCATCCGCGCCAGTTCGCCTTTCTTGGCAAACGCGATCTCGCGCTCAATGAGTTCGATGGAACGTCTGCGCAAATCCATCGGCGCCACGATAAATTTATGCCATTGCGGCGGATCGGAATAGCCGGACAAGAGGTTGAAGAAATTGCCGGCATCGATGCCGAAAAGGTCGCTCGCGGTAAAAATGCCGCAGTCGGTATACAGTTTCGCGGTTTTACCGTTATAGTTGCCCGTGCCGACATGCACGTAGCGTCGGATGCCGTCCGGTTCGCGGCGAATAACGAGCGTGCATTTCGAGTGCGTTTTCACGCCTTTCAAACCGTAGATAACATGCGCGCCGGCCTGCTCCAGGCGACGCCCCATCAAAATATTATTTTCTTCATCAAAGCGCGCTTTGACTTCCATCAGCACCGTCACCTGCTTGCCGTTTTCGGCGGCGGTCGCAAGAGCATGCACGATTTTGGAGTCCGAACTTACGCGATACAGCGTCTGCTTAATCGCGAGCACATGCGGATCTTTCGCCGCGTCGCTGATAAACTTCTCCACCGTCGCGAAGGATTCATACGGCACGTGAATGAAAAGATCATGATTGCGAATTTTGGCGAACAGATCTTCGCCTTTGGTCGTGAGCACCGAATACGAGCGGCGTGGGCGCACCGACACGTAGCGCAGGTGGTCGAACCCGGCGATGTCGGCAAGTGAAAAGAACTGCGTGACATCAAGCTTGCCGTTGATATCATAGATATCTTCTTCCGTAAGCGACAACTCATCGCGCAAAAATTCGCGCAACGGCGTCGCTTTACCCGCTTCAAATTCCATCCGCACGGCGGCGCCGCGACGGCGGCGTTTCAACGATTTTTCCACTTCATCGAGCAGGTCTTCCGCGCCTTCCTCGTCGATATCGAGGTCGGCATCGCGCGTGATACGGAAAACGCGGGCATCGATAATGGTGTGTCCCTGGAAAAACGCGTCCGCGCGTTTGCGCAGCACGTCCTCCAGCCAGACGAATTCACGCCCGCTCGCCGTTTGGTATTCGCCCGGGATTTCAATCAGTCGGGGCAAGACGCTCGGTACCGGTAAAATCGCGGTGCGGACATCGTCCGGACTGCCGTTCGGATGCAGCATGACCGCCAAATTCAGGCTGCGACTCATCAAAAAAGGGAACGGGTGACTCGCGTCGACGGCCAGCGGCGTAACCACCGGATAAATCGTGCGGTCAAAATATTCATTCAGCCAGTAGGCCTGGTCGGGAGTCAGCTCCTCCGGCGTGTACAGGCGCAATCCCTCTTCATAGAGACCCGCCAACACATCATGCAAGTACCGATACTGACGCGCCACATGCTGTTTGCACTTGCGCGAAATCGCCGTCAGCTGTTCCGCGGGCGTCATATTGGCGTTGTCGCGCCGCTCAATGCCGCCGGCTCGCTGATGCATGAGCCCCGCCACGCGGATCATGAAGAATTCATCCAAATTGGAGCCCGTGATCGCGATAAATTTCAATTTTTCAAGCAAGGGATTATTCGGATCCACCGCTTCTTCCAAAACGCGTTCGTTGAAACTTAACCAGCTCAGTTCCCGATTCAAAAAATAACGGTGGTCCAACTCGGGCGTCTCTTGTGTCCGTGCAGAATCAGTCATTGCGGTCTCCTTTCCAGTTTCGCATCCAGCCCGAAAACATCCGTAAATAATTCGGTTTCTTCGGCAAATGTCCATTCTTCCAAAAGGGTGTTCGTATTGGCTTTCGCGTCGTAATAAACGACTAAACTGCCGCGGCGTAAAAAGGCTTCTACGTTATAGAGCTTACGCTGTTCGCCCTTATCCATCGCGTCCGCCAGCCGCAGTACGGCGACGAGTTTCAAAATCACCATCTTGACCCCTTCGGGCAACTGCCGGAACGGCTTATCTTCATCACTCGGACGGCCTTTGTAATTGTAGTACGCAACGACCGCGACCAGCTCTTTTTCCAAATCGGTCAGACCGAATAAGTCCGTGCCCATGATGATGTGGTACGTATGCACGCTGTTTTGGCGCAAGTTCACAAAGCGCCCGATCTGATGCAGGAATACCGCCATTCGCAAAAGGTACGTATCCCGCTCATCCAAGCCGTGTACCGGACGCAGCGCTTTCATCAGAATGACGACATACTTCGCGACCGTTTCCAAATGCATGATGTTGCCGCCGTAGCGCGCCGCCATCGTCTTGGCGAGCTCGAGATGCTGCTCGCGCAAAAAAGTAAGCGCCGGCTCGTCGGTCGTGCGCGCGCCGTAGTAAAGCATCGCGCCGTAAAGAAATGTCGTCGACATCATCAACAGGCGTTGCGGCTGCACATGCGTGAAAATCTGCGCGTAAAGGTGCAGCGTCGGCAGTAATTTTTCCGCTTCATCGGCAGTGAAGCCGTACGCGTGCTCGAGAGTCGTCGCCGTGCGCGTCTCCGAGCTCTGAAATACGCGGAAAAAGCGTTCCGGTGAAACGATGCGCATCGCCTGCTGAGTAGTAAAGCCCATCATCCGAGCGACCAGTCGCGATTCGCGACCGGACAGAACGACATTATCGATTTCGTATTGCCCCAGCATCGGCCAAATCGGTTCCAAAATACGTTCGAGAAATTCATTCAACACTTTCGGGAAATCATAGCTGTCCCGCTGCGCGCGACGGAACGATTCCAACACGCGCAACGTGCCGATATGAACGTTTTGCTGATATTTCAAAGTATCTTTTTGCCAGATCGTCAGTCCCACCGCGCTGGAGGTAATATCGACATACAGTGTCGTCCCCGCGGCGGCATCGGCATTATGCGTCAATGCATAGTGCAACGCGTAATGCTTATAAAAAATTTCCTGCGGCATGTCGAGAATTTTGACGGAAAGTCCCGTATGCACGCGAATCAAATCCAAAATCATGCGGCTGTTTTTCGCTTCCCGCAAAACCGCCGTCGCGTATACCACGACTTCTTCGACTTCGAAATCCGCCAGAATCCTTCGAAAACCGTTAATCATCCGCACCATTTGCCGGATCGAAGTGAAGGACAACTCGCCTTGCGTGAAAACTTCTTCCCCGAAGCCCGCCGCGCGTCTCGCTTCCTGTACGATCGTGACATCGTCCGGACCGCCGTAATCGACGATCAAAAGCGACAACCCTACCGAGCCGACATGAATGACGCCGTACATTCGTTTTTGTTTGCCGATCATACTTTATTCCTCTCTTTTCTATGGTACTTTCATTATAGCCCATTTCGCGGGGAAAAGCGGGCACGCCGCCTTGCCTTAACGAAGTTTTTACATAATAAAACGGCGTTGTTTTCTTTTGCATGCGCCTGCGAAATTCGCTACAATAAAAGCAAGAGAACGGGAAGGGACTGAGTATTTTGTTATGGGATGAAGATTACCGCGCCGAGCAGGTCGGTCTGATCGACCTGGGTTCGAACTCCGCACGCATGGTCGTGATGGCGATCGAGCCGAATGACGCGTATCGACTTGTCTATCAGGATAAGCAGCTGGTCCGCTTGAGTGAAGGAATGCAGGCCGCGGGCCGTCTCACCGAGGAAGCCATGGCGAGAACGCTTGCCGCGTTGCAAAATTTTTCGCATACCGCTGAACTGCTCGGCGTCGAGCAGATGTTGGCCGTCGCCACCGCGGCGATGCGCAGCGCGGATAACGGCATTTTATTTCGCGATGAAATCGAATCCAAAACCGATATTCCGCTCACGATCATCAACGGTCGTGAGGAAGCGCGTCTCGGCTATTTAGGCGTCATCAACACATTGCCGTACGAAGACTTCGTGCTCTTCGACCTGGGCGGCGCCAGCACCGAAGTATCACTGGTGCGCAACCGACGGTTAAAGGAGACGGTGAGCCTGCCGATCGGCGCGCTCACGCTGACGGAAAAATTCGGCACGCAAGACGAAGTCACTCCCAAAGCCCTCAAGGCGATGAGCGCCTATATCCACAAAATGTTGCGCCGATTACCCCATATCGAAGACACGGGGCTGCCGCTCATCGGCATCGGCGGCACGGTGCGCAATTTGGCGAAAATCCATCAACGTCTGGTCTCGTATCCCATTCCCAAACTTCATCACTATACGATGACGCCGGACGCCATTTACGACATGACGAAAATGTTCGCGAACCGCAATCTCAAAGAACGCGCGCAAATCTCGGGCCTCGGTCGCGATCGCGCGGATATTATCACCGCCGGCGCGTTCCTGATTCAAACCTTACTGCAGTTTACAAGCGCGGAACAACTCATTATCAGCGGCAATGGCTTGCGCGAAGGCTTATTTTTCAACTACTACGCCATGACGCGCCGCCAAGGTCAGCACTTTCCCGAAAGCCTGCTGCGGCAAAGCGTGGAAAATTTCCGCAATACGCTGCCGCTCGGTAATGAAGAACAAATGCAATACATCACGAAGATGGCGTTGAAACTGTATGACGGTCTGCAACCCCTGCACGGTTTTCCCGCCCGCTATCGGGAATGGCTGGAAACGACCTGCCGTTTGCATGATGTCGGCATGATGATTAACTACTACAGTCACGCGCAACACAGCGCTTACATCATTGCGAACTCGCCGTTGTACGGCCTCACGCATCGCGAGCAGGCGACCTGCGCGCTCATCGCGGCGTTTCAGGACGGCATTTCCAATAAATTACGCCGCTTCGCCCAGTTCGCAAAACTCCTGACCGCAGAGGATCTGACTGTCGTCAAGCAGCTTTCCACCTTGCTCGCGATTGTCAAAGCGTTTGACGCGACCTACGATGAAAGCGTCACATCGCTCGCCGTCTCGCAGCCGGACGAAACGCACGCGGTGCTGCACCTCACCGCCCGTTCCGCCACCGATATTCCGCTGGTCAACGCAAATATCGAGCCCCATATTAAAGAATGCAATGAAGAGTATCCCTTTACCCTCAGCGTCGAATGGGATAACGCCGAAAAAACGCCGGAGACATACGATACGTTGGCGTAAATCAAAGCAATAAAAAAAGAGACCGTACGGTCTCT
>NZ_JAHAHH010000062.1 GCF_018373335.1 Negativicoccus succinicivorans
TCAGGAGCGGCGCGAGTTCATTCAGCGCGTCCACCACTTCCGGATGCTCTTCGGCGACTTCCGTACGCAGAAGCGGCGTCGCGTAGTACGGCGGGAAGTCATGCCGATCGTCTTCCAGTACTTTCAGGTTGAATTTCTTCAAAAGACCGTCGGTCATGAACGCGTCGATCGCCTGGACTTCATCGTTGTTAATGGCGATGTAGCGCGAGGAGCTGTCGATGCCGAGCGCGTCGGCGAATGACAGACCGTACGCTTGCGTCATGCCGTTCAAACCGTCGGGGCGGTTTTTGAATTCAAAGGTCGTGCCGATATTCATATCTGACGCGACGGCGCGCAGATCACTGATCGTTTCCAGGTTATGCGCGGCCGCGAAATCCGGACGTACCGCAAGCGCGTACGTGTTATTGAACGCGTACTGCGGCAGCATGGTGATGGAAAGCGGCGCGAGTCCCGCTTTACCTTCTTCGTACACCCGCTGCATGTCGCTGATCGGTTCGTTTTTCAAAAGCGAAACGTAGACCGTGCCCGTGTAATCAAGATAAAGATCGATTTCTTTGCTCTTGAGCGCTTCAAACGCGACATTGGTGCCGCCTAAATTGATGCGTCGTTCTACGTTCAGACCCGTATGATCTTCAATGATTTCCGCCATCATGTGACCCATCAGGATGTTTTCGGTGAAATCTTTTGTGCCGACGACCACATCCGCTTTCGGAGCGAACGCTTGCCGGATGCCGGCGTAGCCGCCGCCGAGCACGAGTAAAATCGCCAGCGACGCGATCAGAATTTTAGAGCGACGGTGGCGGCCGATGACCGCTTGACGATCCGTTGTCGGCGAAAGTTGGGTGGCGATCGGCGTGACGAGCTGTTCGACCCGACCCAAGATGTAATCGACGGACAGAGCTAAAATACAGGCGGGAATCGCGCCCGCGAGGATCATGTTGTTATCGACGGTGCGAATGCCGGCGAAGACGAGATCACCCAAGCCGCCCGCGCCGATGAAGGCCGCGATCGTCATCAGGCCGACCGCGGTGACCGAACTGATGCGCACGCCCGCCATGATGACGGGCAAAGCCTGCGGCAATTCGACTTTGCGCAATACCTGCCAGCGTGAAAGACCGATGCCGATCGCCGCTTCACGCATCTGCGGACTGATTTGCGAAATGCCCGTATACGTGTTTTTAATAATCGGCAGCAGCGAGTATAAAATAACGACGATAATCGCCGGCAGACGACCGATCCCGAAAAACGGAATCGCGAAGCCCAACAGCGCCATGCTCGGAATCGCCTGCATGATGTTCGCCGACTGTAATACCGGCGACTGCAGTTTGCGTTGGTACGAGATCAAAATCCCGAGCGGCACGCCCACGAGGACCGAGATCGCGACCGCAATGGCGGTTAATTCGATATGCTCCCACAAAAGAGAAAGAATGTAGGACCAATTGGAGGTGACATAGGAGGTAAAACCGCTCATGCTTGCACCTCCTCATCTTCGATATACTGCTGGGAAAGCGTCGTGACAAGACTTGACTGCGTAATCAGGCCGAGCAGCGAATGTTTTTCATCGACGACCGGAATATAGTAGAGGTCGTGCGCGTTGATTTTCGTCAAGGTGTCGACCAGCGTATCCGACGGCGAGACAGTTTCCACATGCGTTTCCATAACGTCGGCGACCGGCGTTTGCAGATCATCCAATGCGCGCAACTTCTGCGCAAAAACCGAGCCCAGCAGCTCGCGCGTGCGCAGATTGATGACCAAAAGACCGTTGACGTGCGCCCGACGCATGCGCTCCAGCGCGCGGAACGCGGTCAGATCCGGTCCGCAGGTATGCGCGCTGGTGACCATGATGTCTTCGGCGCGGATCAGTTCCGGAGAATTCCAGATTCTGTTTTTACCGATGAAATCGGCGACGAACTGATTGGCCGGATTTTTCAAAATATTTTCCGGCGTGTCATACTGCGCGATCACGCCTTTGTCGATAATGCAAATGCGATCGCCCAGACGGATCGCTTCGTCCATATCATGCGTGACGAAGACGATCGTTTTATGCAATTTGTTTTGCAACGAGCTGACTTCGTCCTGTAGCGCCGTGCGCGTGAGCGGATCCAGCGCGGAAAAAGGCTCGTCCATTAAAATAATATTCGGATCGCAGGCAAACGCGCGGGCGACACCGATGCGTTGCTGCTGACCGCCGGACAGTTCCGACGGATACCGATGCAGAAAATGCTCCGCGTCCAAGCCCACCATATCCAAGAGGTGCGCCGTGCGGTCTTTGATCTGCTCGACCGGCATTTTCAGCGCGCGCGGAATGACTTCGATGTTTTCGGCAATCGTCATATGCGGGAAAAGTCCCGTTTGCTGAATGACGTAGCCGATGTTGCGCCGCAACGCGAGCACATCTTTTTTCGCGATATTTTCGCCGTCAATACGAATTTCTCCCGATGACGGTTGAATGAGCCGGTTGATCATTTTCAACAGCGTCGTCTTGCCGCTGCCGGATTCACCGATTAGGCAAACCGTTTCCCCCGCGGGAATGGTGAGAGTGACATCGCGTAATACTTCGGTTCCTTTGTAACGTTTCGTAATATGGTCAAATTCAATCAATACGACCACTTCCTTTCGTAGCTGACAATTGTCAAATAAGTATGTAAACCGGTCCGAAGTATGCATAAATACATACAAAGAATACTAATATTATAACATTTTTTGAGGTTTTATGCGAATTGGCGTCGCGACAACCGCTTACGGCGCGTGTTTTCTTTGACAAGCGCGGGCCCGCTCGGTATACTGATTCTAATGGTGCGGGGGAACTGCGTACGCGGTTGAGAGGACAAGGTCCGACCCTTTGAACCTGTAGGTTAAGACCTGCGTAGGGAGCACACCCGTCGGAGCGGCGGGCGTTGCCGCAAAGAAGGGAGAGAAAAATGAAATTATCGACACGTGTATTAACGGAAAGCGGTCTTTGCATCGCATTGAGTTTGCTCTTGGGGATGATCGTCTTTTGGCGCATGCCGCAGGGCGGATCGATTCACGCGGCGCATATGGTACCGCTTTTATTATTGGCGCTGCGGCGCGGACCGAAAGTCGGCATGCTGGGCGGTTTGACGTACGGGTTGTTGCATTTCCTGTTGGGGGCAAAATATTCCCTGCATCCGCTGAGCATTATTTTGGATTACCTGCTTGCTTACGCCGCGCTTGGTCTGGCGGGCTACGCGAAAGAGCATAGTCGCGCCAGCGCGTTGGTTTGGTCGACGCTGGCGATGTTCGGCCGCTATGTGATGACCGTGCTGTCCGGCGCGATCGTGTTCGGATCGTATGCGCCGGCGGGCATGAACCCCTGGTGGTACTCGATTACGTATAACGCGACGGTAATTCCTCCGGACGCGATCATCAATTTGATAGTGCTGGCGTTGATTTACGCGCCGATCATGCGCATTCGCCGCTGACAGAAATAAAAAATACGCGCTTAAGCGCGTATTTTTTATGGCTCGATAAACTTTAGGGCGAGTAAGAAGCAGAGCGAAATGACCGCTTTATCTGCGTTTTGAACTCGAGCAAGCCGGTAGGAAAGTGATGCGCGTTGGTTCCCGAGAGAACGTACTACGTCCAATAAAAAAGCACCGCAGTTGCGGTGCTTTTCGTTTTAGAACAACAAGAAGTTCGCGAGCACGAGTGTGATACAAGAACCAATCATCGGGATCGCGGTACGTTTGACGAGATCGAACGACGAAATGTTCGCCATGCCGCTGACGACGATGATAACGGCCGTAATCGGTGAAATCGCGCGGGCGGAGCTGGCGATAAAGTGCATCGGTAAGACCATCGTTACCGCGGCAATACCGCTCTTGGCGGCGATATCCGGAACGAGGTTGGCGAACGCGAAGAACGGAGCGTTACCCGAACCCATAACGACGGCGCACACGCCGATGATGGCGATCATGACGAGCGAAAGCGCGATCGCGCCGAAGCCGCTGTTTTGCGTGCCGGAGATCAGCGCGTCGATCATGCCGCTGACCATGAGGCCGCGGGCGAACGTTTCACCGGCGACGATCAACGTGACGACGTTGGCCATCTGACGGCCCATGCCGTCAAAGAAAATTTGTAACTCTTCCGCTACCTGCTTGCCGTTGCGGGTACGGATATACTGCGCCAGCATGCCGACGGCGGTACCGATGAGCATCGCCTTGATGATGTCCATCTTAATGTCGGGAATCATCAACGGGCTGAAGACCAAAATCAAAGCCAAAGGAACGATCGGCAACAGCGCGTAAATAAGCGGCGGATGCGCATTGTCCAAGTTCACGTTCTCGGTCGATACTTCGACATCTTCTTTGCGCATCGGTTGCACTACGTGACCGTCGCGTTTATCCATGTATTTCTGGGTGAAATAATGCAAAATCGCGACGACAGGGAAGACGCAGAGCGCTACCGGCACCTGGTAATCATGCCAGTACATTACCGGATCGATGCCGGAAAGTTCCGCCGCGAAAATCGTACCGGTGTCACTCGGGCTCCAGTCGAGGCAAAGCGTGGTCGCAATCGCGGCCGCGGCCGAAAGGCGGCTGACGCCGAGCGCTACCAGGATCGGGAACATCGTTACCATCAAGAGCATCGCCAAGCCCGACGCGCTGTTAATGGCCAGACCGAGCACCATGCCGAGCGCCCAGCAGGCGGACAAAACGAGGTACGGCGATTTTAAGCGCAAGAGCGGCTGGATCGTCAGGTTGACGAGCGCGCGGCTCGCGCCGATGTGGTCCATGTAGCGGGCGAAACCGGCGACGGCCATAATGTTCAAGCCGAGTTTAGCGGCGCGCGAGGAAAGCACCGAACGAATAAATTCAAAGAGATCAAAAAGCAAAGAACCGGTGCTGCCTTTACCGGCCGGGAAAATTTCCCCGTACCCTGCAATGACGGACACGAGCATCAGGAACATGCCGCCGATGAATAAAATGGTCTGCGGTTTATAGCGCTTCACAATGAAGTAGGCCACCCAGACGGTTACCAAAAGTGCCAATACAATATTCACAACATCACCCCTCACAACCCTTACTAAGCTTATATTTACAAAGCTTATATATTGGTATTATTATAGCATGATAAAGAATAAAAACGGCTATAAAATTTTTGGGATAGGGGCGTATTTTTTGCTGTTTACGCATATGAATTTGCCATAACGCGCTGCACTTCCGGTTATTCGTCAAATGCGCACAAAAAAACCGCCTCCAGGCGGTTTTTTATTCGAAATCGCAAACTTGCGCATCCTCTTTACAATACTTAATCTGCTGGCATATACATTTGTCTTTTTCGCGGAAAAGTTGCGGCAAGAAGCGCAACAACTCATCGAAACGCTCTTCATTGATCGAATAGCGCGTCCATAAACCTTCGCGACGGGATTTGACGACACCCGCTTCAACAAGAATTTTCATGTGGTAGCTCAGCGTCGACTGCGAGAGCGAAAAACTTTGCAAAATATCGCAGGCGGATAATTCGCTACAGGAAAGCATATCGACAATGCGCAGACGGGTTTCGTCGCTCAATGCTTTGAAAATATCGGCGTAGGTTTTGTAAGTGAGTTCCATGTCAAAATTCCTTTCTGTATCGGTCGCGGGGATGATCTGCAGCGACGCGCTCCGCGCATGCGTGCGCAAGTCGGCGCAACCGATGGGGCAGACTCTTCCGGCGTTTGCGATTCGCTTCACGGGTTTCGGTCCGAAGCGTTTACGGGAGCGCATTGTCTTTGTTCGGCGCTTCACCGGTAAAAATCGCAAATTCCAATCGCATGATTTTATATTGAAAATATTCTTTATACTACTTTACCCGATTTTGACGCTGTTGTCAAAATCTTCGATATAGTGTTGAAAGGATTTATTTTTGCGAAATCAAAAGGAGAGCCCGCGGGCTCTCCTTTGAAAAAGGGGATTATTTATAATGCGACAGCTTCTTCATTGATGCTCGTTTCGCTTTCCGTATTTTCCTGCGCGATATTTTTGCCTTCCCATTGATTGACAATGGTGGCGCAGGTCATATCGCCCGTGACGTTTAAGCAGGTGCGGATCATATCCAAAATACGATCGACGCCGGCGACAAGCGCGATGCCTTCTAACGGCAAACCGGTGGTTTGCAGGACCAGCATGAGCATGATCATGCCGGCGCCCGGAACGCCCGCGGTACCGATGGAAGCGAGGGTCGCCGTCAGAATAATCATCAATTGGTGACCGATATCCAAGTTGATACCGTAAACCTGCGCGATGAAGATCGCGCAAACGCCCTGATAAATCGCCGTGCCGTCCATGTTGATGGTCGCGCCCAACGGCAATACGAAACTGGTAACGGATTTATCGATGTTCAAATTTTCTTCGCAGCATTGCATGGACACCGGTAATGTGCCCGAGGAACTCGAAGTCGTAAAGGCCACCGCCATGGCAGGGAAAACGGCGCGGAAAAATGTCAGCGGGCTCAATTTACCCAGCATTCGCACCAAGCCGCCGTAAATAACGGCGATATGAATGAGACTCGCCAGCGCCGCCACGCCGATCAATTTCATCAGCGGCAACAGGACCGCCGCGCCGCTTGCCGCGACAACCGGCACGATCAGACCGAACACGCCGATCGGTGCGAGCTGCATGATCCACGCGGTGACTTTGTACATGACTTCGGCGAGGCCGGTGAAGAAACGCTCCACGACTTGCGCTTTTTGGCCGACGGCGAGGATGCCGCAACCGAAGAGCAGCGCAAAGAAGATAATCTGCAGCATGTTGCCTTCCGCCAGTGCTTTGATCGGATTCGTCGGAATAATACCGAGCAATACCGACGCGATCGAAGGTGCTTCCTTCACTTTCACGCTGAGTTCGCCAGCCGGCAGCACGAAGCCCGCGCCGACGCTCAACGCGTTGGCGAGCACCAGACCGAGCGTGACGGCGAAACCGGTCGTCAGCATGTAAAAGCCGAATGCTTTGCCGCCGATCGCGCCGAGACGTTTGATGTCACCCAAACCGCACACGCCGACGATCAAAGAGGCGAATACGAGCGGAACGATAATCAACTTAATACAGTTCAGGAATAATATGCCGAGCGGTTTGATCCAAGCGGTCGCGATGGTGGGATTACCCTGTAACATCAGCCCGACGATAACCCCCAAAATGAGCGCGATGAAAATGCGCGCCGATAAACCTAAATGTTTCATGTCGTTCTCCCCTTTGCTATTGTTTTGTACAGGTATCATTATAGAAAGTGAAGGCCTGAATAACAATAGCATATACTGAAAAATACTGTATACATAATTTAGAACGGGTCGAACGATTTGAAATAATATGCAAAAAATATTTTGGGGATAAAGGATCTTTTGCTTGTGTTTAGGGAGTTGTGAGAAAAATGAATCGGAACAAAACGGAGATAAATGCTCCTGATCATTCGTACTTTGTATACAATATACTTTTGTGAGCGCGACAAAATGCTTGCGCGTATGAAATAAAAAGTCCGCTTGACAATGCGCTTGACGAGTAAAAGTTACATGCAAGAACTTGCCTTCGGATTGGCCAAGCCGGTGTTGAAGCGGATAGGAACGATTACGCGGCTTGTATTTTGCGCCGACGCATGGCTGTTTATATAGAGTATAAAAACACGCTTTCGGCGCGCGGAAAACAGGCACAAAAAAAGAACGCGCGAGCGCGTTCTTTTTTATACGTTTACAGTACGTTGACGAGGTCAATCGTCTGTTCACGATCCGGACCGACGGAAATGATGCCGAGTTTTACGCCGGTGAGT
>NZ_JAHAHH010000063.1 GCF_018373335.1 Negativicoccus succinicivorans
TCTGCGAGTTCACGACGAATCGTTTCTTTCAAATGAAATCCGCCATGATCACTGCCGATCACTATCTTCATCATATCCCTCCTTGGTAGTTCTATCCTACCATAAAACAGGCGGTAAGGGCATAAAAAGTACACTTATTTTGTGTCGCAATGCTCCGGATAGAGTCTTTGTTTCGCCGCTGCGAGATGCTCCCAAATCGAGCTTGCGCATTGCGCATACAAGCTTGCGTCACCGCCGAAAGGATCGGGGATTTCTCCGCCCAAACCGCTCCATTCGCCAAGTGTTTGGATTTTCTTTTCCAGCTCACCGAACGAGCGCCGTAAAAGATCGCGTTGGCTTTGCGTCATCACCACGACCGCATCCGAATTTTGTAACATGTCCCGTGTCAATGCTTTTGCGGTATGCCCGGAAAACGGAATCTCACGACGTGACAATTCCGCCACTGCCAACGGCGCCGCCGGCATACCGATGGCCGGTGCCAAGCCCGCCGAATGGACCGTGTGTGAATCGTCAGTAACATCTTTCATTAAATATCGCCACATCGCTTCCGCCATCGGACTGCGACAGGTATTGCCCGTACATACAAATACGACTTTCATTTATTTCACCTCTCGAACCTGGTACGCGGCCGCTTTCAAAAGGCGATTCATGACCGCAAGCCCGATGCCCTGATCGGAAATACCTTCGGCATAAATCTCCTCCGCCGCCGTCTCGTCAAGATACAGCAAGCCCTGGTATAAATGCGCCGCATACGCCGCAGCGTCAGCTGCGTCGCCCCAAATATAGATGTTCTCACCAGCAGGTAAGGCGCGCGCCGTCTCGGCGCTTACCAGGTAGCCGCGGTGAGGGTCGTACGTTTTCGCCAGTTCCTCGCTGATTTTTTTTGCTTCTCCCGTATATAAATACACCGGTACGCGCGGCGCGTAATGACGGTACTTCATGCCCGGCGCTTTCGGAATGCCCTGACCTGTGACAAGCGCCGTATCCAAACGTGTCGGAGCAAAATCGGACAACATTTCCAAGGTAATCGCTCCCGGTCGATATATGACAAGTTCATTTCCCTGCAGTGATACCACAGTCGATTCCAAGCCGATTCGACAAGCGCCGTCATCCAAGATGGCATCCACTCTGCCGTCTAAGTCATGTCGCACCGCCGGCGCGGTCACCGGACTCGGCCGTCCGGACAAATTCGCGCTGGGCGCGGCCAAAGGTACGCCTGCCGCCGCAATCAACGCGCGTGCCACCGGCTGACTCGGTGCCCGTACAGCTACCGTCGCACCGCCACCCGTCACTGTTGTAGGAACGATGTCTGATTTCGGCAATACCAACGTCAGCGGTCCCGGCCAAAATTTGGAAACAAGTCGGTCAACAAGCGGCGGAATTTCCTTTACCAAAGGCGCCAGGCCGTCGCGATCCAGCACATGTAAAATCAGCGGATTGTCGCTCGGACGTCCTTTGGCAACATAAATTTTTTTCGCCGCCTCACTATCCAAGCCGTTGGCCCCTAAACCGTATACCGTTTCCGTCGGAAATGCGACAAGGCCGCCGGCCCGCAGAATTTCGCCCCATGGAGCCACCTGCGGACCCAGCGGCCGTGAGTGATCAATTGTTACATACGTTGTTTTCATATTCGTTTCCACCAAACTACACGATCAAGATTCTGCAGATCCTGCCTGATAACAGGTTCGCTGAACGCGTTCACTTCACGCACAAGAGCGCTTACCGCTGCCCCTTGTTCCGCACCGATTTCCACCGCGCAAAGCGCGTCTTTGCGCAAATGCGGTACCATGGCCGGAATCATTCGGCGGTAGATCGCTAAGCCGTCTTCTCCGCCGCGCAACGCAGTCATCGGTTCGTGCCGTACTTCCGGCGCAAGGCCTTCAATATCCCCATCGGGAATATACGGCGGATTGGACACGATAATATCAAATGTTTGATCGGCAAGGGAACGGAAAAGATCGCTCTCGATTATTTCCACGCGATCGCTTACTTCCAAACGCGCCGCATTTTGCCTCGCAACCGCCAAGGCGGGGGCGGAGATATCGCAGGCGATGCCTGTCCATTGCGGGCGATAGTGCAAAAGGCTCAAGATGATCGCGCCGCTGCCGGTACCGATATCCAATACCCGCAAAGGCGTTTCACCGCAGTGCTCCAGTACCGTTTCCACGAGCGTTTCCGTCGCCGGACGCGGGATCAGTACATCTTTTGTCACCACGAAAGGCAAGCGCATAAATTCTTTTTTACCGACGATCGCGGCGACGCTGTATCCTTCAATGCGACGTTGAATATATGTTTTCAGGCGAGCGAGTTCGGACGCTTCAAGCGGACGTTCAAAATGCGTATACAAATATAGCCGATCAACACCGAGCACTTCCGCTACCAATAAGTCGGCGTCCAAACGCGGATTTTCTATTTCATGCTTGGTAAAATACGCTACCAGCCATTGCAGCATACGACGGATCGTCCAAAGCTCGTTCGCCATCAGTTCTCGCTTTCCGCCAGTTTGGCCGCCTGATCCGCGGCAATCAAACCGGATAATAATTCTTCCAAATCGCCGTCAAGTACCGCCTGCAACTGGTAAATCGTCAAGTTGATACGATGATCCGTCACACGTCCCTGCGGGAAATTATACGTGCGAATGCGTTCGGAGCGATCACCGGTTCCCACTTGGCTCTTACGGTCGGCCGCCAGCTTCGCATCCGCTTCCTGTTGCACTAAATCGTAAAGACGCGCCTTTAACACGCGCATCGCTTTATCTTTATTTTTCGCCTGACTTTTTTCATCCTGGCAGGTCACCACCAGTCCGGTCGGCAAATGCGTAATGCGTACCGCGGTTTCCGTACGGTTAACGTACTGACCACCCGCCCCCGACGCGCAATACGTATCGATGCGCAGATCCGACGGCTTGACTTCGATTTCCACATCTTCCGCTTCCGGTAAAATCGCCACCGTCACCGTCGACGTGTGGACACGACCGCCGCTTTCAGTTTCAGGCACGCGTTGCACACGATGCACGCCGCTTTCGTATTTCAATTTGGAATACGCGCCGGCTCCTGTGATCGAAAAGACGACTTCTTTATAGCCGCCCAAACCGGTCTCATTCCAATCGATCAAATCACAATGCCAGCCTTGCGCTTCGGCGTAATGCGTATACATGCGCATTAATTCCGCGGCGAATAAAGCCGCCTCATCACCGCCGGCACCGGCGCGGATTTCCACGATGACATTTTTTTCATCGTTGGGGTCTTTCGGCAATAATAAAATTTTCAACCGCTCGGCAAGTTCCGCTTTTGCCTGTTTATTCTCGGCAAGTTCCTCTTTGGCTAACGCCAGCATATCCGCGTCCTGGTCTTTATCGTTCAGCAATTCTTCCGCTTCACGGATACCGGCCACGGCTTTTTTGTACTCGCGAAACGTTTCGACGGTTTCCTCCAAGGCAGCGTGCTGTTGCATCAACGCGCGCCACTTTTCCTGCTGCGCGATAACGTCCGGATCGCTGATTTGCTGCTCCAAATCCAAAAAGGTATCTTCCACCGTTTGTAATTTATCCTCTAACATATTCCTCCTGCGGCTTGGCCGCGTTCATCGCGGCAATGGCGACTTCGATCTGACTGTCATCCGGCGGGCGAGTGGTAATATTCTGCAGCCACAGTCCCGGTTTTACCAATGCCTGCACCAGCGAATTGTCGCTGCGCGCAGCCAGCCGAATCCATTCATAGGCAAGGCCCGCCACGACAGGCATCAAAATAATGCGGGAAAGAAAGCGTTCCCACAAACTTGGCCAACCTAAAAACGCAAACACAAAAATACTGACAATCACAACCATCAGCAAAAAATTCGTGCCGCAACGCGGATGTAATCGGGATTGCGGGCGAACATTTTCGACCGTCAACGGTAAATTCTTTTCATAGCAGTAAATCGTTTTATGCTCGGCACCATGATACTCGAATACGCGCTGAATGTCTTTCGTCCGTGAGATACCATATAAATACGCTAAAAAGATCAGGAGTCGAATGGTACCTTCCGCCAGATTCAACAGAATATGGTTGGAACCCGTACCCGGGATAAATTTCGCCGCGTATGTCGGAATCGCCAAAAACAAAACCGCGGCAAATACGGTCGACACCGCCATCGTAATATAAATCTCTTTGTCGTCGAGCTTTTCATCTTCTTCACCCGCGACCTGCGCCGAAAACATCAGGGAGCGCATGCCGATCACAAGCGACTCGTACAGCGCCACCATACCGCGCAGCAAGGGCTTGCTTAAAACCGGATATTTCACGCCCAAGGGCACAGCTCTGTCCTTTTTCACGATGATTTCGCCGCCGGCATCACGAACCGCCGTGGCAACATACTCCGGTCCGCGCATCATCACGCCTTCGATGACCGCCTGACCTCCTACATAAGCTTTCTTCACCAAATTCCCACTTTCATTTTATGTATAAAAATAGACAGACACTGTACGCGCCTGCCTACCCTTTTATTCGCTCTCTTTGCCGTATCGTTTATTGAATTTTTCAATACGGCCGCGCGCTTTCGCGAAACGCTGCTGGCCCGTATAGTACGGATGCGATTTGCTACTGATATCCACGTTGACCAGGGGGTATTCGTTGCCGTCTTCCCATTTAATTGTCTGGCTCGACGTCATGGTGGAACGAGTCAAAAACGCGTAATCCGCGCCGGCGTCTTGGAATACGACCGGATGATATTCGGGATGAATTCCTTTCTTCACAGTTGCACCTCTTTTCTTAACATACTGACACTAAGATAGTATAACAAATGCCCATATCAAATGCAAGATAAATTACTTGCTGATGCCTTATTTTTATATTCGCTTTTTTACAAAAAAACAAACGGCACCGAAGTGCCGTTTGCGTAAAATTATTTTATTTTGCGTATTCCGCAAATGCCGCTTTCAGTTCATCCGGACGATTACCGACGATCCGTTTTACTTCTTCGCCGTTCTGGAAGAAAATAAGGCTCGGTACGCCCATTACGTCCATTTGACCGGCAAGATCGCCGCCTTCATCCACATTCACTTTGACAACTTTGACCTTGCCCGCATATTCTTCCGCGAGCTTATCAACTACCGGCGTAATCATTTTACACGGGCCGCACCACGAAGCCCAAAAATCAACCAATACAGCGCCTTTTTCAGATTTCACTTCCGATTCAAATTCTTGTGCAGTGGTAATTTCTGTAATATTTGCCATTGGTATCACCTCATGTAATGTATATCGAAAAATATAGAAATTCTGTATCAATATCATACCTATTTTCTGTCGGTCTGTCAAGTTTACCGCCGTACAAAAGTGATTGAAAACGGATATAGCAAGCATTCATCCTAAGGAATAGAAATAAAAATAAAAATAAAAAATCCGCTGCTGCGGATTTTTTATTACGAGTAGTCAATAAGCCGAGTTCTGTACGTTTGCACGTGACAATCATCTTTCTAGACAGCCGATTACTCGACTGTTCAAGCGACACACCCAAAAGGTCAGCGGGCAGCTTCATCCCTTTTCTATTCGGTCTTGCCCCGAGTGAGGTTTACCTGGCCGACGGGTTACCCCGCCGCCGGTATGCTCTTACCATACCGTTCCACCCTTACCGTTTCCGGCGGTTTACATTTCTGTGGCACTGTCTCTGAGGTCACCCTCGCCGGATGTTATCCGGCACTCTGCCCTGCGGAGCTCGGACTTTCCTCGAGCTTACGCTCGCGATTGTCTTTCGTACTCGTTTTGTTAGCATATCATTTTTTTACAATACCGTCAATTTCCCCAAAATGAAAATATATCCGCGCGTACGGGATCAGCAACAATGTTCAAGCGTACGTTTTCCGTCACAAGCGTTTGGGTCAAATACTCCGCCAGACGATCGGCGATTTTGATCTCCGTGTGATAATGGTGTCCGTCGACTACTACGATTCCCTGCGTCGCGGCACGCTGCGCCTCATGGTATTTGACATCGGCGGTCAAATATAAATCCGCGCCCTGCTGCACCGCAGCATCGGCGAATTCCATACCGGCACCGCTGCAAAGCGCAACACGTTCAATGGTTTCACGTTGTCCGGCATACCGCAATACCGGAATCTCCAAGGCGGTTTGAATTTGCGTAAGCGCATCGCCCAGCGACAACGCTTTAGGAAAGCGGCCAATCCGTCCCAGGTAGGACGTTTCCCGCGGTCGTTCCAACGGATACACATCATACGCCACTTCTTCGTAGGGATGCGCGGCCAGCATCGCGCGGAGCACTGTGTTTAAGTCGTGCGCCGGCACGATGGCTTCCACGCGTTCTTCTTCGACCGTTTCCATTTGCCCCGGATTTCCCAAAAAAGGCTGCGCGCCGGACAACGGTAAAAAGCGTCCCTGCCCCTGCACACTGAACGTGCAATGCGAGTAATCGCCGAGTGCACCGGCGCCGTGATCCCCCATGGCGGCGCGGACTGCGTCCGCATGCGTTTGCGGAGTGAATACCGCCACTTTGTAAAACGGCTCGTGATGCACCGGTACAAGTCCTTCGACATCGATCAGTCCGATTTGTTCCGCCAGCAAATCATTTACGCCCGCGGTCGCAATATCCAAATTCGTATGCGCGGCATAGCAGGCGAGATTATTTTGCACTAAAAGTCGCACCAAGTCCGCGACCGGATCTCCCGCGACCAATTGTTTCAACGGTTTGAACAGAATCGGGTGATGCGCGACGATGAGGTTAATACCATGCTCTTTCGCATAACGGATATTTTCTTTTGTGACATCAAGCGCGGTTAAAACACCGGTCACTTCCGTCTCCGGATCGCCGACCAACAATCCTACATTGTCCCAGTCTTCCGCTAATTTCGGCGACGCCCATTCTTCCAACGCCTGCATTATCTTTCGGATTCGCATTGCTGCAGCATCTCCTTCCACTGTGCAATATCTTTCTCTAACGAATCTAATTCTTTCCGTCGCGCTGCGGATTGCTCTTTCGCATGCAGCAAGCCGTTGCGATGCGCCTGCGCGCGGGTAATTAACCGATGCAGATGACGGGAGAGCAGCGGCGCGCGGGTTTCCCAAAGGTAGGGTCCGACCGCCGCGAGCTTCTCCGGCAGATCCTGCGCCCCGGGAACGACACGAATGATTTCATAAAGGTGTTTGCCTTCTTCGCAAAGCCACTCCCGATCAATTTTCAGGCCGAGTTCCCGCAAACTTCGTCGCAACATCGCCTGACCCGTCATCGGCTGCAAAATAATAAACGCCAGCTTTTGATACACTTCCGGCCGCGCCTGTAAAAGTTCCCGCATCAGCGGACCGCCCATTCCCGCCAAAATAATACCGTCCGCCTCGTCAGCCTGCAATATTTCCAGGCCGCTGCCCAAGCGAAAATCCGCCTGTGCGGCGCATTGCGTCCGGCAAAAATTTTGCCGCGCTTTTGCCAACGGACCTTGCCGTAAATCGCTGACGATGACGTGACACGCCCGCTTTTTTTCGAGCAGGTACAAGGGCACGTAGCCGTGATCGCTGCCGATATCAGCTACAGTATCGCACACGGGCACGGCGTCCGCAACGGTTTGCAAACGCGGTGACAAAGTCACAGAAAGCGTTGCGCCATCCGGCATACAAGAACTCCTTTCGACAAAAAAGGACGACCGCAGTCGTCCTACAATGCAATGTGGTGGGCCCACCTGGGATCGAACCAGGGACCGACCGGTTATGAGCCGG
>NZ_JAHAHH010000064.1 GCF_018373335.1 Negativicoccus succinicivorans
ACATTACCTGGATCAGAAATACGGCGACGACTTCTATGATGTCGACGTGAAGAAACTGGAAAACGGCGCTTACGACGTTCAGATCAAAGCTGACGATCACTATAAAACACCGGGCGCGGCAGTCGCTCCGACCCAACCGGTCGCGCAGGAAGCCGCATTCGTATATGAATTGACGGACTTCACGAGTCAGATGACCGATGCTGACCGCAACAACATTACGCATATCCTGAATCAGTATGTTGCCGGCGACACGACGGCCAACCTTGTGGAACGCGCTCGCAATGAAGTGCAACTCTATTTGAACCAAACGTACGGTGAAGAAACTTACAAAGCCGCCGTTAATCGTTTGGAAACGAACGCGTATCGGATGGAAATTCGCATGGGTTCGAGCTTTATCGAACGGCAGGTAGCGGCGGAACAACCGGCCGCTGTTAAAGACCATACGGTCTTGGAACTGATGGACTACACGAAAGCGTTGCCGGCGGAAGACCGCGCGGCGATCACGGAAATCCTCGGTAAATACACGTATGGCGCGACCCCCGATTCGCTTTCCGATCAGGCGGAAAACGCGGTGGAATACTATCTCGATCAGAAATACGGCAAAGACGTATATGATGTCGACCGCGTATCGTTAGGTGAAAACGCATTCCGCATCGAAATCAAAGCCGATAAAAATTACGGCAAATAAGGAATGAAAAAAGCGGCCTCTTGTGAGGTCGCTTTTTATTTTGCGTTACTTGGTAATTCTTGACGCTGTTCTTTTTTTTGCGTATAATAATTTATAACTATTTTCTAACAGAAGGCAATGAACGAGACGGCATGTATCAGCAGACCATAGAGAGCTCGGGGCGGTGGAAGCCGAGCGGATGCGATAGATGCGGATCACTCGGGAGCCGCGAATGCCGCAAGTGTTCGCCGGTCGCACCGTTATCGCGCTTGAGCGGTCAGCAATGACCAGTAGGGTGGTACCGCGGGAAACAACGTTCTCGTCCCTTAGGGATGAGGCGTTTTTTTATTACAGGGAGGACATTATGGATTACGGGAAAACATTACATCTGCCGCAAACGGAATTTCCGATGCGCGGCAACTTGCCGAAACGGGAACCGCAGTGGTTGGATTTTTGGCAGGAACATGATATTTATAAAAAACGATTAGCGCAACGGGAAGGCGCGGAGTCATTCGTGTTGCATGACGGCCCGCCGTACGCTAACGGCTACCTGCACATCGGTCACGCGATGAATAAAACGCTGAAAGACATCATCATGAAATACAAGACGATGCGCGGCTACTACACGCCGTATCGTCCGGGCTGGGATACGCACGGACTGCCGATTGAACACGCCGTCATCAAAAACACGGGCCTCAATCGCGCGGAAATGTCGCCGTTGGAATTGCGCGCTAAATGCCTTGCCTACGCGAAAGAATTTATCGAAATTCAAAAGAAAGACTTCATTCGTTTCGGCGTCATGGGCGATTGGGATCGTCCGTATTTGACGTTCGATCCGAAATTGGAAGATCGTGAACTCGCCGTATTCGGTGAGATGGCGAAAAAAGGTTACATTTATAAAGGCCGCAAAACCGTGTACTGGTGTCCGGTGTGTGAAACGGCGCTGGCGGAAGCGGAAATCGAATACGCGGATAAAAAATCGTTTTCGATCTTCGTCAAATTCCCGCTGATCGACGCGCGCGGCTTCCTGCCGGAAGGCGCGAATGAAGACAATGCGTTCTGCGTCATTTGGACGACGACGCCGTGGACCTTGCCGGCCAATATGGCGATCGCCATGCATCCGGAAATCGACTACGTCTGGGTCAAAGCGGGAGACGAGTACTACCTGATGGCGCGGGATCTGGTGGAATCCGCGCTGGGGGCGTGCAAAATCGCCGATTACGAAGTGGTCAGCGAACCGAAGAAGGGACAGGAACTGGAAGGCATGGTCTTCCATCATCCGTTCCTCGAACGCACGTCGTCCGTGATCTTGGGTGAGCACGTCACGCTTGACGCCGGCACGGGTTGCGTCCACACCGCGCCGGGCCACGGTGTCGAAGACTTTGAAGTCGGCAAAAAGTACGGCTTGGACATTCTCTCGCCGGTTGACGACAAGGGCAACCTTACCGCCGAGGCGGGCGAAGATCTCGCCGGCTTAAATGTTTTGGACGGCGCCGATGTGGCGGTCATCAAAAAACTCGCGCATGCCGGCAAGCTTCTCGGCAAGAGCACGTTGCATCACCAATTCGCCCACTGCTGGCGCAGTAAAAATCCGGTGATCTATCGGGCGACGGAACAATGGTTCGCCTCTGTCGATGATTTCCGCGACGACGCGTTAAAAGCCGTTAACGATACGGAATTTATCCCGAGCTGGGGCCGGGAACGCCTCTACAACATGGTCGCCGATCGCCAGGACTGGTGCATCTCGCGCCAACGCGTTTGGGGCGTGCCGATTCCGATTTTCTATTGCAACGATTGCCATGAAGCCGTCATCACCGACGAAACGATGGCGACTGTTCGCGCCAAAGTGCGGGAAGAAGGCACGGACGCCTGGTGGAAATACGAGGCGAAAGAGCTGTTGCCGGAAAACTTTGCCTGTCCGCATTGCGGCGGTCATGGGTTTACCAAAGAATCGAACATCATGGACGTGTGGTTCGATTCCGGATCGACTTGGAGCGGCGTGCTCGAACAGGAGGATTCGGATTTGTACCCGGCCTCGATGTACCTTGAAGGCAGTGACCAGCATCGCGGCTGGTTCCAGTCGTCTTTGCTGACGTCGGTCGCCGTCAACGGACACGCGCCGTATAAAACAGTCTTGACGCACGGCTTTACGATGGACGGCGAAGGCCGCAAGATGAGTAAGTCGCTCGGCAACACGGTGGCGCCGCAGGAAATCATCAACCAATTCGGCGCGGACGTGATGCGTCTTTTGGTATCCAGCGCGGATTACCAGAGCGATGTGCGCTTGTCGCCGAAAATCGTCAAGCAGATGAGCGATGTGTATCGCAAAATCCGTAACACGTTCCGTTTCCTGCTCGGTAACCTGAGCGATTTCCGACCGGGTGTCGACGACGTGGCGTATGAACAACTGGAAGAAATCGATCGCTGGGCGCTTTTGCGTTTGGAAGAAGTACGTGAAAAAGTGACGCAGGCGTATGAGAATTATGAATTTCATGTGATGTACCACGTCATTCATAACTACTGCACGGTCGATCTCTCCGCGATGTATCTCGACATCGTCAAAGATCGTCTGTACGCGGAAACGGCGACCTCCGTGACGCGTCGCGCCGCGCAGACAGTGCTTTATCAAATCCTGCAAACGCTCGTGCGCCTGATCGCGCCGGTACTGAGCTTCACCGCCGAAGAAATTTGGCAGGCGATGCCGGCGGTCGACGCTAAAGCGGAAAGCGTGCACCTGACCGATTGGCCGGAAGCGGCGGCGGAACATCGCGATGCCGAACTCGGTCAACGCTGGGAAAAACGTCTCACCTTGCGCACGGATATCTTAAAAGCGCTGGAAGCGGCGCGCCAAGATAAAGTCATCGGTCATCCGCTCGATGCCAAAGTCGTCCTGCACGCTGACGGCGAAACGTACAACGAATTGATGCGGATCGTCGACGAACTCGCGGCGCTCGCCATCGTTTCGGAAGTCGAAGTCGTTGAAGGCACGGCAGGCGCTGCCGGCATGCAAGCCGAAACGACGCCGGATCTCGTTTGTGAAATTCAAAAATCAACGGCCCCGAAATGTGAGCGTTGCTGGATTCACAGCGAAACCGTCGGTGACTCGGCGGAGCATCCGACGGTATGCGCGCGTTGCGCCCGCGTGCTTGCCGAAGAATCGCTTCACGAATAAACGAAAAACACCTCGCAAAGGGAGTTGCGGTTAGGGATTAGCATTAAAAACTAATTTTAAACCGATCCTCCTCGGGCGGCAAAAGCGTAAAGACCACACCAAAGGGTAAAACCTTGCATGTGGTCTTTTTCTATTATCCAAGCATCTCGATTATTTCAAGTTCTTCTTTAAGTTCGGTGATAAAACTTGGTATCTCTTCGCAGTGCTGTGAGATAGCTTTGGCCTTGCCTGGTTTCGAAGTTATATGGTATTTTTCCGCAACCTGCTGTTCCAAGGAACTATATTCTGTCATTGTGGTTCTGAAATGCTTTTCAAAATCCACCCCAAAATATGCATACTGGCTTGTCATAACATATTTATCTGCGGCAGTCTCCCAAGTATCAGCGGTTATTATCCCATTGAATATCCTAGAGTTATCGGTTGTCTTGGCATCGCCATCAAAAATAAAATAGCAATTATATCCATAAGCACTGAACAGTCGCCAAAATAATGGTATGGAATCCTTACCACGACAATTGACGACTTCAACACCGTGTTCAGCCAGCGAAAACCCTATCCGTTTTAAATACACAGGTAAAGCAAAGAATCCTGTAGCTCCTTCAACAAGCACTATTGTCTCTGCAAACATACCTTTTAATTGGTCTGCAAAGAGCCGCGTGTTATAGAAATCTATAATGTTGTCTGGTGAGGCTTTATCAGCAGGAACTCCAGATTCCACACAAAAGGTACATAAATCCTCCTTAGAAAGCTGAATGGTCTTTGTTATGTCACCCTCTTTATATACTCTCACGAGTCCATCAAGGTATTCTGCATCGATAAAATCGGTGGAATGTGTCGAAACAACAACTTGTATACCGGCGGAGCACATTTCAACGATGTATTCTTTGAGCCATTTTTGCGCCAGTGGATGAAGATGGGCTTCTGGTTCCTCGATAATCAAGACGAAACTCTCAGAGGTAAACACTTCCATATATGCTTTGACAAAGGCCATCAGTAAAACTTGTTGTTCACCTGTACCGAATTCTTCAAAGCTACGGATATTCTCGCCTTCTTTTGCATAGATGCGTAAGGATTTTGCGTAGTTATTGGGATCGTATGCAGAAAAAGCACTGCCAAAGAGTGTACAAATCCTTTTACAGCACCTTGCAGTGCCGTCGAAAATTGTTCGAAGAAATTGCTAAATTCCATGGTTTCCTCAAAAGAATACTTGATCTGTTCGAATGCTGCAGATAACTCTACTTTGTGCGCAGCACTCAATGCTTTGTGTATTTGGTGAGAAAACTTGCTCAACAATGAATATTTACTGCCATAGTTAAATGCACTCTGTATATTCCGTTCTGCATCAATAAGGTATGACTGACATGCTACTCTTTGCTCATTGGTGACATATAAACGGTTACCAAAGCCATCATGAATCAGATTTTCTGTTAAGTCACCATTATACCCATAGGTCAATGCCACTGTTTGATACGGTGTTCCTCGTGGGTCAACATAATAAGTATCTGAAAACCGTGCAAAAATTGAAGCGGTTGGATAAGTAACCTTATCCCGCTTAAAATAGTCGCTTTCAAGCATTTCAATATTTTTCACCCAGCAATCGCTCAATTGCCGAAAGAATATTTGACTTTCCTGCGTTATTTGGACCGAATACCACTACCGGCTTATTTTCTGGAAACGAAATCACAATATCGTCAATGGAACGGTATTTCTGTATATTGATTTTTCCTATACGCATATACGTGCCCTCTCTAAAATCAAGACATTTCGTGCGCCAATGCTTCCCCAATTCTTGTTACCAATGGAACGACCAGAGCATTTCCCATGCAGAAATACCGCATCCGTTCTGGCATTCCAGTATCTGTCCAACCATCTGGGAACCCATTCAGTCGCTCACATTCAATCGGTGCCAATACACGCAAACAGCCTGTGATTTGGTCCTGGACCACATGAGATGTTCGCCCCACCTGAGATTCTGAGGTCAGCATTGTTCTTGAAGGTTTGGTCAAAGGCTCTGGGAACTGAACGCTGCCCTCAGAAAAGTAATAGTGACTTCCATCTCGTCTATGTCGCTTCTCATGTTTTGCGCCCTTGGCATAGATCCATTGAGGCATATCTTCATCGTGGAGAAAATAATGCGCATCCACGGGATTTCGTTCCAATACATCTTTTAGTGGAGTAGGGGCTACTTGCTGTGGATTCACATCAACGGAATAAATCCGGCCGTTCATCATAATACCAGCGCTATAGAGGTATACTTTTTGGCTATGTGAAACATCCGGGATATCTGCATATTCCAATTCGTCGACCCAGCTTTCAACATATGACCGACTGTGGCTCTGGACAGGAAAGGATTTTGCTAAAATGCCGTTCTCCATCACGTGTTTATGCATGGACTTGAGGCCTTGGACGCATACCACTTCTGCGAGATCACGGAATACCCGTGTTTTGTTGTGATAAGCCATTATAAAAGTCCGGCGGCGACGCTGCGCATAACCGTAGTCGGCGGCATTGATGACGCGCCACTCCACTGCGTATCCTTTTTCATATAGGCAACGCAGGATGATGGAAAAATCACGACCGCATTGTTTGGCTGGGGAACGAATGATCCTATCTACATTTTCCAGCAATACATACTTCGGTCTTTTTTCTCTGAGAATATCATCTATCTGCCACCACAGCACTCCTTTAGATCCCTCTATACCCGCAGAGTTTTTCTTCATGATGGAATAATCCTGACAGGGAAATCCGCCGACGAGCAAATCGTGGTCAGGTACATCATCCTTCACTTTGGCGATATCCTGGCAAACATGATGCTTGCCACTGCCGAAATGCGTCGTGTAGCATTCAAAAGCATACTGCTCTCGCATGGATGGCTCCCATTGGTTTGCCCAAATGATTTGGAACCTATCAGACGCAGCTTCTAGGCCTAAGCGGAAACCGCCTACGCCTGCGAAAAGTTCTACTGTCCTGATAGGTTCCATAGCGGGCAACTCCTGTACGAAAGCCTGTACTACCCTTCGCGGTCCACAGACTCTAAATCATCAGTGCTATCTATCAACTGTGCAAGGATGGTTTCTTCGATTTCAGCAACACATACGGGCAGGTCCTTCATGGCCTCTTTTTCCCAGAAGTGAACAGGCGTCCATCCAGCCTGTGTCAGCAGTTGGTCGTTTCGAGCGTCGCGGGCCATATTTTCCTCGATTTTCTCAATCCAGTATTCGCGATTGCTTTTGAGTCTCTTTTTGCGCTCTTCCCAATTTTGCCCATGCCAAAACTCGCCATCGACAAATACGGCGATGTGGTATTTGAGAATTGCAATATCTGGGGAACCGGGGAGCTTCTTATCATTTTTTCGATAACGATAGCCTTGGTGCCAAAGGGCTTTTGCTAGCAAAGTTTCCGCCTTACCACCTTTTAGCTTGACCCTGGACATACGCTTCCGGGTTTCGGGAGTAGAATCGTATGATTTGGGATGTTTCATGTGTTATCGATATCAATGCCAATCACCCATACAGGAGTGCGGAAAAGATGTTTGTTATTTTGAAATAGATTTACTACATTCGAAAAAGTGACTATACCACTGCTGAGTCTTTTCTCTAATTCTCCTGTTGCAGTAACATAAATATAGTAATCGATTTCTCCATCTGTCGCTGAACTCATAAGCCTTAACAAATCATGTTCTGCCAGAGCCCAGTTTCCAAACTGAATTTCACCCACAATTGAGTAGCGTGCTTTCTTTGTTTCAATATTTTTTCCTAAAGTTCCACCAAGAGAATCCAGTTTTGCTTTCC
>NZ_JAHAHH010000065.1 GCF_018373335.1 Negativicoccus succinicivorans
CCGCACCGTTTTTCAAAGCGTTGAGACCGGCGGCAATAGCATCCTGACCGGTAATGACCAGTTTTGCATATTCCACATCTCCCGAAGCATGAATAGTGCGTGAGTAGACCGCAATCTCCTCTTCACTCAGGTTCATACCTTCCAAATAGGGACGAATAATTCGCATGCTTTTGTCTTCAATTTCTTTCGGCTGTTTTACGTACTCCATCATAATTCCTCCCATGCCTTAATTACTTCTTGAGGCGATGTCAAAACAGGATATTCAGACCGGTTGATAGGCCGATCAATGACCACAATAGCCGCTCCGGTCTCCATCGCGGCCGTAAGTTTAGTATCAGTACCGCCAACGAGCCCACTGTTTTTCATTACAATGACATCTGCCTTCGTATCGGTAAACATCGCTCGATTCATTGCCAATGAAAACGGGCCTTGTATAGCCACAATATACTTCGGTGTTAAACCTAAGTCTTTGCATTGTGCAACAACTTCCGGCGTAGGCAAAACCCGAGCCCATACTTCTTTATCGGAAAGCGCTTTTGACTTCATGAAAACAGACAATGTTTTAGAGCCGGTCGTCAGATAAATACGTTCTCCGAGCGACGCGGCAAGCTCAGCCGCTTCATACTCATCTTTCGCATGATATAAACGGGCATAATCAGGCAGCGGTACTTCAGGACGCTCATATCGCAAATACCGAATATTCGTGGTTTTAGCTGTTGCCTGTGCCATTTGCGAAACAATCGCCGCATACGGATGACTGGCATCTACTATGCAGTCAATTTGATATGTGCCTACCAACTCTTCCATTTGGCTTTGGGTGAGTCGCCCTACCAACACCTGATCAACTCCCGGTGCAGCGAGCAATTTCCCATATTGACTGATCACCGTTGCAATGACCTTTTCACCGCTGTAGCGTTTTAATTCTGCCGCCAATTCACGTCCGTCTTGCGTACCGGCAATAACCCAAATCATAATTCGTAGCCGCGTGGCGTAATCATTCGACCGTTTTTAACACATGTACGGCTATTACCGATGATAACTGTCGACTGCATATCCACATCTTGCGCGGCCAATTCAGCTAATGTTGTAATCGTATAGGACATCCCTGCACGTCCCGCTTTGCGAACAATACCGGCCGGCGTTTGCGGATCTTTAATTGTCAGTAAGATATCGCAAATTTCATCTAAATGCTTCGCACGGCCACGACTGCGAGGATTGTATAAAACAATAACAAAATCTCCTTCCCCCGCCATACGAGCACGTTTTTTGATTAAATCCCACGGTGTTAAAAGATCACTCAAACTGATCACCGCGTAATCGTGCATTAACGGTGCCCCTAAAATCGCACCTGCCGTATTACCGGCGGTGAGTCCGGGAATGATTTCACACTCAGGATGTGCTTGTGCGGGAAGTTTATCTATCAATTCCAAAACAAGTCCCGCCATCCCGTATACCCCCGGGTCTCCTGAAGAAACGACAACGACACGTTTTCCCTGACTGGCAAGTTCGACTGCACGCTGGCAGCGATCGATTTCTTGCTTCATGCCGGTGCCGACCTGTTCTTTATCCGAAATCAGATCATCAATCAACTTCATATACGTATGGTAACCAACAACGATTTCCGCATCGCGAATCGCATCATGGGCGCGCGGCGTCAATTCTGCGGCGTGTCCCGGTCCGATTCCCACCACAGCGATGTAGCCTCGGCTATTGCCACCGTCGTTCGTTGAAATTTTGTTTTCGGTAAAAGCAGCTGTGACCTTTTGGTCTTCAGAATGGCTGCTGTTTCGCATACATTTCCCACTCCAATCGTATTCTTTACAAAAAAAGATTCCTCTAAATGATATTGTTCCGCCACTTTAAGTAATGCTTCCGGCGGATAAAATGCAATCGGCCGCCGATACTGTTCCGCCAATGCGAGCAAACCGGCTTCATGTTCTTTCACGGTTGTCGAAACAATCCCTGCAAGCGCTAACGGACTGCGTCCAATTTGTGTGAACGCTTGGCGAAGTGCATCAGCAAGTATCTTTTGCGGAGTATCTTTTCGACACCCCATACCGGCCACCAACGTCGGCGGTCGCAAATATAAATGCGGCAATGCAGTTCTTATATCGGTCCGATCAGTGATGATAACAGCGCCTTCCGCCTCAGATTGTGCAAGTTCCTCCAGCGACTTTGCCACAACACCGAATGATGTCAGGATGTTTTTTACTTCTGCGGCCAGCGGCATTCTCTCATCGACGAAGTACTCTACCGTTTCCCCACGAGCAATCGCTCCATTGATCTCTTTCAAGGCGGAAATCGGTTCCACACGGGCCTGTAAGTGACGAGCTATCGCATCCGGCGCAACTTTCCCGTGCACATCGGTAGCTGTGGTAATCACCGGTGTGGCGCTTATTATTTCCGCCACTTCGCGCGCATAGTCATTAGCGCCTCCCAAATGTCCGGAAAGAACCGAAATAACAAATGTTCCTAATTCATCCACACCTAGAATCGCAGGATCTACGGTTTTGTGCTGCACATGCGGCGCAATCGCGCGGACCGTGATCCCTAATGCCATGATGTAGATAATTAAGTCATAACGCGTAAAAATATCCGTTGTGAGTGCCATAACACGCGTAAAGTACTTCGCTTCGGCACCGCTTGCGTACTCTTTTTTTTCATAGAGATTGACATCTGCTTGCAGCGATGCCCCTATCATTCTTGCAAGGTCGGCACCGACTTGAGAAACGGATATAATCGCGCACTTCATGGCTTCGGCGCGTCCTCTTTCGCGTCACGGAACATATGACTGAACGATCTGTCATAAAGCTTTGATAAATGATAGTCGCTTTGCAGCACTCGCCCGACAACAATCATCGCCTGGCGAATAACGCCGGCCTCGCGCACCTGATCGGCAATGGTTGCTAGCGTTCCACGCAAAATCTTTTGATCCGGCCAAGAGGCTCGAATCACTATCGCCACCGGTGTATCTTCACTATATCCGCCTTCGATAAGATGTTCAACAACATTATCCATCATTTGTACGGAAAGGAAAATACACATCGTTGCCTGATGCTGCGCCAAGTACGATAGACGCTCCTTTTCAGGCATCGGCGTACGTCCTTCCAGGCGAGTGATAATTACTGTTTGCGATACATTCGGCAACGTATATTCCTGCTTTAATGCCGCTGCGCTGGCCAAAAACGAACTCACACCGGGAATCACTTCGTATTCAATCCCCAGAGGTTTCAATGCATCCATTTGTTCTTGAATCGCACCATAAATTGCAGGATCTCCTGTATGCACACGTGCCACGATCTTGCCAGCCGCGCAAGCCTTTTGTGTCACATCGAGAACTTCGTCCAAATTCATCTGTGCGCTGTTATAAATCGTTGCGTCTTCTTTACAGTAGGTGAGAATTTCAGGATTGACCAAAGATCCTGCATAGATAACAACATCCGCCTCGCTTATAAGCCGCTGACCTTTCACGGTAATCAGTTCCGGATCACCGGGGCCTGCTCCAATAAAATAAACTTGCGTCATACTTCCTCCTTCATCGGTTGCGCCTGCACAATTAAAATGGGACTGAGCGGTTGGTAAAGATGGTACGGCCCCGCCTTACGCAACCGATTAATCTGTACTTGTATTGCATTGTATTGCCACTTTCTTTCTTTGCAAATGGCAAGCAATTGCGCTGTCGTTTCCGCGGTCACCGCCGTGGCCACAACCCTCCCCCCCGCAGTCAGTAGTTCCTCCAACCGGGAAAAAATGGCCGACAATTGTCCGCCCGAGCCTCCAATAATAGCGACATCAATCGGCGGAAGATCACGCAAAGCATCCGGTGCTTTACCATGAATCACTTCGAGGTTGGTGCAACCGAACTCTTCCGCGTTACGGCGAATCAGTTCGATGCCCTCGGGATTTCGTTCAATCGCATAAACTTTCCCCTTTGTTGCAGCAAGCGCCGCCTCTATGCTGATCGAGCCCGTTCCCGCGCCGATGTCGACAACAGTGTCTTCCGGCCGAATCCCCGCCTTGACCATAACCAGCGCGCGAATCTCCGCTTTCGTCATCGGTACATTACCGCGAATAAATTTCTCATCCGCAAGACCAAATACTGAACTCATCCTTGTACCACCACCACCGCTTCCGTAAAACCAGGCCATTCCGCCCCTTCTTCAAGAGTTCCTTCCTGTTTTCGCTCATCTTCATAGCTGATACGTTCCAGCATCGCTACATGCGCTTCTTTAGGCCAGCCGGCAGCCATCAATGCTCGACAAATAAAAGCACCGGATTGCTTCCGATCTGTCAAAAACGCAACTTTTCGTCCCGGTTCATACACCAATTCAGCGTCACTCGGTGTGCGACCGTGAAAACTCAACCAATCGGCATCCTGCCACGCTTCCGCCAAACGTGCAAATGCGACCTGCACACTGGAAAGACCCGGTATAACCTCAATCGCAACGTCCGGAAACGTTCGCTTCAGCCAGCCTAAAAGGCTGTAGTAGCCGGGGTCACCACTGACTAAAACTGCGACGCGAAGATGCTCTGAAAGTCGTTCCAATTCGGCTTGCAAATCGCCAAGCTTTCCCGTAATTGGGATTTTCTGTTGCCATTCTGAGGCCAGGGTGTCCAATGCTCGGCGGCCGCCCACTACAACATCGGCAGTGGCGATCTCTTTTTGTGCAGCCGGAATCATATACTCCGGAGATCCCGGACCGATACCGACCACTACGAGTTTCGTAACCACGGTTTAGCCTCCATAAATTCTTTGGCGAAACTGCTTTGCGCTAAAATTTCACCCTGCATTGTCACAAATATCACGCCTACTTTGGCTTCTTCATGCACAAAACGTTGGGCCCGCACCTGCGCACGTTCAGCAAGTTGAGGATAAATGACCTCGAGATCGTTGGCCCGAATAATTTCTGCCGCTCCGTCAGTCGTCGAGCAGGCAAGAATTTCTTTTACCGTTGCTGCATCCGCACCGTTTAAAGCGGCGTACGCTGCCAGTGTTTCCATGCGCCCGTCGCTCATGCGATTATGCGTATGGAAACTCCCTGACGCTACTTTGATCAACTTCCCCAAATGACCGATCAAAATAATCTCTCGGATATCTTTATCCACGGCTTCTTCCAGCATAAAACCAATAAAATTGCTCGTTTCAACGAGATCGGTAACCGGTAAATCATAAATTTTACGAGCGGCATCATAACCAATCCGGCCGGGAGTCATAACGCACCAATGCTGATGCGCGGCACGCAAAACGGTAAATTGAGGAATTAATGACTTTTTATAGGCTTCTTCACTCATCGGCTTGACAATTCCTGACGTGCCGATAATGGAAATGCCACCCATGACTCCCAACACCGGATTCAGTGTTTTCTTTGCCAATGCTTCACCGGCAGGTACGGAAACAGTCACTTTCCAACCGGTGCCTTCATCCGCCAACTCTTCATAAACTCGCTTCATCATCCAGCGCGGTCCCGGATTGATCGCGGCATCTCCCACTTTTACTTGCAACCCCGGCCGTGTCACCGTCCCTACACCTACACCCGCGATAAAAACAATCCCAGGTGTTGTTGTTACTTCAAGGGAAACGACAATCGGCGTGCCGTGCGTGACATCCATATCATCACCCGCATCTTTGATGACGGTTGCCGAACCGATCCCCTCATTCGCTTCGCTTTTCTCAATCGGCAACGTCAACGCTCGATGCTGGGGTGACTCCACTGTAACAAATTTTGGGAATTCCCCACGCAGAGCCAATGCCGCCGCTTTTAAAGCAGCTGTAGCACTGGTCCCGGTAGTGAACCCTTCCCTTAATTCTTTTTTTGCCATCATACTCAATGGTAATTGACAAACTGTAAATCAACAGGAAAATCGGTTGCCTTCAATACGGCGATTACCTCTTGTAAAGTATCCTTATCTTTTCCCGTAACACGGACCTGATCCGCCATAATTTGGGCATTCACTTTAAGCTTCCTATCCTTGATCAGTTTGGTAATTTTCTTCGCGTTCTCTTGATCCAGTCCTTGCTTTAATTTCCATTCCTGGCGAACCGTGCCGCCCGCTGCCGGAACCACTTTACTTTCATCAAGATTCTTTAAGCTTACACCGCGTTTCACAAGCTTACCGCGTAATACTTCCTGCACAGCGCCCAATTTGTATTCATCATCACTTAGCAAAGTAATGGTGTCATCGGCAAATGTAAGTTCACTTTTACTGTTACGAAAATCGTAACGTGTAGTAATTTCTTTACGTGTCTGTTGGACCGCATTCGTTACTTCTTGTAAATCGACGGTGGAAACCACATCAAATGAATATTCTTTCGCCATTTCATTCCTCCTTCAGACCATAGATATATTTATTATAACATATACGTAGGGCTTTTCCGCCGGGAGTTCATACATAAAAAAGACCCCACAAATGTGAGGCCTTTTTAAGTGATTAATGTTTTTGTAAAAAGTCCGGAACGGCAATACCGCCGCGCGCATTCGCTGCGTAGTCTTGTTTTTTCTTCACATCTTCAAAACCGGTTGCAATAACGGTAATCCGTACTTCGTCACCCATTTCCGGATTAATGGACGTACCCCAAATAATATTCGCATCCGGATCAGCCGCGTCCGAAATAATTTGCGCCGCTTCGTTGATTTCGAGCAAGCCCAAATCATCGCTGCCCGTAACACTGATAATAATACCTTTGGCGCCGTCGATAGTGCGTTCCAAAAGCGGGCTCGAAATAGCCGCTTTAGCCGCATCTACCGCACGGTTTTCACCGCTGGCAGTGCCGATGCCCATTAAGGCTTCGCCTTGATCGGTCATAATCGTTTTGACGTCGGCAAAGTCAAGATTAATAACGCCCGGTACAGTGATCAGGTCGGAGATCCCTTGTACGCCTTGGCGCAACACATCGTCTGCCATACGGAATGCATCCTGGATACTGACTTTTTTATCTACGGCTTGCAACAGACGTTCATTCGGCACAATGATGATGGTATCTACTTTTTCTTTCAAATATTCAATACCGGAATTGGCGTTGCGCATACGTACGGTACCTTCAAACATAAACGGTTTGGTGACTACGGCAACGGTTAATGCTCCCATTTCTTTCGCGCATTCTGCTACGATCGGTGCGCCACCCGTACCCGTGCCACCGCCCATACCGGCCGTTACGAAAACCATGTCGGCACCCTGCAGCGCTTTCATGATTTCTTCTTTGCTTTCTTCCGCCGCTGCTTCGCCGATTTCAGGTTTCGCGCCGGCGCCAAGGCCTTTGGTCAGCTTCTCGCCTAATTGTAATTTCTTTTCTGCTTTTGATGTATCCAAAATTTGGACTTCAGTGTTGGCCGCAAGAAAATCAACACCTTGCACATTGGCCTCGATCATTCGATTTACTGCGTTGTTACCAGCGCCGCCTACACCGATCACTTTAATATTCGCCAAGTCACCCATCCGACTTCCTCCTTCTGTTTGCCGTGTGTTTATTATTCTTT
>NZ_JAHAHH010000066.1 GCF_018373335.1 Negativicoccus succinicivorans
GCCGTTAGCTGACTGGTTGAGTGAACACCCGCCGATGTTCTATGCCTCCGATAAATCAACCTTTGAAGGGCTGAATTTAATGCTTGCGCCGCAGTTACAGGCAGTTTCACTAACAAAGGACGATACGAAGGTCATTGATTGGGACGAGTGCGAAATCAAGGTCGAGTTTGTCATCGACAATGACACTGAAAAAGCACGGGAACAGCGTGCAGAGCTACAGGGAAAAAGGACTGTACAGGAACATCTCGAACATTACCTCCTTGGTCTCCCTAACGTATTCGTATTGTTTTACGACCACCGTTCTGGAGAGGCAGCCGACTATATTGCCGTGACCGTGGGGGCCAATGGCGTCGTGGACATCACGTTGTACCACTGTAAAGGAGCAGGAGGCGCCCCCAGCGGGGGGCGAGTGGATGATGTGTACGAAGTCGCTGGTCAGTTGGTGAAGTCCGTTTTCTATTGCGATGTATCTGTACTTCTTGCGCATATGGAGGATCGAATGAGTCAACGTTTTAAGTCGCCGTCTAGGTTTGTTGTGGGTGATCTGCAGACACTCAAGGAAAGACTTTACGCTACTCGGGCAACCCAACTTGGATTCACTGTAGTGGGCGTGCAACCAGGAATAAGCAACGCTGCAATCGATGCCCACCTCGCAGATCTAATGTCATTCGGAATCTCTTATGCCATGCAGGGAGGCGCAACAAGAGCCTATTGGTTAGTGAGTGAATAGTAATCTTCGTCAAAGCGGAAAAGGGGAAAGATTGTTTATTGGCTTAACGTCCGCTTCACGCTTTGCCTTTTCGTCAGCGATGCGCCTCTCTTCCGCCAGGCAGGCCGCTTCTTTCTGCTCAGCTTCACGCTTAATTCGGTCTGCTTCTTCCTGTGCTTTACGCTGTTCGGCGGCAATGGCTGCTTGCTTCTCTGCTTCAGCTTTCGCTGCGGCGTCTTTTTTGATCTTTTCAATGACGGCGGCGCCGCGTTCCGAACGCAGGTAATCCAGCGTGGTTTTCGGAACCATTTCTTCCACCGTTTGCCAATCATCCTTGCCAAGCGCGGCGCGCACCTTGGAGGCGCTGACAATAGTGCCCGCTTTTTGGATACGGGGAATGATTTTGAAATCCATATCATTCATCGGCAAGACTTTACTGAGCGCTGAATTATACGCGCTGGTCGTGTTGTCGGTGGGTTCTTCGCCGACGAAACGAACGGTGATGCCGAGCGCCGGCGCGATCTGCTCCGCGAACACGGTCGCGTCGAGTTTCGTCTGCGCGTCGAGCGCTTCCGTGCCTTTGATGAAGTAGGTCGGGAAGGTAGCGTTCGAAATGATATAATCGCCGCCCGAAACCACTTTGACATTGCCGAGGTCGGCGGTCCCTTTGCGAATCAGTTCCAAGCGATCCGCGAACGGGAACATCGAACGGTCTTCCTGCACGGCGAACAATACGACATCATCGCACTGTTGCGACGTGTACTCGATCAAAGCGCGGTGGCCTTTGGTAAAGGGGTTGCAGTTCATGACAATGGAACCGCGCACCGGACCGACCGGCTCACCGACGATTTTTTTGGTTTTTTCTAAAAATTCCGCCAGCGTATCATCGCCGTATTCCAGCAGCGCGGCATACGGTTCCGCTTTCGCGACGCAGGTAAAGCCGGAATGCTCGAAGACCGGTACTTTTTCCGGTTTCGTAAAGATTTGATAGCTGTTGATTCCGCGACGTTTCGCTTCCGCCATCAGATGGTCGAGAATGCGGTGCGTAAGACCTTGTCCCTGGTACTCCGGATCAATGGCGATATTGCGCAAAACACGGCCGCTCAGCGAGCCGGTGGCGATCAGGCGGTCACCGTCAAAGATCCCCATGGAATAGTCGATATTGCCCGAAAAAGTCAATTCAAAGCCGGCCAGAAAATCCATCAGGCGTTGGTGCATGCCGGCGTCTTGCAAATTGATTTCACGTTCTGTATACATAAGCGATCTCCTTTGCATAAGTTTACTTTATTATACCAAATTCATAGCCTTTGGGGCATGCGCGGTTTCCCCGCGGCATGCGGAAAATAAGAAAGCAAAAAGGTCCCAAGCAGACCGGGGCCCTTTTGTTTTTCTATTTACGATGTGACCGACGCTCTCACCGGTCCGCGCGCGTAGTGGCCACGCGTTTTCCCGAGTATCCGGCTCGTTCGTGTCGATGTCGCCTGTTCAGGCATCGTCATGACGAACGACAACGCCTTCCTGATTCGCATCCTCTTCGCTTTCCTCATGACGGACATCATCATGGCGAACGATCGTCTCCGGCGGGTCGTTGCGGACCACGCCGTCAAAATACGCGTCGTCTTCGCGCGTCGCGCGCTTCGAACGAGCCTTCTCGGCAGCGGTCACCGGCGCGGTATCGTGATCACAGTGTTCACAATGCATATGGATCCTTTCGGGCGGAATCGTTCCGCCGCTATATGGAAAAAGTTATATTTTTACTTTTCGCCGTGCAAAATCGCGGCGATTTCCTTGCAACCGGCGCCGTTGTCACGCGCTTTTTTCGCGCGCTCTACCCGTTCCGCGTAGTCGCGGTGCGCCTCGTCATTCGGCACGGGATCATCCCATTTGCGGTTCATGATCGTTTGGAAAATCGCATGGCATTCATCCGTCGACTTTCCCGCCGCCTTGGCGGCCTCGACATGCCGCATCGCCGACTCATAGCGGGCGCGTTCATGCGAATCCATTTTGGTGACATCGTATTTACTGTGTGGACAACTCATAGTTATTCCTCCTCTGCTACTTTATGATGTATCTGTATTTATTATAGCATGCGCATCGAAAAAACGCCGTTTTTCGTACCCAAACAAGCCGCCAACTTCATTACATTAAAATGATTGGATTTTCCCGCGTCGTCATCGTGGCGTATAATGAAGGAAAAGGAAAATATTGTGTGAAGGAGGTCTATTATGCGTGAAATTCCCGTAACAGAACTGCAAGTCACTCCGCAAATGATCGGTAACGAATGGTGGCTGGTGACCGCCGGCGATGAAGCCAAAGGCTACAATACGATGACCGCGAGCTGGGGGCATGTCGGCGTCATTTGGCAACGCCCGACGGCGATCGTCTATATCCGTCCGCAACGTTACACCAAAAAATTTGTGGATCGCGCGGATCGGTACACGCTCTCTCTTTTCGGCGGCGACTACAAAAAAGAAATGGGCTACTTGGGTAGCCATTCGGGGCGTGATGAGGATAAAGTCGCTAAGGTCGGTCTTACTCCCGTATTTGAAGAAGACTACACTTACTTTGCGGAAGCCGAGATCGTGATCGTTTGCCGCAAATTGTATCAGGCGCCGCTGCTTCCCGCCGGATTTATTGACGCGCGGATCATTGACGAGCATTATCCCGACTGCGATTTCCATGACATGTACATCGGCGAAATAGAAAAAGTCCTCGTGAAAGAATAAGCGCTCGCGTAAAGAGCGGTAAAAATGACGGTAACATTACGGCGATGCGCGAGATGAAATAAAAAAATGCCGCCGAATGGATCGGGGCGGCAATGAAATGCGCTTCGCTTATCGAGCTGTTGTGCGAATATGAAAAAAAGGAATAGAAAAAGAAAAAGAAAAAGAAAAAGAGTTCCCATGTGCGTTCGGCTACGATGCCGGGCTCTATTACGGGCAACTCTTTTTCTACGCTCAGAATACATAGGCGGTAATATATGTCAAGAGTGACGAAAAATGGTGCGAGGTAAGCGTCTGTCGCATGGTGACGACAGCATGGCATGAGTTTTCAGAGGACTTTGATCTGGGGCGGCGTTTTTCCGCGCGCCGCGATGACTCGGAAAATGATCGCGCTTGACGTTGCTGAACACCGACAGGCATGAAAAAGACCCGCGATATCGCAGGTCTTTTGATGTTATCCGTAATTCATTTACTCGGCAGTATATTGACCGAAAGTAAATGGCGGAGAGAGGGGGATTCGAACCCCCGGTACGGTTTGCGCCGTACACATGATTTCCAATCATGCACCTTCAACCACTCGGACACCTCTCCGCGTGCATGAATACTCTCCTAGTGTAGCGAATTTAGAGGCGATTGTCAATTTTATTCTATATCGGAATAAAATTTGTTTTGCCGGCGCGCACTCGTCTCTTGCCTTTGAAATAAAAAACCACCCGAAGGGTGGTTTTTTGAAGTTAAATCGTACCGACTAAGTCTTTGCCCGGTTTCAACGTTTCCGCGCCTTTGTGCCAGCGCGCGGGGCAGACCTGGTCGCCGTGTTCGGCAACGAATTGCGCCGCTTCCACTTTGCGAACCAATTCATCCGCATTACGGCCGATGCCGTCCGCGTGAATTTCCAGGGCCTGGATGACGCCTTCGGGGTCGATGACGAACGAACCGCGTTGCGCGCTGCCTTCCGCTTCGTTCATGACATCAAAGTAACGGGCTAATTGACCGGTCGGATCACCGATCATTTTGTATTGGACTTTCTGAATGCTCGGGGATTCTTTCGCCCACGCCATATGAACAAAATGCGTATCGGTCGAAACACTGTACACTTCGCATCCTAATTCCTGCAATTTTTCATAGTGATCGGCCAAGTCCGCCAATTCCGTCGGGCATACAAAGGTGAAATCGGCCGGGTAAAAGAAGAAAACCGCCCATTTCCCCAAAACGTCCTCGTGGGTGAGTTGCTTCAATTCGCCCGCCTGATAGTAGTCCGCCTTAAACTCCGGAAGTTTTTTCCCAATCATGCTCATTGTCACATTCCTCCTTATGTTTAATATGAATGATGCTCATCTTTAGTATAGTCATTATATGCAAATAAATCAATATAGACCGCGAAAATTTTTGACTTATTTACGGTACAAACTCTTTTTGTCTTCGGTGGTACGCCGTTTGGCATAGCGGTAGCAATCGATAGCGATGCAAAAAAGAACCACGGCGAGCACCAGACCGTTACCGATGTTCAAGCCGACGTTGTTGATATGGTAAATCGTGTACATGAAGGCGACAGCCATTGTACCAACTTTGATTTTGTCCATGTGAATCCCTCCTTTTGCTATTGTAGCATACATAAAATCATCATGCGGCAAGGGAACAGGAAGTTTCTTTATACGAAGTATCAATTTTAATAATAATAATAACATTATTATCTTTATATATTAAATCATTTATATATAGGGAAATAAAAATTTGAGTGAAATAGAAAAGTAAAAGGGCGTTGAAAAAGAATGTTTAATTTACGAAATATAAACAAACATGATTAATGCTAAAAAAAAGAGCTGTTTAATCATCATTGATAACTTTACGGGCGGGGACAAGGGACAACACGGGTGTCAGGCCCTGCTCGCGTGGACAGAAAGAGCCCCGCGCATTATAATAAACTTAATATCATCCTGAAAGGAACGAATCTGCATGCAGGTACAGACGCATTCCCGACTGTTGTCGCAGTGGTGCAGCGGGTTATTATACGCGGCGGCTTTTTTTATGCCCTGGTGGCAAATGGGGCTGGAGCTTTCGCTGTTTTCGGCATGCGCCGTTATGGCGGTGTTGCTTTGGCGTGAGCCGGCTCGTTTGCGCGCCTTGCGTTGGCCGGGAGTGGCGCTCATGCTGTTTGCCGCTTGGGCGTATTGCACCACATGGTTGGCGCCGGAACCTTCCGCCAGCGCCTATAACTTTTTTTATCGTTGCGGCACCTATACGGCGATGTATTTACTGGTGACATGGCAGTTGCGCACGCGGGAGCAATGCGTGCATTTTTTGAGTTATTTGTTGGGCGGCGCGGTTATTGTATGCGTTATCGGTATTTACCAGTATTTCTTCGGCGGGTTTGCCGGTTTTACGATGGAGTGGGTGGACCGTGAGCGTTTCCCGCTACTGTTGCGTCGTATGTACAGTACGCTGGGCAATCCCAATTTGCTGGGGGCGTACTTACTGATGATCGCGAGCGTGCTGGCGAGTTTTACCGCGATCTATGAGCGCGGATATAAACGCGGGCTTACGGCGGCGCTTTTATTGCTGATTTTGCTGGTGTTATTGCTAACGTATTCGCGGGGCGCGTGGGTGAGCATGTTGGTGGCGCTTACCGTCACCGCCATTATCTATGACCGAAGGGTCGCTTGGGGCTTGTTGGCCGTGCCCGTGTTTCTTTGGTTGCATCATGGACAAATTACGGAGCGTTTCATCTCTCTTTTTCACGGTGGTGATACGTCCGTGGACCTGCGCTTTGCGTTTTGGCGCAGCACCTGGCAAATGATCGGCGATCATTGGTGGACCGGCATTGGTTGGGCGGCGTTTCCTCTTGTGTATCCCCGCTATGATTACTATATTCAAGATCCGTCGATTGTGAGTTATCATGCGCATAACCTGTACTTGACGGTGTTCGCGGAGACCGGCATCATCGGTTTCATATTATACATGTTGGCTTTTTGGGGGCATGGCGTCTTGGCGTGGCGCAGCTATCGGACAAGCGTCAGCCATCTTTCGCGGGCGTTAGCCCTGGGAGTGCTGTTGGCTGTGGTCGGCATGAGCATCAACGGCCTGTTCGATTGCAATTTCTTTCACCGGACGGTAGCGCTCACGTTTTGGACATTATGCGCATTGCAAAGCACACTGAGCCGACTGGGGCAACGCTGAAAAGAAATATTAGAAAGCTTAAGGGGCGTTGAAAAATAATTGAATAGATGTTATAATGAAAGGGAATAACAAGGTTTACAATTAATCAACAATCTTTTGTAATAAACATCGAGCGCTGTTTCAAAGGGGCTTAGAAAGATTAGAAAACGAATAGTAATGATTGACAAGGTAAAAATCATCGACTATCATATAGACGAATAGCATGCGAGGGTCTGATTTACAAGGCTCTTAGCAAAAATACGGAGTTGGTCCACAAGGGAGGGGATTCAAGAATTTAGGAAACGCTAGGTTTTATCGCATTGCGGTACCGTTGACTATTTCTCTTCCCTCGAAAGGATATTGTCGACGGCGGCGATATCCTTTTTTGTTTCTCGGAACTATGTATGACATAGTGTGTTCCGTTGTTTTTTAAGGAGATGGTAAAGGAATGGATATTAACGACATTCGCGACAGAATTCGGTGTAAAGATCTGCTCGGCAAAGTCATGACCGCAGAAGAAGCGGCCGCCATGATTCACCCGAATGATCATATCGGCATCAGCGGATTTACACCGTCCGGTTACCCGAAAGCAGTACCACTCGCACTGGAAGAACGGATTAAGAAAGAGCAGTTCAAAATTGATCTGTGGACCGGCGCCTCGGTCGGCCCGGAAGCAGACCAGGCTCTGGTGGAATGTGACGGC
>NZ_JAHAHH010000067.1 GCF_018373335.1 Negativicoccus succinicivorans
TCACGCTTTTCTCGGCATCAATGGTGAAAGTCTTGGACTGAGTGTATCACAGATCCGCGTAGTGCTGATATAAAAGCCAGGTTTTACGGAACTTATACTGGATGCCGAGGTCATGAAGCAGTTCGTTGAATCTTCTTCCGCCCATGCCGTAATCCTTTGCAATCTGCGTAACCGGAACCGTGTTCCTGTTCTGCAGAATCAGGTCATAGTAGCTTGCCTTCGGTTTAAGTTCCGCAATCTGCTGATTCTGAATGGCCGTAGTAAGTTCCAGTTCTTTTCTGCGCGTTCTCTCTTCCTTTAATTGAGTAAGCGCGGCAATGGCGAGATCAGGATTCTCTAACATCTCATCAATCGCATACATGCCATGTCTTCGGATTGCCGGAAGGATCTCAGACGTCACCCATCTTTTGAACTTCCTCGCCTTTGGAAGCTGACTGCGCAGGATAAGGCTATAAAGACCGGATTCGTTGATAATGTACATTGCACGATTCTGACCTGAGTCGGTGAAACACCGAGTCAGCTTATCCTCTTCGTCCACATGCCTTTTAAGGGCATCGGATGTGTCTCGGTATCCGAGAATCTCCGCCACATCCTTGCCAACAAAGAAAGGCTCACTATCAATAACTGTTGCGCGTACGGAGCCAAACTCCGCATTAGTGAAAATTTGTAATTCATTCATGAGAATTACCTCCTTAAATTTTTTACGGAGGACGTTATTGCCTCCTAAGTGGTAGCCTTGGGCGGCGATTAAATCTGACGGTTTTTATAATTTTCTCTAAGTTTTTCTTTGCCCGCTTCAGCTTCTGCGTGATGTTGTTTTCATCCGCTCCTATGCGAGCGGCGTAGTTGCGAATTGATTCATCATTTAAATAAACTGCTATAAAGGCATCGGCCCATTCCGGCTTTTTGACCAGAATCTTACGCACCCACCGGCATACGGCTTCATAATCTTCTTTCTTTTCGTGTTCTATTTCGTATTTGCGGAAAATGCGCTCATCCGCGACTTCGTCCATTAATGGTTTGGATGAATTGATCTCATCCTCGATGCCGTCTTTTCCGGGCTGCGCCTTGCTGTAGCCGCGATGGCGGTCAAACTTGTGCCAGTTGTTGTATTCAGGCCTATTGAACTGCTCATTCCATTCGCCCTGGATCATCTTCTCCCGCTGCGCTTGGGTAAACCCTTCACCTTCAAGTGCCAAGCTGACCTAAAGCTGCTCGGTGGCCTCTGCGTCCAGGTTGATGGTCTGGACAGTGTTGTCGTAACGAATCTCTAATTTCATTTCTACGTTCCTTTCCGTCCTCGGTCACGGACGATGGAACGCAGAAAGAGCCTGTGGTGAAGATGGCCACAGACTCCTGAAAATCCGAAAATGGGCGCAGGAAATCAACGGTGGGTGCATCTTCATTTCCGGAGCGATCTTAACCGCCGCCTGAACTCTCTATGCATCCCATCGCCCTATGGCCATCTCGGACTAATGAGATTAAAATGTGTCTATGTATAACCGCAGTGCGGCTGATACCTTTTTGTAAGCATCGCCCCTACTTCTTACCGGAGAAATCAACCCCCCGGAGTGCAATGCTTATCGTGAACATGCCCGTAAACGCAAAAAAGCCGGAGCCATCTACTTAGCCTTTTGGCTTAAATAGATAACTCCGGCTGTCAGTTCCTCGGTTGGTTACGGGACTACTTGCGGTAGTTTCTGTTACTTGGAGGGTGTCTGTGAAGCGTCTTCAATCGCCGCCTCCACCTGATACACCATGTCCTTCCATGAAATCGTTTGCTTCTTATTGTCTTTGCCCTTGCTCTCAAGGGTCACATTGTCACCGTCAACGATGACTTTGCAGAACAGCGGCGGTACCCGCTTGCTGCTATGCAGGTCTCGTACCGGACGTTCTATCATTCAGGCCGCCCTCCCTTCACGTAATTGCTGATCAGCTGATGAACTTTCGGGGACAGCTTGGCGTCAAACTCCGAACTTTCTACATGATCGTACAGCTTCTTTGCTCCTTCCTTTAGTGACCCGAACGCGTCATCACTTGTATAAAAGACTTTCTCCCAGCACCACCTGCCGTCATCTTCCCAGACAAAGATAAAGTCATAACCTGACAGATTCTCTTTGTCGGCGGATTTGTACGGAATGATCGCAAGGTCTTTCTTTCCTTCAAAGCACTCAAGTGATACGATGTCCGCCGCGAGGATCCACTTTACATCCGGATTCAGATGGTTGGGATGATATACCACTGTCTCATCCTCTTCTTCGGTTATCAGCCCCATCTCCTTGTAGCGGTCGTGCAGTACGATCATCACGCCTCCTTCGGATTCCCAGGCGAAGAAGTTGTCGCGCGTGTCTTCATAGAGGCGTTCAAGGAACCGCTCAAGCAGGTCAGTGTTTGTGTGAGCGATCCACATCTCGGTTTCCGTCAAGGTTTTTATATCTGTTTCAAACAGACATGCAATCTTCCAGACGACATCGATACTCATCTTCTTTTTGGAATTTTCTTTTATTGTCCGGGAAAGGTATCCGGCGCTGATACCGATCGTATCTTCCAGTTCTCCGACACGCATGCCATGTTTCTTGGCAAGGTATACAATGTTATTCGCAAGGGTACTGCTGTCGAACTCTCCCAGGGATTCCGCATATTCGTGGATGTAGTCGATCTGCTCCTGCAGGAGACTGTCATATCCGCTGGAATCTTCATCGTGCATGAGTCCGCTGATATGTGTTTCCAGGGCAGACTTCACTTCGAATGCCTGCATCAGTTCTTCTATATTTTCCGGTTCGACCAGCTTATACTCCGTTCCATAGAGATCAAAGCGACCTTCCATGTATTCATCGTATTGACGGGACATAATAATCCTCCTTTCATTTGTACCGTTATTATAACATTTGAACCGTTAAACATCAATGGTTCAATTCTTTTATACTACCTCAAAGAAGAAAGCCTGACGGATGCAGGCATAGTTCCCCCTTGGAGTCCTTCCTTGGAGTCCTTCCTTGCATCCGCCAGGCTTTGGTCGCTATGTGATCAGCATGCGCCGATTTGCTCAGTGCGAATCTTTCTGTTTTTAATTCTGATGACGATTATTTTGCCGCACCGGGGACATTTTATTTCGATCAACCCTACGGTCTCTGGCGATAGCTCAAATAATCGTTTGTTCTTACAACATGGGCAGGCTACCTGAACTGCTTCCTTTATCACTCGCTAACACCATCTCCTGTCACTCACCGATGTCTATTTTAGGCTTGACAAAGGGTATTAGTTTCGGACCAACTGTGAGCGTTCCGGGTTTTAACCCCATAATATCTTCGAGGTCTTTCTGATCCAGATAGATCCCGTACTCATGGAAAGCCTGCATCATTTCTTTGGCGGTAAGATAGTCTCCGTCAAACAACACGTCCACTGCCCCCTGGAAAATCGTGCTGTTTAATTTGCCCGGCGTATCTCCGGGCTCTCTTGTCCGCCACCCTTTAGCGGAAACCGTTCTCATCATATATTGGAATTGGTTAGCAGTAATCAATCCCAGCTGACAGGCACGGTACATCATCGCCTGCATCGATACGCCCCATTTTTTTCTGAGCGATCGATAGAACTCAACGTTCGTGGCATACGGCGCTACATCTTTCCCGAATGCTTCCCTGGGTAGGAGCAGCGCACTTGCAAACATATTCGCCTGTTTTTCGAGTGCGTTAAACTCATCCTTGCTCAGGCTATCGTTGCTGTCATCCCAGTTATGCATGAGGATATGTCCCAGTTCGTGAGCCATATCAAATCGCAGCCTTACGTCAGGCTTTTCCCCGATAGCGAGTGCGACAACGAATACCGTTCCGTGATTCTGAACATTGATACGCTGACTGAAGGCATCAATCTTCTCATCAACGTTCTTAAATCCGGTCACGATGATACCATTGGACTCAAGCAGGTACTGCATGTTGTCGATCGGACCCATGCCGATTTTCCAATGCTTTCTTACCGTACTTGCTATCAGTTCGATCTGTTCAAGGATCTCTTCAGAATCTGCATCAAGCAGATTATCCGTCCCGCGGAAAAACACAGGCGGCAGATTACGCTCCGGAAAGTCCACATAGTTAAGCAGCACTTCGTAAACCTTGGCCACATACTCCAGTTTCATTTTCTGCGAATTTTGCATCAGCTTGGACGCCGATGCCTGCGATCTGAAATATGTGTTATCCGTTGCCGTAGTACACAGATCCTCCGTCATAAAAAATTCAAACGGGAAGTCTAATGCCTTCGCTATCTTTACCACGTTCTCGTAGGGAGGATTGTTTTCCCCGTTTGCATATAAAGACAGCGACTGTTTGCTGATATCGATTTGTTTTGCCAGTTCGGTCATTCTCATGCCCCGGAACTGCAATGCGTCTTTTAAACGCTGTCCGTTAAATCTGTTGTTATCCATTTTCGCCAAAAGCAGTTAGACCTGCTTTTTCTCCTCTAATTTCTTTGCTGATATTTTTGTTTCCTGCTGCGGCGCAGCATCATTTTTCTTCTTCAGTCCGGGTTTAACAGAAACAAGATTATGAGCGTCCTTCTTCTGCTCCTTCTCTTCCTGCCTTGTCAGTTCGCCGAAATCAGGCTGCAGCAGACTGGTAAGCGGGTATTCCTTTGCCGTCTGGCAGTCCTTATCCAGAATCCTCATGGCGATGGAAGTGATGTTGTAATGCGCCGCTTCGTAAACAATGACAAGATGAAGATAGTTATCGTCAAACGTCAGGTCATCGTCCATGATCTTCTGGTAGTCTTCCTCATACTCCTCATCCGAAAATTCCGTTATCACTCCAGGCATAAATTCCGAAAGATCCATTTGCTTGTACGGAGCTTCCACATCTGCGTTCTGGATATGCAATATAGTCTGAAGATAATGGGGAATCCGCCTGTTTGGTTTCTTCGGGATGCTCTCCAGTGTCTGCTTTGTGCAGATCGTGTATGTCACGCTGTTCTCCCGGTCAATCAGAAGGCATCCGACCCAAGCTGAACGGTTAAAATATTTCAGTTCCACCGTTTCCGATGCCACGCTGTCACGAAGATTAGTGTTGATATTGTCCGCGCGCATCAGCCGTACTGCATTATTCGTGGCTTTGTCCGTTGACATCAGGTACTCTCTGATATCCTCGCCGCAACCCTTCTCTACTGCCTTTACAATGCGTGTCAGAAGGGGTTTCATCTTATCGATCTTGATTCTGTTGAACATTATTTTCCTCCATAGAAAAATCCGTACTTTCATTTTACGCGAAAATACAGATTTGTCAAGTTTGGCTTCTTTATATTTTTGTTTTGACAAGCATTATTTTCTCGACATTCAATTCAGTCAATCACAATCCAAGCATTTTGATATCCAGCTTCCTCCCCGACAGGTAATGGTCATAGACCATATCTGCCGGAAGGAACCGGACCTTTATGTTCTGCAGTCCTAGGCTCGAAAACATCTCCATTGATACCTCGCTGTGGTCCTCTATCTCACAATTTTCAGTAGGCATCAGAAAACAGTTTTTCACATCGGAAAAACCATGACCGTTAATGAACTTCTGATACGCCAGTTGATAAAGGTACTGCTTTGTCACGGACTCTATTCCCGGCTGTCCCTCCAACGATCAGCCTGCTTATGGCAATATCCTCGGAACCCCTTGATTTCAAGCCTATTCTATACTGTTTAGTCCTTCACTCGTGACATCAAACAGACAGTCTCCACATGCGTGGTGTGCGGGAACATGTCGACTCATTGCTTAATTATCAACCACTCCATCTTTTTCAGGATATTTTTATGATTCGGGTCTTCTCTATATATTAGTTTGCTATAATGAAATTAGATATGAAAGGAGCTTGTCATGGACAAAATTTTGATCGGTAAAGGGAATACGGAAAATTATATTCTTTTAAATAAAATGAATCGACACGGACTGATCAGCGGCGCTACCGGAACCGGCAAAACCGTCACGCTAAAGGTGCTTACGGAAGGTCTCTCTGACGCCGGGGTTCCGACCATTCTTGCGGATGTGAAGGGCGATCTTGCGAATATTTCAAAGCCCGGCGCGATGAATGACAAGTTAAATTCGAGACTTGAAGAACTTGGTATTCCTGATTTTGATTTTAAAAGTTATCCTGTGAATATGTGGGATGTCTACGGCGAAAAAGGTATTCCTCTTAGAGTTACTGTTTCTGAGATGGGTCCTCTTATGCTCGCAAATATTTTGGAGCTTAACGATACGCAGACCGGGGTTTTAAATATTATTTTCAAAGTTGCCGACAGCGAGGGTCTTCTGCTGATTGATCTAAAGGATCTTAAACAGGTGATCAATTTCGTCGGTGATCATAGGGACGAGATTAGTAAGACCTACGGCAATGTGGCCGCGCAAAGTCTCTCTGCCATTTCCAGAAAACTTTTGTTTATTGAAGATGCCGGCGGCGATCTGTTCTTCGGCGAGCCTGCGATCGATATCGGCGACCTTATCAGAACAGATGCAAGCGGCAAGGGTGTGGTCAATATTTTAAATGCCACGAAGCTGATTTCAAATCCGCTTCTCTACTCCATGCTTCTTCTGTACTTGCTTTCGGAAATCTATGAAAACTTCCCCGAGGTTGGAGATTTAGACAGACCTAAGCTTGTCTTCTTCTTTGACGAAGCGCATTTACTGTTTAACAACACGCCAAAAGTTTTGCAGGATAAAATTATTCAAGTGGTTCGTCTCGTGCGCAGTAAAGGGGTGGGCGTATTCTTCATCACACAAAATCCTCTCGACGTGCCGGAATCCGTTTCGTCACAACTATCCAACCGAATCGTGCATCAACTGAGGGCGTATTCTCCAAAGGAACTGAAGGCGATAAATGCTGTGGCTGACACATTCCGACAGGATGAATCCATGGATATCAAAGAAGAAATCATAAATCTCAGGACCGGTGAAGCATTGGTTTCATTTGCCGATGAAAGCGGCGCGCCAACCGTGGCAGACAAGGCGCTGATCCTTCCGCCCCACTCATCCTTTGCGACACTAACCGATGATGAGTATAGATCCTTGGTTAATTCCTCGCTTCTTTATACAAAGTACAAGGAATCCATCGACAGAGAATCCGCTTACGAAGTTCTTTTAAAAAGAATCGAAAAAGAAAAGTTGGAAGCTGAAAAAGAAAAATCAGAAGCCGAAAGACAGAAAGAACTTGAAGCGCAAAGAAAAGAACTCGAAAGAGCACAGAAGTCCGGCCGCAGCCAAAAGTCTTATATCGATAAAGGCATCGACTCCATGCTCGGCACCATTACGAGAACCATTGGT
>NZ_JAHAHH010000068.1 GCF_018373335.1 Negativicoccus succinicivorans
AAACTCTTTGAATTATTTTACACTATTTAACCGGAAAACGCTACTTATCTGACGCCGGTTTTTCTTTCATCCAGCCAAATTCTCCGAATGGCCGCCGTATTATCAAAAATACGCAAACCGAAACTCAACAGTGCCACGTAATAAATATCAATGCCCAATCGACTCCCGATAAAAACAAATAGCATTGCCACTAATGCGTTAACAAAAAAACCGCTGAAAAAAATCGTGTGATCATATTTCCCTTCCATATATGAACGCAAACCGCCGAACACGCTGTCCAAACAAGCCATAATCGCTACCGAAAGGAATGGATCATAGGAAATGGAGATCGCCCAGGGGAACCACATCCCTATCACAATCCCGAGGAACAGGCCGCACAACATTAAGGCTACTATCATTTTGGCACCCCCGGTATTGCTTTTGCATATTCTTGCTTACTCGGTCCTGTATACGGATTGATTTGCAGATTATCACGGGGCTCAATAGACACATTGATTCCCCAATACTTCAAGGTATCGACCACTCCTCCTCGAAACTCAAGTGCGGATCGCAATAATTTCGGATCTCCAATGGCTTTGACTTGAAACGGTGTGCTAAACATTTTGCCATTTACAGTAACCGTGGGACCGGCACAACGAATTTCACTCGTGCCGATCAAACGTTGCTCGTTTACCGCAATGGCTTCGGCGCCGGCCGCGCGTAATTCGTTGATAACTTTCAAAATATCTTCATCATGCACGACGTAAAGATTTTGATTTTCACCCATTTTAAGCGGCTGCTTGCTGTCTTCAATCGTGATCACTACACCCGATCCTTCCACCGCAGTCAGACCGGCTCTGAATTTTAATTCATTTCTTTCCTGTGTAGCGTCTGATGTCAAGTTTTCCGCCTGCAATGCTTGCAATTCCTTCGCCAAATCCTTCTTTTCCTGTTCGACCTGCATCAGTTGCTGGTACAAGTCTTCCGCACGCATATTCATTGTCGTCGCCTGCATTTCTTTGTTGCTTTTATACTGCAATGACAGCATCATCCCTAAAATAATGCTGACCGCAAGCAACGCAGCCGTTTTTGATTTCATTGCCGCCTCATTTCAATTTGATATAGGGCGCACCTACATTGGCGTCCACGTAATCGACTGCCAAGTTTCGCAATCGAATATCTTTCAACATATTTTCGGATAAAGGTGCCTGCTCAGCTGCATTTTCTACTGCGCCCAAATGAATCGGTATGTCATCACGCGTATACGCAATTAATTGTGCCGCGTCACCGATATTAATTTCTGAGATTTGTTCGCCGCCTTTACTCGAAAGATGCGATAAATACCCTAATGCTTTTCGTAAAGCATCGTCGGTAACTGTATCACCTAGTAAGACATTGCCCAGTTTTTTGCCCGTAATAAAAGGAACATCCGTCTGTGCAATAGTCGGTCCTTCGGCAATAACTAAGCCTGTTTTATCAAAAACTGCAAAACCAAATTCCGTCGCAACGACGGCAATCGGACGTCGCTCTTCAATCTGAATCCGAATGGTTGCGGGAAATTTCCGTTCCACTTTAGCAGAGGCGATTCGCAAATCACCATTCAACCGGCGGGAAATATCGGCCGTCGCGAGTTGTACGACGTTGATAGGACGTTCGATTCTCGCGACACGAAAAACCTCATCACGCGAAAGAACTTGCAACCCTTCTACTTCAACACTGCCAAACGAAATCGGTGCCAGCGCCAGCAGCAACAAAAAGCCGACAATGAGACCCGCCGCCCAAGCATATGTTCCGCGTTTTTTATAAAAAGGCTTTTCATTCCGCGGTTGCGACTTTAGTTTTTTGCGCCGACGTCTGCGCGGCGATTCCGGCAGTCCTTCCACATCATTTCGTTGTGGCGAGGCGGCAGGTGTTTCCTCACCGCGTTGCCGACGACGAAATGTTTCAAAATCAATATTCTGTACCATCGGATTACAGTTTTTTGCACCCGGCGGTGCTTAAAATAGCTTCGCAAAGCGCCAAAAAGTCCATCCCTACAGCTGCAGCTGCCTTCGGCACTAAGCTGGTGACCGTCATACCGGGCACGGTGTTCACTTCCAAAATAAACGGATTCCCTTTGTCATCCGTCATAAAATCGACACGCGCGACCCCTTCACAATTCATCAGACGATACGTTTGCTGTGCCAATTCTTGTAATTGTACCTTCAATGAATTATCAATCGGCGCCGGTACTAAATAGTCCGTCGCTCCCGCCGTATACTTCGATGCGTAATCATATATACCCGAATGCGGTACGATTTGAATGACAGGTAGCGCTTCTCCGCTGAGGACGGAAGCGGTAAATTCATCGCCGGCTAAATATCCTTCTACAAGAATCCACGGATCATACTTAAATGCATCCTGCACCGCACGCGCAACTTCGCTTGCCTCGTGAATCACGCTGACTCCGATTGTTGATCCTTGGTTGGCAGCCTTAATCACAACCGGCAAAGTAAAACGTTCCAAAATGTCCGCTACAATCATTTCCATTTCTTCTTCCTGGCGATAAATGGAAAAGGGCGCTGTCGGCAGGCCCGCCTGGACAAAAAGGCGTTTACTGATAACTTTATCCATTGTCAAAGCACTGGCCAAGGGGCCCGAACCGGTATAGGGAATACCAAGCATTTCTAAGACATTCTGAATGGCTCCATCTTCCCCGTACTTGCCATGCAACGCATTAAAAACGACCTGCGGTTGTACTTCTTGCACATCGTTTAAAAAAGTTCGCGGATTAAATTCAAGCGTGGTTACTTTGTACCCGCCTTCTATCAACGCCTGTGCAATCGCAGCACCTGTACGTCGGGAAACTTCCGCTTCCGTAGACGGCCCCCCCATAACTACCAAGATATCTTTAGTTTTGTCCCACAGCTTCATCCTGTTGTTCCCACCTTTGTTTAACCAGGTAACTGCATTCATTGATATTACCCGCTCCCATCATAATAATGAGATCTCCGGGTTTACGAATAGTGTCCAAGTATTCCGGAATCGTTGTTATATCATGTACGTAACGCACTTCGTCCCCGGCGGCTTCTACCATATTCGGCAGCAAAGTTCCGTCGACATTATTTCTCGGATCTTCACCGGCGGCATAAATATCCGTAAAAATCACCAGATCGGCATCATGAAATGCTTGTGCAAATTCATTTCGCAATAAATCCGTACGTGAATAACGGTGTGGCTGAAATACACAAATCACTCGCTTAACACCAATTTCTTTAGCGGCGGCAAGCGTCGCTTTAATTTCTGTCGGATGATGCGCATAGTCGGTAACCAACCAGTAATCAGTGCTTCGATATAATGTTTGGAAGCGTCGTTTTGTACCGGTAAAGTGTCCCAATGCTGCAATGACATCCGGCAACGATAACCCGGCAGCAAGAGCTGTGGCAATTGTTGCCAATGCATTAAGCACATTATATTTGCCCGGAACCTGCAGCGTCACCTGCCCTAAACGTTGTTGTTCTTTGATCAAGGTAAAGTGCAGGCAACCGTCAACATATGCTAAATCAGTGGCCGAGTAGGTTGCCTCCGGAGAGAATCCGTAAGTAACATAGGGACACTTGACTTGCGGTAACAACTTGCAAATGATTTTATTTTCTATACACAAAATGGCTTGGCCCTGTTTTTCATCCAGAGAATGAATGAATTCCACAAAAGCGTTTTCCAGCTTTTCCATCGAGCCGTAGTAATCCAAGTGATCATCTTCGATATTGGTAACTACCGCAAAGGCCGGTCGAAGTTTTAAAAATGACCCGTCACTTTCATCGGCTTCGGCAATAACATGTGAACCTTTACCGGCTTTTGAGTTCCCTTTTAAATAATCCACTTCCCCGCCGATAACAATGGTCGGATCCGCACCGGCTTCTTCAAAGACCTGACCCAGCATGGATGTGGTTGTCGTTTTACCATGTGCACCGGCGACAGCAATGCCACAACCGTCATTTAGAATAGCTGCTAAAACATCCGATCGATGCACGACAGGGATGCCTTTTTCTTTGGCCGCTACCACTTCCGGATTGTCGGGACGAATGGCAGTAGAAACAACGACTACGTCCGCACCATCCACATGAGAGGCATCATGACCAAGATAAATCACCGCTCCGTGATCGCGAAACTTTGCAAACACAGCATCGTCCTCCTGATCGGAGCCGGTAACCATGTAACCTCGTTGTAATAAAATGTAGGTCAGAGCGCGCATTCCCACGCCGCCGATCCCTACAAAATGAAATTTTTTATATTGATCCAAATTCATTATTTTATCCCATCATCGAAAGAGCTAACTTTGCAATATCTTCCGCCGCTTGCGGTTTGCCTAAGGAGCGACTGGCAGACGCCATCGATTCCAAACGTGTTCGGTTTTGCCGCAACGATTCTATCGTCTCATATAACAACGCACCGGTCAAATCTTCATTTTCGATGACCACCGCTGCACCTTTTTCCGCCAGCACCGCTGCGTTACGTCGTTGATGATCCGCAGCCGCATACGGATACGGCACCAGAATAGCCGGCCGGCCGAGTGCCGTAAGTTCCGCCAATCCCACCGCGCCGGCGCGATACACCACCAAATCAGCCGCTGCCAGCGCATCCGGCATCGTATGTAAATAAGGATACACCCGCAAATGCTTATGCTTTTCGTCGGTCAACGTGAATCCCTGCATAAATCTTTCATACTCCTGCTCACCGGTGACATGCATCACTACTATCTCTGTATTGGTTTGGTAACGTGTGAGAACTTCCTGCATCGCTTGATTAATCACGCGCGCGCCACGACTTCCTCCGGCAGCAAGCAGCACAAATGCATCTTCGGGCAAGCCCAATCGATTTCTGCTGACTTCACGTTGCGCCGCCAAAATTTCCCGACGCACAGGATTTCCTGTCACCACAATTTTTTTAGGTTGATGGAATTGTGCCGCGGCTTCTTCATAGCCAAGCGCAATTTTACGAACCACTTTGGACAGCATGCGATTCGTTATCCCCGGCACCACATTCTGTTCCTGAATCAGTGTCGGGTCACCGCTCAAAGCCGCAGCCAATAGCATAGGACCGCAGACATACCCACCGGTACCGATCACAATATCCGGATGAAAGTCTCGCAAGATAGACCTTGCTTTCGCTACACTTTGTAACGCTTCCCAGGCCGTTTTTCCGTTTTTGGGGGTCAGTCGGCGCTCAAATCCGTGCAGTCGCAAACTTATAAACGGAATATTCGCTTTGGGAACCAGTTCCGTTTCTAAGCCATTTTCACTACCGACATATAAGAATTCCACATCGGTTACTTGGCGAATCGCATCCGCAATCGTCAGTGCGGGATAAATGTGCCCGCCGGTACCGCCGCCGGAAATAATTACTCGTCGCTTCATTAATTCTCCAACTCCGCTACTAAGCGACAAAAGTCACGCCCACGTTCCTGATAATTCTGATACTGATCATAGCTCGATGCGGCCGGAGAGAAAAGCACCACCGTCGCATTATTTTTTTGTGCCAACTTCTGCGCTTTTTTGACTGCCTGCGCTAAGTCATCGGCAAGTTCAATATTGGCAATTCCTTCTTTTTGAGCAGCAATAGAGAAACGCTCTTTACTATTCCCTAAGAAAACGATGCCTTTGCATTTCCGGGCAGACTGCATCAATAGTGTCAAATCCGTTCCTTTATCATAACCTCCGGCAATCCACACGAGCGGTTGGCTAAAACTTTGCAACGCTTTTATTGTGGCATCCGTGTTTGTTGCTTTGGAATCGTTATAATAAGCGATTCCTTCCTGTGTAGCTACATTTTCTACGCGATGCGGCAAGCCTTTAAATACACGTAAGACGCCCCGAATTACGGACAGTGGTACGCCTGCATGCTGCGCCATGAGTGCCGCGGTAAGAATATTTAACCAATTATACTCACCTTTCAACAAAAGTTCATCGGCACTCAACAATACTTCCGGCGTTCCTTCCGGATTTAAATACAATACATTATCTTCTACATAGGCCCCTGTTTCTACCTTCTCTGCTGTAGAAACCCAAAGAATATGGCTTTGCGCCTTATCGGCAAATGTGCGGCAATACGGATCCTGCGCATTTAAAATCAACACATCATCTGTTGTCTGGTTTTCAAAAATACGTGCTTTCGCCTGTACGTAAGAATCCATATCCCCATGACGTTCAAAATGATCCGGTGTGATATTCAAAATCGCCGCCATATGAGGACGGAAGTGATCAATCGTTTCCAATTGAAAGCTCGATACTTCAGCCACCACGATGCCATCCGGAGAAAGTTCGCTGACTTGCTCAGAAAGCGCTTTACCGATGTTTCCTCCGACCACATTTTTAAGTCCGCCAGCCGCAACCATATCCCCCAACAGAGTGGTTGTCGTCGTCTTTCCGTTCGTACCGGTAATCGCATAGATCGGTGCTTGCGAGAGTTCATAAGCGACTTCAATTTCAGAAACAACCGGAATGCCTGCTTCCGTTGCGGCTGCTGCCAAAGGAATCGTCGGTGCAATTCCCGGTGACAATATAACTTGGTCGACCCCTGCTAAAAGACTTGACTTTTGCGCACCAAAAACACATTCAATCCCCAGCGCCGTTAATGCTGCCGTTTTTTCTGCCGACAAATCCTTGACATCCGAAAGGATTACATTCGCGCCGGCTTTAGCAAGCGCCCGCGCTGCTCCGATGCCGCTGATTCCGGCACCGATCACTAAGATTTTTGCGTTCGTATACTTCATGCTCATCACCGCTTCAATTTTTTTCGCTCATTCACTCTAGATTGTTAAAGAAATACCGACGCCGACACAAAGCAACGCCGCCAGCCAAAAAGTATGAACCACCTTTACTTCCGACCAGCCTCCCAGTTCAAAATGATGATGCAAAGGACTCATGCGAAACAGGCGGCGGCCCGTAGTTTTAAATGATGCCACCTGTAAAATAACCGATACGGCCTCCATTACGAATACACCGCCGATGATCACTAAAAGCAGCTCTGTCCGAGTGACCAAAGCCAGTCCCGCAAACGCGGCACCCAATGCCAATGACCCTGTATCCCCCATAAATACTTTTGCAGGATGGTAGTTAAATGCCAAAAATCCTAAGCAAACACCGGCCAACGCGGCGGAAAATTGCGCCAATTCTAAATCGCGTGCACTGAGGCTCAACCAAACAAATGCAGCCGCTACGAGTGCGCTGATACCGGCAGCCAAGCC
>NZ_JAHAHH010000001.1 GCF_018373335.1 Negativicoccus succinicivorans
GTAATCGCATCCGCGATCATGTACATCGCATCGTAAGCGAGCGCCGCGTACGCATCCGGTTTCACACCGTAGGCTTTTTCATAGGCCGCCACAAAATCCATCGCCTTTTTATTGTTTTCATCCACGGCATAGTGGTTGCTGAAATACGTATTATTCAGGTTTTGCGCGCCGGCGATTTCCGCCAACTTCGCGCTGTCCCAACCGTCCGAACCCAAAATCGGTTTCGTGTAACCCATTTCACGCGCCTGCTTAATGATCAGGCCGACTTCCTGGTAGTACGCCGGTACAAAAATCGCATCCGGATCGCTGGCGATGATTTTCGTCAGCGTCGCTTTGAAATCGGTATCTTTCTGCAGGAAACCTTCGGTACCGGTAACCGTGCCGCCGGCCGCCGTGAACGCTTCCTCGAAGAATTTGGCCAATCCCTTGGAGTAATCGCTCGAGTTATCGACAAGGATCGCTACTTTTTGTGCGTTCAGCTGTTTCAACGCAAAGCTCGTCATAACTTTGCCCTGGAACGAATCGACAAAGGTGGAGCGGAACATGAAATCGCGCACTTTATTCGCTTTGTCATCCCAGGTCACACGCGGATTCGAACCCGTCGGGCTGATCCCGAGAACTTTCGCGGAGGAATTGATCGCGGACGCCGCAATCGCGTTCGAGCTGGTATCCGGAGCAATCGTGGCGATCGCGCCGTCATCAATCAATTTTTGCATCTGCGTCGTGGCTTCAGCCGCTTCCGAGCGGTTGTCGCCGACTTGCAGACTGACCTGCTTACCCATGAGGCCGCCTTTTTTGTTGATTTCATCTACCGCCAGCTTAATCGCGTTCGCGGAGCTTTGACCGAAGGACGCCTGGTTACCGGTCATTTCCAAGTTCGCGCCGATTTTAATCGTATCGGCCGCCGCTTTTTTGTCACCGCCGCCGCAACCCGCGAGCAATCCGATCGTCGCCATTGCCATCGCCGCTGCCGCTACTTTCTTTTGCCATTGTTTCATGTTCTTACCCCCTTGTTTTTATACTTTTACTATTAACTCAACTGAATACGTTTCAGGAAACGTCGTTCGCCGTTTACCAGCTGAATGACCACACCGCTCGAAACGGTATTGTGATCGGCGTCGATGGAAATCTTACCGCTGATGGCTTTGAAATCCTGCATCTTCGTCAGTTCCTGTTGAATCTTATGCGGATCAGTCGACTGCGCCCGCCGGATGGCTTCGAGCAAGAGTCGTGTCGCATCGTACCCGAGCACCGCGTAGGAATCCGGTTTGTATCCGAAACGACGTTCATACCGTGTGATAAACTGTTGCAACACCGGATCCGTATCATTTGGCGAGTAATGGTTGGTGTAGTAGGTATGGTTCAGATTTTTAGCGCCCGCAATTTCCACGAGTTTATCCGAATCCCAACCGTCACCACCGACGATCGGCACATTCCAGCCAATCTCACGTGCCTGCCGAACAATCATGCCCACTTCCTGGTAGTAGCCCGGCACGAACAAAACGTCCGGGTGTTGTGCTTTCAACTTCGTCAACGTGACTTTAAAATCCACATCTTTTTGCAGGTACGCTTCTTTGGCGATGACCGAGCCGCCGGCGGCCGTAAAGCTCTTGGTAAAGAAATTCGCCAAGCCGATCGCATATTCACTCGCATTATCGACCAGAATTGCCGCTTTTCGCGCTCCCAAGTCGCCGTAAGCGAACTCGGCGGCGATGCGTCCCTGGTAGGAGTCAATGAAAGTCGCTCGGAACACATAATCCCGCACCTTGCCGGTCGCCGGATCGATCGTAACCGCCGGATGCGTCGCCTTCGGACTGATCAGCGGAATTTTATTTTCCGCTACCATCGGCGCCACCGCAATCACGTTCGAACTGGTATCCGGACCGATGATGCCGACCACACCCGCGTCCACCAGCTTAAACATCGCATCACTCGAGCCGGCGACATCGCTGCGGTTATCGAGCGCGATCAGCTGAATTTGCTTGCCGAGAATTCCGTCCGCGCTGTTCACTTCGTCGATCGCCATTTGCATGGCATTGACCGTCGATGTGCCGAAGCTGGCGTTCGAGCCGGTCATTTCCAGATTGCTGCCGATCGTCAGTAAATGAGTATTATTCGGACTGCGATTCGGCTGACAGCCGGTCATACCGACCAACGCAATCGTACCGACGAGCGCGCTGATAATCAGCGCCCGCCACTTTGTTTGCATGGACATCCCCCTACCTTTCCTTATCATGATAAAAAGGTATACTTCTTATGCGATTTATTATATTATCCGTAAATATCTCGGTCAACACCTAATTTACAAGCATTTTGCAGGGTTTCAGTATTTTGTATACACAAAAACAATGCCGCTTTTTGTCGTCTTTTGCAAAACTCCCGCCCGTAGGGAAATCATGACCTCTTCCCCAAAAACGATGTAAAAAAGAAATACAAAAACGACTTGCTCTCATCGCAATATCGTGTATACGATTTTAAAATTAGCATAGCCTATTGGATTTTTCGTGTACGCTTTTTCCGGCATCAATGCCATCTCGAAAAAAACGCTCTCCTTTTTGCCGCCACTTCTTTCAGCGATATACGGTTTCACATCGCTGCCGTAAAATGCGCAAAATTTGTACCAATTTGCCTTTTTTGTCTATTTTGTATCTTCTGCTATTCAATTTTTATTTTCTTTCCTTATTTTGCCTTTCGTTTTTGCAGTCATTTGTCATTTCACGGAAATTTTGAATCGTTCATTTTGCGCGTGCTATAAAATTTTTATTTTTCTCAAAGTCTAACGGCTTTTAATAAAATTTACACGGATACCATTTCAAAAAAATTTTGCCGACCGGAAATAAAAACGGAAAAATTTTCCCACCGTATTTTGAGCAATAAAAAAGACCGCAAAGCGGTCTTTACTTTTTTGTCGGTAAAAACAACATCGGATCAACCGGCACGCCGTTAACACGTACTTCGTAATGAACGTGACTGCCGGTGCTGCGCCCGGTACTTCCCATGAAGGATATGACGGTGCCCGTTTGCACCTTATCGCCGACTTCGGCGATAATCAGCGAGTTATGCCCGTAACGCGTGACGATGCCGCCCGGATGCGTAACTTCCACCATATAACCGTAGCCGCCGGCCCAACCCGCCGCGGTGACGGTCCCGTTCGCGGTGGCCTGTATCGGAGAGCCGTAATCGCCGGCGATATCTACCCCTTCATGAAATCCGATGCCGTCACCGAAGGGATCGTTTCGCCAGCCGAAACTGCTGGAAACATATCCCCGCGCCGGCCAGATCGAGGGCGTATCGCCGGTCGCGCCGTCGTTCAATACGGGCTGATATGCCGGCGTAAGATCAATTCCTTCCGCCAACGATTGCCGCAACAGCACAAGCGAGTTCAGACGTTGGTCGGCGCGCGTGGAAAGCGCGGTGATACGTTCCAACAGCGCTCCCGGCGTTAACGCCTGCACCACTGCCGGCTCGCGCGCTACGGTGCCGCCACCACCTTGCGGCGCGGCTCCCGACTGCGAGCCTTGAATCATCTGCCGCACTTCCGCATCCAGCGCATCCAGACGCTGCATTTTGGTTTGCAGCTCCGTCAGTTTTTGGTTCGCGATTTCCACCTGCCGCTGATGCAACTGATTTTCCTCGCGCAAACGATCCACTTCCCAATGTTGGTAATAGCCCCAACCGATCATCGTTAACGCGGCAAGCAACACAATGATTTCCACTGCTACCAAAGTGTAAAACCATTTTTTGCGCATGGTCAACGTGACGGTGTCGGACGTTTGGAATGACTTCATGCCGTTCCTTTCTCCGGACCGCCGCCCTGTTCAAGCGCACGTGCCAAGCTGTCTTCTTCTTCTCTGCTGGGACGGGATAAATAGCGTCCGGCGCGAACTTCCTTCGCATATACTCGCGTTTCTTCCGAGCCGCTGATCGCGGACACCGTGACCCCGTTACCCCGGCCGTCAAGCATGGTCAGTGAAAAGCTGTCCTGCTGACCGTTGGCGGCAAAAGCATTGTACTGAACAAAACCGATTTGTTGTAATGCGGCATGTTGCACCCGAGAAAGATTTTCCTGCGCCGCGCCCATCGCGCTGATGGATGCGCCCAGTTCACGCAATTCGCGCACTTCGGTCGCAAGTTTACGTTCCAGAGTGTTACCGTCTTCGCCGCGCATGAAAAGATTATATTTTTGTCGTAATTGACGCATTTGCGTATATAAAACGAGTACATAAGCTAATACTATAACGAGCAGAGCAATTAATACGCCGAGCATAATCGTACCCGTCGTCTCCGTCAACCAAGCCATACTTCCTCCTGTTTCACGTGAAACATTATTTCAGTAACGCCAAAAGCCGCTCCAGTTCATCCCAATTCGCATACGGAATGCGAATTTCACCATGCGTCTTGCTGCCGCTGCCCTGCGCGGTAATAGTTACTTTCGTTCCGAGCAATAAGGTCAGCTCCTCACTTTCCGCATGGAGATAAGCCTCGACGTTTGCATCCGATTTTTTCGTTTTTTTCTGCTTCAGCGATTTCCGAGCCGGCGTTTTGGTTTCGGCAAGCAACGCTTCTACCCGGCGCGCACTTAAACCTTCCGCGACAATTTTTTGCGCCCAACGCACCTGCGCATCCGGATCTTCTACCGTCAGTAAAGGTCGCACCTGCCCGACGGTGAGATCGCGACGCGCCAACAGTTCCCGTACAAAATCCGGCAATTGGAGAAGCCGCATCATATTGGTAATATACGGGCGGCTGCGGCCGACTTTAGTCGCAATCTGCGCCTGCGTCAGAGAAAATTCATCACGCAAACGATAGTACGCCGCCGCTTCTTCAATCGGATTTAAGTCTTCCCGTTGCAAGTTTTCGATTAACGCGACCGCGGCCAGCGCGGCATCGTCGTAATCACGAATGACTACCGGCACGGTGCTAAGCTTGGCAATTTTAGCGGCGCGCAAACGCCGTTCCCCCGCGACCAATTGGTAGCCGTCATCGACCTTCATCACAATGAGCGGCTGAATAATGCCGTACTCTTTGATCGACGCGGCCAAGTCATTCAGTTCATTTTCGGCAAACTCCTGCCGAGGCTGCTGCGGATTAGGAGCAATGTCCGTCAGAGGAACTTCCTGCACCGCCGATTCGCTACTAGGAAGCAACGAATCCAGACCGCGGCCCGGATTCATGCCTTTTTTAGCCACGCCGTAACACCTCCTGCGCCAATTCGCGATACACTTCCGCGCCTTTGGATTTATCGTCATAAAGAATAATCGGCTCGCCGTAGCTCGGCGCTTCGCTTAATCGCACATTGCGCGGAATCAGCGTGCGGTAGACTTTTTCGCCGAAATGTTTTTTGACTTCATCGGCCACCTGCAAAGACAAATTAGTGCGGCCGTCAAACATCGTCAACACAACGCCTTCCAAATGCAGGCCCGGGTTCCAGTTGCCCGAAACCGAACGGATCGTCTGCAAAAGCTGCGCCACTCCTTCCAATGCGTAGTATTCGCACTGAACGGGCACCAACACCGATCCCGCCGCGACCAACGCGTTCACCGTTAAAAGGCCCAAGGATGGCGGGCAGTCGATTAAGATATAGTCGAATTTCTTTTTTAATTTACCTAAGGCGTCACGCAATTTTGTTTCACGTGAAACCATGTTGACCAATTCGACTTCCGCACCCGCCAACGCAATCGTCGCGGGCAAAACGGATAAACCCTCCACGGCGGTTTTCACGCATGCTTTTTTGGCGGATGCTCCTTCGATCAGCACTTCATAACCGGAACTCTCGATTCGGTCTTTGTCGATCCCCAGACCGCTGGTCGCATTTCCCTGCGCGTCCATATCCACTAACAGTACGGCTTGACCCGCTTCCGCCAGGCAGGCCGCCAGGTTTACGGCGGTCGTCGTTTTGCCTACGCCGCCTTTCTGATTCATGATGGCAATAATTTTACCCACCGTGGCACCTCCATTTCTATTCGTACTTTATAGTATATCACACTGATCGACAGCGCTTTGTCAAAAGTCGATTTGTTTTTTCTTCCGCCCGCATAAAAAGAGACCGTCCGCAGACGGTCTCTTTTTATCCGAATAAATCTTCCAAGGTCATGTTTTTGTCTTTCGCCAGGACTTTTTGCCAGTGCTCCAAATGTTCCTTTTCCGCTCCGGATAGTGCCGGAAATTGCGGATCCAATTGTTTCAACAGCTGCAAGGTCGCCTGCGCCGCCAAGTAACGCGTGTACCATTTTTTATCCGCCGGCAGTATATACCAGGGAGCGTACTTCGTCGACGTAGCCTGAATCATGTCCGCGTACACATGCTGGTAATTGTTCCAATACTTGCGTTCATTGATATCGGCCATGGAAAACTTCCAGTTCTTTTCCGGTCGTTTGATCCGATCAATCAGCCGCTCCGCCTGCTCGTCTTTAGAAACGTGCAAGAAAAATTTCAGCATAAAGTAGCCGTTTTCATGCAAGTAGCGCTCCCAATCATTGATTTGGCGGAAGCGTTCCTGCCAAAATTCCTTGTCGATTTCGACATCGTTGCCCGGAAAGTTCTGATCTTTCAATAAATTATGCACGCGCGTAACGATGACGTCTTCATAATGAGAGCGGTTGAAAATGCCGATTTCGCCACGCCGCGGCAAGGCCCGATTGACGCGCCAGAGGTAGTCGCGATCCAACTCTTCACTCGACGGTTGCTTAAAGGTGGCGACACGTACGCCTTGCGGATTGAGAACGGTGTAGACATGCTTGATGAGACCGTCTTTACCCGCCGCATCCATCGCTTGCAAAACGACGACAATGCCATGCTTATTTTCGGCATAAAGTCGTTCCTGATAAACCTTCAGCTCTTCCAGAACTTCCGGAAACAATTCTTCTTTCACCGTCTGTTTATCCGCTTCTTTCGGTGGGGCTGTCGGAATATTTTTAAAATCCAACTTGTCTTTGTGATGCACGAGATACCGTTTGGCGTCCATGGGTCTTCCTCCTCACTCTGATCGCAATCATTGTCACTTACATTATAAAGGTTGTTTCACCGCTTTGCCTGGCGCGCGCGGAAAACGCTTCGGCGTCGCCTGCACTTTTTGAATAATGCAGAGCACCCGCTCATCAAACCATTCGCCGCGATGCAATTTGCGCACTTCGCACAACTGACCCCCGAGTTCCCGAATAGCGCGTTGCGCAGCGCTCGCTTCCTCCGCGCCCTTCGGTCCTTTCCAGGCCAGAAAATAACCGCCTCGAGCGACAAAAGGCAACGCCCACTCGCAGAGCACGCGCAAATCGGCTACCGCGCGCGATGTCACCACCGCAAACTGTTCGCGATATTCCTTCGCCTGCCCGGCAAATTCGGCGCGCTCATGGAGAATCTGTACATTCGTAAGGCCGATTGTTTGCGCGGCGTCAGCGACAAAACGTAATTTTTTACCGACGGAGTCGAGCAATGTCCATTCGACATTCGGTGTAAGAATCGCCAGCGGGATACCGGGAAAACCGCCGCCCGTACCGAGATCAAGCGCGCGCGAACGCGCCGGAAAATACGCGGGATCATAGCCCAGCCACGAATCAATATAATGCTTCGCCAAAAATTCCTGCGGCTCGGTGATCGATGTCAAATTCATCACCCGATTTTGCTCGATTACCGCAGTATAATACGCCGCATACGCCTGACTTTGCTCCGGCGTCAATGCGATCCCCAGCGACGTTGCCGCCGCTGTTATTTGTTCCGGGCTGAGCGTTGTCGTTTCAGGCATCATGATCGACTCCCTGTCGCCGTTTTTGCTCCAAATAAATCATCAATACGGTAATATCCGCCGGCGAAACGCCGGAAACGCGCGAGGCCTGACCTAATGTGGCCGGTTTAATCTGCTGCAACTTTTGCCGCGCTTCGATCGAAATGCCGCGCAACGTATCATACGGCAAATCATCCGCGAGTTGCGTTGTTTCCATTTTCTGTTGGCGGCGAATGCGTTCCTGTTGCTTCGTAATATACCCTTCGTACTTGGTCGAAACCGACAATTCTTCCCGCACATCGATGCCCGGATCGTCCCAGCCGAGTAAACGCGCGATATCCATATACGAAAGCTCGGGTCGCCGCAATAGTTGCGCGGCGGTTGTGCCGGTTTTCAACGCGGCGCTTCCCAAGCTCGTGAGATAGGCATTCGTTTCCGGCGTCGGCGTGAGCATCGTCGCCTGCAATTTTTGATGCCCTTCTTCCACCGCGGCGCGTTTCGCTTCATACCGCGCCCAACGCGCGTCACTTACTAAACCGAGTGTACGCCCGAACGGCGTCAAACGCAAATCCGCATTGTCCTGACGCAATAGCAGACGATATTCACTGCGGCTCGTCATCATGCGATACGGTTCATTCGTGCCTTTCGTCACCAAGTCGTCAATCAGCGTGCCGATGTAGGCTTGCGCGCGCGTCAGCGTAAACGGTTCTTTACCGAGCACGTAATGCGCCGCGTTAACGCCGGCGATGAAACCCTGCGCCGCGGCTTCTTCATAACCCGAGGTTCCGTTCGCCTGTCCGGCGGAAAAAAGTCCGTCGCATTTTTTATAACGCAAACCCGCCGTCAGCTGCAACGGGTCCAGACATTCATATTCAATCGCGTACGCCGGACGCATGATTTCGACATGCTCCAAGCCGGGGATCGTGCGCAAAAAAGCATACTGCACGTCCATCGGCAAGGATGTCGACATGCCCTGGACATACATTTCGTTGGTTTCCAAACCTTCCGGCTCGATGAAGAGTTGGTGCCGCTCTTTATCCGCGAAGCGCACCACTTTATCTTCAATCGAAGGACAATAGCGCGCGCCGACGCCGTGCACCAGCCCCGCGTATAAAGGAGCTCGATCTAAGTTGGCGCGAATGATCGCATGCGTTTCCGCGTTGGTATAGGTCAGCCAACAACAAGTCGCGTTGCGGTCTTTGCGTTCGGATAAAAAGGAAAATGTATGGAAATCCTTGTCGCCGTCCTGCCGTTCCATGCGCTCAAGCGACAGCGTGCGCAAATCGACGCGACTCGGTGTGCCCGTTTTGAAACGACGCAGTTCGACGCCATGCGCCCGCAATGAATCGGCAAGCTTCAAACTCGCGCGGTAGCCGTTCGGACCGCCGCTGTACTTATGCGTACCGATCAGAATTTCACCTTGTAAATACGTTCCTGTCGCCAATACAACCGCTTTTGCGCGATACGCTTCATCCAACTCCGTTTTAATGCCGGTTACGCGACCGTCCTCTACCAAAAGATCGGTTACCATCAATTGCTTGACGTCCAGGCGCGGTTCGTTTTCAACGATCTGTTTCATGCGGCGATGGTATGCGTTTTTATCATTTTGCGCGCGCAATGCGTGGACGGCCGGACCTTTGCCGCGATTCAGCATGCGCATCTGAATCGCCGTTTCATCGGCGACAATCCCCATTTGTCCGCCCAACGCGTCCAATTCCCGCACGAGCTGGCTCTTGCCCGGACCGCCGATCGCCGGATTGCACGGCATCATTGCGATATTTTCCAAACTGATCGTGCACAGCAAAGTACGCGCTCCCAGACGCGCCGCGGCGAGTCCCGCCTCACAGCCCGCATGGCCCGCGCCGATCACGATCACATCGTAACTTGCTACTTCGTACATGCTCTTCCCCTTACTTACCGACGCAAAAACGTCGGAAAATCTCATCGGTAATACTTGCCTCGGGATTTCGCCCGACAATCGCGCCCAACGCGTCCCAAGCCGCCCGTAAATCTTCCGTAATCAGATCTTCCATCAAGCCTTCATGCAAACCCTGCTGCGCGGAACGCAATGCGTCGAGCGCTCGACGCGCCAAATCCTCCTGACGTACATTCGTCAAAAGAACGCTGTCCGCGCCGGCTTGCAGCCGGTGTTGCTCGACATAGGTCGCCAACGCGTTGCCAAGTTCGTCCATACCGGTGCCCGTGCGCGCCGCGATCGCTACCTGCGGGATGCCGCCGGTGAGCGTCTCCACCTCGGCAAGATCCGCCTGCAAGGGCAAATCCGTTTTGTTCAACAGTAAAATCGCCGCTTTATTTTGCAAGGTCGCAAGCCACGCGCGCGTTTCCGCCGTCAGTGGCTGCGATGCATCCAGCACGGCGAGAATCAAATCCGCCTGCGCGAGTTCGCGGTGCGTGCGCGCAATTCCCATTTGCTCGATTTGATCGCTCGCTTCACGAATACCCGCGGTGTCCACAAGCACCAGCGGAATACCGTGAATCAGCGCCGATTCCGTAATCGTGTCGCGTGTCGTCCCGGGAATATCCGTTACAATCGCGCGCTCTTCCGCCAGCAATTGATTCAAAAGGCTCGATTTGCCCGCATTGGGCAAGCCCGCGATAACGGTTTTTAAGCCCTCTTTCCAAACTTTTCCCGCCGCCGCGCGGGCGATCATCGTTTCCAATTCGGTAATGATCGCGGTCAGCTTCGTATCGATTTCCGCCGGCGTCAGCTCCGCCAAATCCTCTTCGGGATAATCGATCACCGCTTCCAGTGAGGCCACGAGCTCTGTCACCGCCGCGCCCGTCGCTTCCACCCAGCGGGAAAGCTTACCCGTCAGTTGACCGACCGCCACGCCTAAGCCGACTTCGCTTTTCGCGGTAATAATATCATCCACCGCTTCCGCCTGCGTCAAATCAATACGCCCGTTCAAAAAGGCGCGTTCGGTAAATTCACCGCGCTCCGCCAAGCGCGCGCCCGCTTGGAGACAGAGCTGCAAGCTGCGCTGCAACACCAGCATCCCGCCGTGCAGTTGCAATTCCACGACATCTTCACCCGTATACGAACGCGGCGCGCGCATGACGAGCAAAATGCCTTCGTCCATCGTTTGCCCGTTCGCTACAATGTGACCGTAATGCGCCCGAAACCCGCGCGCCTGACTCCAGTCGAGCGGCGTGTACGGCCGAAAAACGCGCGCGGCGAGCGCGAGCGCATCCGGCCCGCTGATTCGGATAATACCGATTCCGCCCGTGCCGAACGGCGTTGCGATCGCGGCAATGGTATCTTCGTTATACATAATTCTCCTCAGAAAAAGAAAGACCGGGATCGCCCCGGTCTGTAATGCGTTTACTGCTTGTAGTGAATCACCAAGTGGCGATTGTCCAGTTCGCCTTCACTCTTCGTGTAGACGTCCGGATCGTCCTGCAATGTCAGATGAATAATTTTGCGTTCGTACGCATTCATCGGCTCCAACACCAAGGGGCGTTGGCTGCGTTTGACGCGATTCGCCAGGCGGATCGCCAGCGATTCCAGCGTCGCTTGCCGACGTTCGCGGTAATCTTCTACGTCGAGCATGACGAAATACCGACCGCGACCGCTCTGATTGGCCGCTAAATTGGTCAGGTACTGCAACGAGTCCAACGTCTTGCCGTGCTTACCGATCAAAACGCCTAACCCGCGACCGTGTAATTGCAATAAAATGCGTTCCGCAGTCATTCGCTTTTCAATCATCACATCGAGTCCCATCGCATCGGTGACGGATTGCAAAAAGGCTTTAGCGCGCTGCGCCGTTTCCGCCTGTTCTTCCGCCGAAAATGCGCTTTGGGAACGAGTATTCGCCACCGCGTCGTTATCCGCTACATGCGCCGTGGCTGCCGCTTCCGCCTCCGGACGCAGCGTTTCTTCCGCCGCTTGGGTCTCCTGTTCAACAACGGTCGCCGGTGTTTCGATGACCGGCTCTTCGTTTTGCACTTCGATACCGGTGGCGTTTTCAAGACCTGCGGACATTTTGGCCTGGCGCTTCGAAGCTTCCGTCAATTCTTCGCGCGGCACAATATAATCCGCTTTCGCGGTCTCTTCATCGACTTCCGATTCCGTCAGACTACCATACAATTTGGTGACCAGAATCCGCGCATCTTTCGCGCCGATACCGAAGATACCCTTTGACCCTTCCGACAGAACGTCTACATTTACTTCACCGCGCGTGACTTTCAGCTCTGCTAATGCTTTCGCGGTAGCGTCTTCCACGGTTTTGCCCGTAAATTCGATTGGATGGCTCATTTGGCACCTGCTCCCTTCGGCTTTTCACGAAACATGATAAACTGTTGCGCCATCTGGAATAAGTTGGAAACTACCCAATAAATAACCAGACCGCTCGGAAAACTTAAGCTGATGTAGCCGATGAAAAGCGGCATAAAGACCAGCATGATTTTTTGCTGCTGCGCCGCCATAGAACCCGCCGGATTGTTGCTGCTCATCGTTTGCTTTTGCATGATGAACGTCGACAGCGCGGACAAAACAGGTAAAATATAGAACGGATCGGTCGCGCCCAGGCTCGGCAGCCATAAGAAGCTGATATATTCGGGATCGTATTGGTAACTGCGCAACGCGTAGAAAATCGAAATCAGAAACGGCATCTGAATCAGCATCGGCAAGCAGCCCGACAGCGGATTGACACCCATCTCCTGATACATCTTCGTCATTTCCATTTGAATCCGTTGCGGATCCCCTTTATATTTCTTTTGAATCTCCTGAAGGCGCGGCTGCATTTCCTGCATGCTCTTCATCGAGCGGATCTGCTTAATCGCCAGCGGCAAAAGCAACACGCGAATCAGAATCGTCATTACAATAATTGCGATCCCGTAACTCGGGAATCCCGCCATCTGCGTCAATTGGTAGCAAAACGACAAGAAATGCTGCATGATTGACGCTAAAAAATCAATGGCATCACTGAATATACTCACTCGGTTCCTCCTTTAAGGATGCGCGGGCAGGCGGTACAGGATCATAGCCCCCCGAATGCAAGGGATGACACTTCAGCAGGCGTCGCAACGCCAGCCAACTTCCCTGCAGGGGTCCGAAGCGTATAATCGCTTCGCGGGCATAACTGCTGCACGTCGGATAAAAACGACATGTCGGCGGTTTCAACGGTGAAAGAAAGCGACGGTAAAAGTCGATCATACCGATTAAAATACGCGTCAGCATTGCAAAAGTTTCGCCCTTCTGAGCACATATAATAAATCCCGCTCCGCTTCCGCATATGACGCTTGCGCCAACCGCTTACGTCCCACCAGAACCAGGTGATAGCCCGGTTTCAGCTGCGGCCGATGCAGGCGATACGCTTCGCGAAGCAAACGGCGCGCACGATTTCGCGCGACCGCATTTCCTACCTTTTTGCCGGTGACAAAGCCGACCCGTGTGGGTTCGCCCTGTCGCGGCAGCACATACAGTACCAGACGATTGGCAATCACGGCACGACCGTGTTGGTAGACACGCCGGTACTCATGGCCCTGCGTAATTCGATCCCCTTTTTTCAATTCGTGCATGACAACCGTCCCTTATGTACACAAAGAACTTGGCCGAGGCCAAGTTCTTTGTATCGCCTCTCGCTTAGGCGGATAATTTTTTTCTGCCTTTCAATCTTCTTCTTTTCAAGACCATGCGGCCGCCTTTAGTTTTCATGCGTTCCCGAAAACCGTGGGTACGTTTGCGCCAAAGCACACTCGGTTGATACGTCCGTTTCATGTCTGCACCTCCTTCTAGCATTAGGTGAATCAGTTCATACCATAACAAAGTAATTATATTGAAAAAGTTTGTCGCTGTCAATCAAAAGGCTTGTCATTGCGCAAAGAATTATTCGGTACTTAATATATATGAAAAATTTTTGCCAAAATTTTCATTTTTTACTTGAAGTGTTGTCCGCCTGTGCTATAATTAGTGAAATATCTATTAAGGGGTGATGAAAATGCGAGGACAGACCATTTCTCGCTCTGCCTATGTATCCATAGGCCTCATGTTATTTGCATTATTTTTCGGAGCGGGAAACTTGATTTTCCCGGCCTCTCTGGGACAACATGCCGGCTTGAATTTTCCGGAAGCGATTCTGGGCTTTTTAGTCACCGGCGTCGGTCTGCCTTTGTTGGGCGTTATGGCCATCGGCTACTCCGGCAGTCGCGACCTGCAGGATCTCGCATCGCGTGTCCATCCCGTCTTCGGTCTTTTATTTACCATTTTATTGTACCTGACAATCGGACCGTTTTTCGCCATCCCGCGTACGGGAACGGTGTCGTATGAAATCGGCATCAAACCGTTTTTGGGCGCCGGCGCCGGCAACTTGGAGTTATCGATTTTTCTCGCCGTGTTCTTCGGCCTTTCGTGGTGGTTTTCCATTTCGCCGGCCAAGCTCGTTTCGCGTATCGGTAAAGTATTGACGCCGCTCTTACTTTTATTTCTCGGCATACTGATCGTAAAATCCCTTCTCTCACCGATCGGACCGATGCAAGCTCCGACGCCGACATACGCTACTTCCGGTCTGGCGTTTGCGCAGGGCTTCCTGGACGGTTACAACACGATGGATGCGTTGGCGTCCTTGGTCTTCGGCATCATCATCGTCAAATCCGTCAAACAGTACGGCGCGGAATTTGAGCGTGATATCGCGGCGGCTACGTTTAAATCCGGCTTGATTGCCGCGATCTGCCTGGGCGTTGTCTATGTCTTTATCGGCAACATCGGCGCGACCAGCGTCACCGGCATCGGCATGCAGGAAACGGGCGCGCCGGTTCTCTCGCTTTCGACGCAGTTTTACTTTGGCGATCCGGGCGCATTCATTTTGGCCGTCATTGTCGTCCTGGCGTGTTTGACGACAAGCATCGGTTTGATTACCTCCTGCTCCACCTACTTCAACGAATTGGTTCCGGCGCTTTCTTATCGCGCGTGGGTATGCATCTTCTCCTTATTTTCCGCGGTAATCGGCATGTTCGGTTTGTCGACGATCATTTCCGCCGCGATTCCGGTGCTGATGTTCCTGTATCCCTTGACGATGGTGATGATGGCGCTGACGTTTTTGGCACCGCTTTTTGACAATCGCCAGGCGGGTTACCTCATTACGCAACTCTTTACATTGGTTCCCGCGCTCTATGACGGATTGCGCACCGCAGGTTTTGAAATGCCGGCTCTCACGAACTGGATGGCAACGAATTTACCGTTATTCGGTTACGGTTTGGGCTGGGTATCTTTTGCGGTCGTCGGTTTCATTCTGGCGCTCTGCTATGTGAAGCTCGTGAAAAAAACACCGACAACTGTCTAACCGATAAAAAACCGGTCGGAAAATTTCCGTCCGGTTTTTGTTTGCGCTATTCTAAAATTGGTGGATATCTGCTAGAATAAAGACACATTTACACGGAGTTGTCCACTGACTTATCCTCATTGTCCACAGCATTAAACCCTTATTTTGCAATACTTTCACTTTTATTTCCACCATTTTCACGGAGAATTTTATGACCGATATTTTTGATTTTTGGGAAACCGTACTGGCCCGACTGGGCGAACGGATTTCCCCGGAGATGTTGAACTGGCTCATGTCGCATGTCTTGCCGCTGACATTAACGGAAGACACATTGACGGCGCAAGTAAGCAAACCGTTTTTAAAAATTTGGCTCGAAAAAAATCTCTTGAGCGATTTGCAGGCAACTGTCAACGAAGTGGCTGCGCGGCCGCTCACATTGCAAATCACCTTGCCCCAAGCGACGGACGTACCGATACCGCCGTTGCCGTCGACAAACACCACGGAAACTTTTACATTGCCCGAACCCCCGGTGCCGGTACTTCCCAAACCGACACAAACCGTCGTGCAGGAAACCTCGCCGAGCACTCCACCAGCCGCTGCAGTACAAATCCCCGCGGCGCCGGAAAGTGAGTACAACTTCGGCAAACATTCGATTCCCATCGACCCCGCCTGCACCTTTGACAATTTTATTGTTTCCAATTCCAATACGTTGGCGCGCAGCGCGGCATTCGCCGTCGCGCAACAACCGGCGCAGTACCAAAATCCGTTATTCATCTACGGACCTTCAGGACTCGGCAAGACCCACTTGATGCACGCCATTTGCAACTATGTGCGCACCCACACGCCGGAAAAGAAGTTTTTATTTCTCACGAGTGAAGATTTTACCAATGATTTCATTTCCGCGCTGACGCAAAAAGGAGTGGAGCATAACCGCGCCTTTCGGGAAAAATATCGTTCCGTCGATTATCTGCTCATTGATGACGTGCAGTTTTTCGGCAAAAAAGACGGTACGCAATTGGAGTTTTTCCACACGTTTAATGAACTGCTGAACAGTAAGAAACAAATCGTCATGACCTGCGATCGGCTGCCGGAAAATATGGAAAAAGTCGAGCAGCGACTGATCTCGCGTTTCCGCATGGGTCTGGTCGTTGAAATTCAACCGCCGGACTTTGAAATCCGCAGCGCCTATTTACAGAAAAAAGCGGCCGCGGCGGACATTTCGATTCCGACCGAAGTCGTATCCTTTCTCGCGGAAAATTTTACCGAAGACTTTCGGGAACTGGGGGGCGTGTTTAATCGCATCGCCACATTACAGTCATTATCGCCGGAACCGATTACGGTCGAGTGGGCGCAGCAGCAACTGGCCGATATCCTGCCGGCCGAACGCCGCATTATTTTGAATCCGGATATTATCATCAACGAAGTCGCGAGCTTTTATAAAATTCGCCGTGATAAACTCGTCGGCAAAACACGTCCGAAAAATATCGTGTTCCCGCGGCAAATCGCCATGTTCCTCTGCCGTGACATGTTGGATTTATCCTTTAAAGAAATCGCGGCGGCTTTTAACAAAAATGACCATACGACCGTCATGCACGCTTACGACAAAATTTATAAAGAACTGCAAACCAATATCAAGCTGCAGGAAGAGATAAAACAGATCCGGCAATTTTTGACCGGCGGATAACCAGCGGATGAAGAGCGAAAATGACGTGGATAATTTCGGATGTTATCCACTTTATCGGCGGGTATGAGGGATAAGGAGCGCAATTTTATCTTTTATCCACCGACTTATTCACATCAATGCGAATAACATTTACAAGCTTTGCCCGCATTATCCACTTTTCCACCGCGTCTACTACTACTGCTATTTTTTAACTGTAAACAATCAAAAATCGCCATCGTAAGGAGGCCATCATGAAATTATCGTTACCCACCCAAGCTTTACAATCGGCATTGGACCAAGTCAGCCGCGCCGCCGCACCGAAAGTCGGTAATAATGCGTATGCGGGAATTTTATTGAGCGCTGCCGACAATATGTTGGAAATACAGGCGACGGATTACCAGGTCAGTGTACGGGTCCGCACGCCGGCGACCGTCACCGAACCGGGTGAAACAGTCGTATTGGCCGCGTATTTGCCGGAATTGATCAAAAAGCTGCCGGCGGGTACGGTGGAAATCCAAAGTCAGACCGGTGCATCCACATTATTGATTCGCGCGGGACGCAGTGAAAATGAAATGGTAACCGGCGTCGCCGGCGAATTTCCCCGTTTGGATGAATTGGATAATCCCCAACAATTTACGTTGCCTAGCGATCAGCTGCGCGATATGTACAGTCTGACGCAATTCGCTGTCGCGGGCGACAACCAACGTCCGATTTTCAGCGGCATTTTGTTGGAGGCGGGGGAGAAAGCGGCGCGCATGGTCGCTACCGATACGCACCGATTGGCATTGCGTGAAGTAGCGCTGGCGGATGCGTTGGCGCAGCCGGTGCGTTTGGTAATTCCCGAACGCGTGCTCGCCGATGTCGTGCGTCTGTTGCCGATGAATGAACCGGTCGATGTGACGATTTCCTGGCGTCGCGACTATGTCGCGTTCGAATTTGCGGGCGTGTATTTCGTGTCCAATCTGATCGCGGGCGAATTTCCGGATTATGAACGCGTGTTCCCGGCGCGTTTTGATGCGAAGGCGGTTATCGATCGGCGCGAATTTACCGCGGCGTTGGAACGAGCGGCCTTAATTTCGCGCAACATGGCGTATAAAACTGTTACCTTAAAATGGGGTAACGACAGTGTGGAAATCAGCGCGACGAGCGCCGAAGTGGGGAGCACGGAAGAAACATTACCGGTGGCCTATGAGGGGGAAGCATTGGAAATCGTGTTCAACTGCTTCTACTTGCTCGATATTTTAAAACGTTCGACAGGCGATAAAATTACCCTGCACATCCTGCAAAACGGACCGATGCTTGTGGAACAGGAAAACGATCCGGATTACCGGTATGTGGTCACGCCGATGCGAGGACATTAAGATGCGGGAAATTACGATTCATACGCCTTTCATCGCGTTAAATGAACTGCTGAAACTCGCCGGCGTAGTGGGTTCGGGGGCGGAGGCGAAACTATTGATCCGCAGCGGTGAAGTTTGGGTCAACGGCGAACCTTGCACCGTAGTTCGCAAAAAAATTACCGCCAATGATCGCGTCGATGTGCCCGATCAGGGCAGCTTCGCGGTTGTGTCCGAAGCATGAAAATCGCCACCGTTGCGGTGACGGATTTTCGCAGCTATGCGGAATATTCGCTGACGCTTTCCGCTCCGACGACATTGCTTTACGGCCCGAACGGTTGCGGCAAAACGAATCTTTTGGAAGCGATGTATCTCGCTTCCGTGGGAAAATCGCCGCGCACGAGTCATGATCGGCTGATGATTCGTCACAGCGCGGAAAGCGCCGCTGTTCGGGTCGATTTTACGCGCCATGAAGTCGCGCAAAAAATTCAAATCAATTTATATAAAAATAAACGCAAAGAAATGTGGATCAATGCGACGCCGGTTCGCCAAAAAGAATTGGTCGGGACATTGCACACCGTTTATTTCGGGCCGGATGATTTGCAATTGATCAAAGGCAGTCCGCAGGGGCGGCGCCGTTTTTTGGATTTGAGTTTGGCGCGGGCGAACTCGCTATATTATGATGCGTTACTGCGCTACAATCGGATTTTGGCGCAGCGTAACCAACTGCTGAAAGCGCAGCGGGCGGCGGATTTGACACCGTGGGATGAGCAGCTGGCGACGCAGGCCGTCTATATTACCCGCGCGAGATTGCAGGCGTTGGAGGAGTGGAACAGGCTGGTCGGACCGACATCGCAAACCTGGTCAGCCGGAGATCTCAACGTGCATTTGAAATACCTGCGCTCGTATGCCAAAAGTGAAGATATTTCCAAAGAGGAGTATTTACATCTATATAAAGAAACGCTGGAACGTGATTTGAAAAGCGGTTTTACCTCCATCGGACCGCATCGTGCCGATGTGGTGTTTTACCATGAGGATAAAAATTTGGCCGATTACGGATCGCAGGGCGAGCAGCGGCTCGCCATTTTGGCGTTAAAATTATCCGAAACCACGTATTTAAAAGAACATGTCGGCGAATTACCCGTGTTGCTGTTGGACGATGTCCTCAGCGAACTTGATGAGGAACGGCAACAGGAATTGTTACGCTGGACCGCCGATCGGCAGTTGCAATTGATCATGACCGCCGCGTATCGTCCGAACCGGTTGCCGGAACCGGTCGATATGCGTTGCTTGGAGAAATCCCATGGCGCATAATTTAAGTCCTTTACAACAGGCGCTCGCCGTCTGGACGGAGCAATGGAAAGACCAGCCGCAAATGCGGTTGTACCGATTGCAGGAAAGCTGGCCCGAAGTCGTCGGCAAAATACTGGCGAAAAAATCCTTTATCGGTAAGTATGACGGCGCGATGGTCACGGTGCTTGCGGATAATTCCGTCTGGTTGAATGAACTTTTTATTCAGCGGGAAAAAATTATCAAAAAATTGGCCGACCGATTTCCGGAATACACCATCACAGATTTGAAATTTGGCACCGGTCGCCGCGCGCAACAGGCGCCAAAGAAAGCGGCGGAAAAAAGGATACAGGAGCATATTCCCGCATTGACCGCGGCGCAGAAAGAAGAAGTGGCCGCGTTTTTTGCGGCGGTACCGGATCCGACCTTAAAACAATCGTTGATTCATTTGCGCGAACGGCAACTGGCGCTGGAATTGGCGCGACGGGAAGCGGGTTTTGTACCCTGCGGAGTCTGCCACCAGTTGACGGACGCGGTCGACGGTACTTGTGAAATGTGTAAGTTGCGCGCGCAGGCGCAAGAACGTCACGCCGTCACCCGCTATCTGAAAGAGCATCCGGCCGCATCGTATCGGGATATCATAGCGGCTGTGGGCACGAGCGAGAGCATGTATGCGCAGGCGCGGCAATACTTGATCTATCGCACGCTCGATCATATCTATCACCGTGTGGAAACGGCGGCGGAGCAGGTCATGCTCGCGAGTTTACTCACCGGCATCGAACCGCAGGAACTGACGGAGGATCATGTCCGAAATCTCTTGGCGAAGTTCGCGCGTAAAGCGGAAGATAAATAACGTAAAATAAAAAATAAGCGAATTTTATTCGCCTCGACTCTTACCCCATATAAAAATCAAAAAAGGCCCGTAACGGGCTTATTTTGATAAAATAAGTATATTTTTCAAATTATTTATAGTATACTGTATATATTAAGATAAAAATTTTGAAAAGAGGAAACTATGGCGGAAAACACTCGTAAAACCGGCTACGGCGCGCAGGATATTCAGGTCCTGGAAGGCTTGGAAGCCGTTCGTAAACGTCCGGGTATGTACATCGGCGATACTTCGTCGCGCGGTCTGCACCATTTGGTGTATGAAGTGGTGGACAACTCCATTGACGAAGCATTGGCCGGTTTCTGTACTCATATTGAAGTCACGATTCATCAAGATAACAGCGTGACCGTGGTCGATGACGGCCGCGGCATTCCTGTCGATATGCATAAAACCGGTCGTCCCGCGATCGAAGTCGTGTTGACGGTGCTTCACGCCGGCGGTAAATTCGGCGGTGGCGGCTATACGATCTCGGGCGGTTTGCACGGCGTCGGCGTATCCGTCGTCAATGCCTTGTCCGAAAAAATGGACGTACAGGTACAGCGCGGCGGTCAAACGCATGAAATCGCTTTCGCCCGCGGTCATATCAGTGAGCCTTTGCATTCGTACGGCCATGTCGAAACGACCGGCACCAAAGTGACCTTTTTACCGGATAAAGAAATTTTCACGGAAGGCGTGGAATTTTCGTTCGACACGCTCGCGTCGCGTTTCCGCGAACTTGCGTTCTTAAATAAAGGACTGCGCATTACATTAACGGACGAACGCGACGATGAAAAATATTCTGAAAGTTACCATTATGAAGGCGGTCTGAAATCCTTCGTCGAATATTTGAATACGAATAAATCGACCATTCATCCGAATGTCATTGACTTTGAAGGGGATCGCGACGGCATTTTTATCGAAATCGCGATGCAGTACAATGACGGTTTCAGCGAAAATGTGTACTCTTTCGCCAACAATATCAACACCATTGAAGGCGGCACGCATTTATCCGGTTTCCGCGCCGCGTTGACGCGCACGATCAACGACTATGCGCGGCGTTCCGGTCTGATTAAGGAAAATGAGGACAATCTTTCCGGTGACGACGTGCGCGAAGGTTTAACCGCCGTTATCAGCGTGAAAGTTCCCAATCCGCAGTTCGAAGGCCAGACGAAAACGAAACTCGGCAACAGCGAAGTCAAAGGGATTGCCGATACGCTGATTTCGGAAGGCTTGCGCATTTATCTGGAAGAACATCCGGTCGACGGCAAAAAAATTATTGAAAAGGCATTGCTTGCCAGTCGCGCGCGGGAAGCGGCCCGCAAAGCGCGCGAATTGACGCGCCGTAAAAACGCGCTCGAAGTCTCGAGCTTACCCGGCAAACTTGCCGATTGCTCTGAACGCAATCCGGAAATGACGGAAATTTATCTCGTCGAAGGTGACAGCGCGGGCGGCTCCGCGAAATCCGGCCGCGATCGTCGCTTCCAAGCGATTTTGCCCCTGCGCGGTAAAATTTTGAACGTTGAAAAAGCGCGCTTGGATCGCATTTTAAATAATGAAGAAATTCGTTCGATGATTACGGCGTTCGGTACCGGCATCGGACAGGAATTTGATCTCAGTAAATTGCGTTATTATAAAATTATCATCATGACGGATGCCGATGTCGACGGCGCGCATATTCGTACCTTGCTGTTGACATTCTTCTACCGCTACCTCACTCCATTATTGGAAGAGGGGCACATTTATATCGCGCAGCCGCCGCTGTACCAATTGCGCAAAGGGCGCAGCAAATGGTACATGTACAGTGACGAAGAGCTGGCGGAAAAACTCGATGAGGTCGGCCGGGAAAATATCACCGTGCAACGGTACAAAGGTCTCGGCGAAATGGACTCCGAACAACTTTGGGATACGACGATGAATCCGCAGTATCGCACGCTGTTGCAGGTCGGCATGGAAGATGCCATGGCGGCGGATCGGATTTTCACCGTACTGATGGGTGACAAAGTCGAACCGCGGCGGCGTTTCATTCAGGAAAACGCGAAAAATGTTACCAACCTCGATTTATAAAAAACGGCTTCGGCCGTTTTTTTGTGCGAATTTTCCGTCAAATGTACGCGTATGAATGGTATGAATCCATTCACGGATAGTGAAATGTCACATCAAAAATAAAAATCGACTGAAATGATCTTAGTACCATATATGGGAATAAAAAGTAATATACTATTCTTCATCTACTATATACGCAGATTAATTTGTTAAAATAGTGTCAAAATCAATGGAAACCGGAGAAAAAATGATGAAGTAGGGGGAAAAATAATAACAAAAAGGAATTTTTACGAAAAAAAGTATTTTGGCTTGCATTTTCAGACCTTAATGCTATAATTGACCTAATAAAAAAAGGAAAAGAAGGTGATGATAGATGGCGGAACCTCATTTGACAGACGGCTATCTTCCGGGAGAAGAGAATGCTCCGAAATTGAAACGCAGTCTGAAAGCACGTCATATGAACATGATCGCCATTGGCGGCGCCATCGGTACCGGCCTTTTCGTGGCCGGTGGGGAATCGGTTTCCCAAGCGGGCCCGGGCGGTGCGCTGCTCGCATATTCACTCATCGGTATCATGGTGTATTTCTTGATGACGAGCTTGGGGGAAATGGCCACTTACATGCCGGTCTCCGGTTCATTCGGAACGTACGCCGCGCGATTTGTGGATGAGGCATTCGGATTTGCACTCGGTTGGAACTACTGGTTCAATTGGGCCATTACATTGGCGGCGGAACTGGTCGCCAGTGCTCTGATTATGAAGTATTGGTTCCCCGATACACCGTCCATTGTCTGGAGCGCGTTATTTTTTGTTCTGATCTTCGGCTTAAACTATATGTCGACGCGCTTATTCGGTGAAAGTGAATTTATTTTTGCCGGCGTGAAAGTCATGACCGTCATCGTGTTCCTCTTTGTCGGCGCATTGTTGATCCTCGGTATTGGCGCGGAATCGCCCGGATTTACGAACTGGACGGTCGGAGAGGCGCCGTTTGTCGGCGGCTGGGCGGCCGTTCTCGGGATTTTCATGATCGCCGGATTCTCGTTCCAGGGCACGGAAATGATCGGTGTCGCCGCGGGCGAATCGGAAAATCCGAAAGAAAACGTACCGAAAGCGATCAATACGATTTTCTGGCGTATTCTGCTGTTTTATCTCGGTTCCTTTACGGTCATCGGCTTCCTGATTCCGTATACGGATCCCAACCTTTTGAACAGTTCGGTGGAAAATATTTCCATCAGTCCGTTTACGCTCGTTTTTGAACGTTTCGGTTTACCGGCGGCGGCGGGCATTTTAAATGCCGTTATTTTGACGGCGGTACTTTCGGCGGGCAACTCGGGCGTGTATGTATCGACCCGTATGCTGTACGCGTTGGCCGCAGAAGGCAAAGCGCCGAAAGCGTTTCTGAAAGTCAATCAACGCGGTATTCCGACCAATGCGTTATTTGCGACGGCTGCGTTCGGTATTGTCGCATTTCTCACGAGTCTCATTGGGGACGGCGTCACGTACAATTGGCTGATCAACATCAGCGGCATGGCGGGCTTCATTACCTGGGTGGGCATCGCGATTTGTCACTATCGTTTCCGTCGCGCGTATATTCGCCAGGGTTACGATTTGAATGATTTACCGTATAAAGCGTCGCTGTATCCCTTCGGTCCGATCTTCGCGTTGGTCCTGTGTCTGATTGTTATGGCGGGGCAGAACTACACCGCATTTACCGGTCAGGAAATTGACTGGTATGGCGCCAGCGTCGCGTACGTCGGCATTCCGGTATTCCTTGCCGTGCATTTCTGGTACAAACTGAAATACAAAACGAAATTAATTCCGCTGGAAGAAGTCAATTTGGATCCGCATGACGATGAATTGCTCGCGCAAAGCGGCGAAGAAGTCGATGACTGAATCACAATAAAAACGATCCCGAATGGGGTCGTTTTTTATTATACAAAAAGTTAAACAATGCAAGAAAAAGAAATAATAATTCGCCATTTACAAGGCCGATTGCTATAATATATCTAAACAAAAAAATCGCCGTGGCAAAAAGACGATAGATGGAGGCAGCATAATGAAGCATTGGTGGCAATGGTTAATGTTGACGGTATTATGTTTGGCGGTGTGGGGATGCGGCAAAAGTTCGACAGCGGAAGTACCGCCGCCGTTGGTTAAAACGATGACGATCGGCGCGACGGAAACCGCTGCGGAACATTCATTTTCCGGCACGGTGCACGGTCGCACGGAATCTCCTTTAGGATTTCAAATTCCGGGGAAAATCGTGCATAAATTCGTGCAGTCCGGCGATCGTGTCCAAACGGGCGATCCCTTATTCTCGTTAGACGCGAATGATGTGGAAGCGCAAGTCGACGCGGCGCAGGGACAGGTCGACGCCGCCGCCGCACAATTGGAACTCGCGAATAAAACACTCTCGCGTATGGAAACTCTCTATGCGCAAGACGCGATTTCCGCGCTGAAAATTGACGAAGTGCGCAGTAAACAGCAGTTGGCGCAAGCGCAGTACGATCAGGCGCAGGCCGCTTTATACCGGGCGCAAAATCAGGCATCGTTCGCCACCTTGCGGGCGGATCGTGACGGTGTTATCGGCATGATCATGGCGGAAATCGGCCAGGTCGTCGGCGCGGGCATGCCGGTCGTGGCGATCGTCGATAACAGCAGTTTGGATGTGCAAATTTCTCTTACGGAAAAAAATATTTCTGATTATCCGGTGGGCAGCTCCGCCGAAGTGACGTTCTGGGCGTTGCCGGACCAAAAATCGACGGCGGTGATGCGTGAAGTTTCACCGGCGCCGAATCCGAAAACGGGAACCTATGACGCGAAGTTGACGCTCAGCGATCCGCCGGCGCAATTGGCACTCGGCAGTACCGCCGAAGTGCGTTTCACGGGCGCCTCCGGCGAGCAGATACTGGTACCTTTGAGCGCGCTTGCGCCGCAATCCAAAACGCCGGCCGTTTGGGTCGTGCGGGATGAGAAAGTCACTCTTGTTAACGTAACGACAGGGGCGTACCGAGGCGATCAGGTGGAAATTACCTCCGGTCTCAATAAAGGGGATCGGGTCGTCGTTGCCGGTGCGCAAAATCTGACGGAAGGGCAAGCGGTCCGGATATGAAATCATTTAACTTAGCGAGATGGGCGGTCAAACACCGCCCTATCGTTTACTTTTTTATCGTTTCGATATTAATTGCCGGCATCGTGAGTTTCTTTGACTTGGGTCGGCGGGAAGATCCCGACTTTTCGATTCGCTCGATGACGATCGCCGCGGCTTGGCCGGGCGCGACTGCCGAGCAGATGAACGAACAGGTCACCGATAAGATCGAGCAGAAATTGCAGGATACCCCGGGGCTCGATTACATCAAAAGCTTCACCAACGGGGATACCACGGTCATTTACGTTTGGTTGCGCGAAGATCTTCCCAAAGAAAGCGTGCGGCCGACCTGGACCGATGTGCGCAATCTCACCAACGATGTTTGGCGCGAGCTTCCGAAAGGCGTCGTCGGCCCGTTCATGAATGATCGGTTTGATGATGTTTACGGCTCGATTTACGCGCTTACCGGGGATGATTTTTCCTACGAAGAAAAACGGGAATACGCGGAAACTCTACGTCGTGAGCTCTTAAAAATTCCCGAAGTGCAAAAAGTAAAATTGATCGGTGTCCAGGAGCAGACGATTTATATCGAAATGGAAGAAGCGAAACTGGCGCAGCTCGGTATCGATCCGCGCATGGTCTTCCAAATGCTGCAGCAGCAGGGCACATTGCTGCCCGCCGGCTCGGTGCGCACCGGTTCGCATAATGTCGCGTTGCGCATCACGGGGCTTTTGGATTCCGCGGAAGCCATTCAAAACTTGTCCATTCACATGGGCGAACGCTCCATTCGTCTCGGTGATATCGCGACCGTCAAGCAGGCGTACGCCGACCCGCAAAATCCGGTCATGATGTTCAACGGGAAAGAAGCCGTCGGCATTGCGATCTCCATGGCGCCGGGCGGAAACGTTTTGAATCTCGGCGATGAATTGACGGAGGCGATCGCGCAGTATAAAAATGAATTGCCGGTGGGCTTGGAGATCGGTCAGGTCACCAACCAGCCGGAAGTCGTTACCGGCGCGATTAATGAGTTTACACGGGCGCTTGCCGAGGCCATTGTGATTGTGTTGCTGGTCAGCTTCCTCGCGTTGGGGTGGCGCTCCGGCACGGTCGTCGCGCTGTGTATTCCGGTCGTTGTCGCGGCGACCTTCATCATCATGCATTACTTCGCGATCGATTTGCAGGTCGTCTCCTTAGGCGCGCTGATCATTTCTCTCGGCCTTTTGGTCGATGACGCCATCATCGTCGTGGAAATGATGCAACGCAAATTGGAAGAGGGCGTGGATCGGTTGCATGCGGCGACCGCGGCCTATGAAATCACCGCGTTTCCGATGCTTTCCGGCACGCTGATTACCGCCGCCGCGTTTATCCCGATCGGTCTTGCCAAAGGGATTGTCGCCGAATACACGGAGAGTCTTTTTTCCGTCACCGCGATCGCGCTTTTAATTTCCTGGTTCGCATCCGTACTCGTCAGCCCCGTATTGGGCTATAAAATGATTAAGGTGACGCCGCCGGACGAACAAAAGGAAACACGTTGGGGCGCGTTCCAGAAGAAGTTATTGAACGGATTTAAAAATTCGCTGGAAACGGTCTTGCGCTATCGTAAGACGGTTGTGATCGCGACGATTGCCGCGTTTCTGATCGCGGCGATTTCCTATCCGCTGTTGAAAAAAGAATTTTTCCCCGCGTCCGTTCGACCGGAACTGATTGTCGAAACGGAATTGCCGCTCGGCGCGACGCAAGCCGCGACGAAAAAAATGACCAACGAGTTCGTGGCTCATTTTTACGGGGACAAACGTGTTGAGTCCGTTACCAGCTACATCGGCGAAAGCGCGCCGCGCTTTATTTTGCCGTTTGAACCGGTGCCGCCGCGCACCAACTACGCGCAGACGGTCATTGTCGCGACCGACGCTGACGCGCGTCGCTCCCTGCAAACCGATGTGGAGCGAGCGCTGGCGGATGATTTTCCCGATGTCCGCAGCAATATTCGTTTGATTCAAACCGGTCCTCCGGCGCCGTATCCGATCATGTATCGTTTGTCTGGTCCGGATACCGAGCAACTGCAGACGTACGCCAATGAAGTCGTGCAACTGATGCAGCAGGATAAAGAAGTCAGTCTGGTCAATATGGATTGGCCGCAGATGACGCCGTCCGTCGAAGTCAAAATCGATCAGGACCGGATTCGTCAACTCGGCGCGGATAATTACGCCGTCGCCGCCGATCTTTACACCAAACTTTCCGGCTACCAGGTATCGTCGGCCTACCTCGGCGATCAACTCGTACCGGTCAAATTCCGTTTACCGCCGGGTCGTCAGCAATTGGGCGATTTGGCGAACCTTGCCGTGCATGTCGGCGGCGGTCGTTACGTGCCGCTCGGTCAATTCGCGACGCTCACGCCGACCACGGAAAATACGATGATCTGGCGGCGTAACTTAACGCCGACCATTACCATTCGCGCCAATGTCGCCGATGATACACCGGCCGATACCGTTTCGGAGCGGATCTACACGAAAACGCTTGCCGATTTCCGTGAAAATCTGCCGACGGGATATTCTCTCGAATATGACGGCAGTGTCGAACGCAGTCATACGTCCGTGAACTCCATCGTCGTCGTCATGCCGGTCATGATCTTCGTGATTCTCATGATCCTCATGTTCCAGCTCGGCAAAATTCGACTCATGTTCATGGCGGCCGTTACCGCGCCGCTCGGTCTGATCGGCTCCATCGTCGCCTTACAATTGACGCGCAAACCGCTCGGTTTCGTCGCCATTCTCGGCATCATTGCGCTGTCGGGCATGATCATTCGTAACTCGATCATTCTGCTCGATCAGATCGAAACGCACCGCGCGGACGGTGAACCTCTCCATGAGGCTGTCGTCAACGCCGCCATGATGCGTTTCCGGCCGATCCTGCTCACCGCGCTCGCCGCGATTTTGGGCATGATCCCGCTGATGCGTTCTTACTTCTGGGGACCGATGGCTTTCGCCTTCTCCGGCGGTCTGCTCATCGCGACCCTGCTCACGCTTTTCTTCCTGCCCGCTATTTACACATGGGTCTATCGGAAAGAAGAGTAAATAAAAAGTCCATTCCCTGATATCAGGGGATGGACTTTTTTGTAAGCGTACGTACGGGCTGAAAGTCTACATTTCGCGGGCGTGCTGAAGTGCAGTTACATGTTGTCATCTTGTTATACGAATAGGGAAATAAATGAAGTAAAGTTATCAAAATAATCCGAAAAAAATGATATAATATGAAATGAAATAAATTGAATTTATAAATCTTTTTAGTCTGTGGGAGATTTGCTGACCGTATTCTAAAGAGGCGAAAACAATCATACGTCAGATACCTCCTTGGAATGGATAGAATCCAACTCTAAGGAAGTATGAAAGGGAATGAAGTTCTCCCTTGGGTAACCTAAACCGTTTATTAAGCTGATGACTTCTACAATTACTTTTAGTTGCAGAAGTCATCAGCTTTTTGCGTTTAAGGGGGGAATTTTTCATGTTAACATCACTATCGCTCGTTTTTCTTCTTGGTTTAGCCATGGGGGCTATTTGTCAGCAATTCAAACTTCCTAAAATCATCGGCATGTTAATGACCGGTATTGTATTGGGTCCGTTTGTTTTTGATTTTTTAGATCCTACATTACTTTCTATTTCCGCAGATTTGAAAAAAATGGCGTTCATCATCATTTTACTCAGAGCGGGATTATCTTTGGACTTAGCCGATCTGAAGAAAGTGGGGAGACCGGCTGTTTTACTGTCCTTTATACCGGCTACCTTCGAGATTATCGGGTATATTTTGCTGGCGCCTGTCATGCTTGGGATAACAAGAATGGACGCGGCGGTTATGGGTGCCGTTTTAGGCGCTGCTTCTCCGGCGGTTGTCATGCCCCAAATGGTACATTTCATGGAAAATAAATATGGAACAAAAAAAGCAATCCCACAGATGATTATGGCCGGTATTTCTTGTGATGGTATTTTTGTAATTGTATTATTCACCACATTTCTAGGCATGGCGCAAGGTGGGAGCGCCGGCATTACAGACTTTTTCAACGTGCCGATTTCGATCATTCTTGGCGCTGTTTTAGGAGCATTGGTCGGTTATTTGTTGTGTCTGTTTTTTGAAACCGCTTATGCGCATAAGTATTACGTACGAAACAGCATGAAAGTAATTATCGTCCTTGGTTTTTCCTTTTTTCTGATTGCTATTGAAACTTGGTTGGAAGGTATCGTGGCGGTATCAGGCTTATTGGCGGTTGTCAGCATGGCATGTGTTTTGAAAATGAAAAGCACCGTTTTTGTATCGAAACGATTATCTGAAAAATTTGGAAAACTGTGGCTTGCGGCGGAAGTAATGCTGTTTGTTTTAGTTGGCGCAGCAGTAGATATCCGCTATACATTAGAGGCAGGAATTATAGCCGTATTAATGATTCTGACGGCACTGCTTTTTAGATCTTGTGGCGTTTTACTGTGCATGACAAAAACGATGTTGACATGGAAAGAAAGATTATTTTGCGTGATTGCGTATCTTCCGAAGGCTACTGTACAGGCGGCGGTTGGTTCGGTGCCGCTTGCGGCGGGACTTGAATGCGGAAACATTGTTTTGTCGGTAGCGGTGATGGCCATTGTGGTGACGGCTCCATTGGGAGCATGGGGAATGGATTCTACATATAAGAAATTATTAGATAGAGATTCATCTGACTGATATTCTGATAAATTTATTTGTCTGATTAATATGTCAACCGGAATGCGAAAAGAAAATAATGGCAGCGGCGGCCGGCATGCAAAAAAGCGACTCGAGGAGCAAGGCTCCGGTCGGGTCGCTTTTTTATTTACTTCATTTGTAAAGGGGAAGGGTGTACCGCTTGCAGTTATGATTATCCGTGAACGTTATTCTTTATCCGTTTCACCGATTTTTTGCAATCAAAAACCGCCGCTCGGAAAAGGCTGCGTCTTCCTACGATTCGAAATCACTGACCGATAGTCGATTACGTTCCGTACCGAAAAGAATCTTGCTATAGATACGAGCGGCGGTTACTGCCTTTATCTACCGTCATTATAAAACGTGCGGGGAAATTACGCAACTAGCTTTCTTTGATTTCCCCGTCGGGACCTTGCGCCTTTTTGGTGACGAGGATTTTATCGACGCGGTAGTTGTCGTTATCCATGACCTCAAACTGCATGTTGCGATACGAGATGATCTCGGTTTCTTTGGGGAGATACCCGAAGAGATAAATAACGAAACCGCCGAGCGTTTTGTAAAAATCTTCGCCCTCTTTGGGAAGCGCGTCGGTGATTTGAAAATATTCTTTAAATTCTTCGATCGGCAACAGTCCGTCGACGAGCCATGAATTCGGCGTGCGTTTGACGATGCGATTGCGTTCTTCGATGCGTTCGGCGACGCTGCCGGGCATGGCGCCCAAAATTTCTTCCAAAATATCGTGCAGAGTAATCATGCCTTCCGGCGAACCGTATTCGTCCAAAATGATGGCCTCATGCGCGTTTTTCGCGCGGAAGAGATCGAGCGTTTTATTGAGGGTAAGCGTCTCGGGAATATACAGAGGCGTCGTGACGCAATGCGCGATGAGCGCGTGCCAACTCATTTCGGGACGACGCAGGCGCAATAGTAAGAGATCGCGCAATTGGACAATGCCGCGAAAATCATCCAGCGATTCGTAGCCGACGGGCAGGCGCGTGTGCGTGGAGCGCAACAGTTGCGCGCCGAGCTCTTCTTCACTTTTGGCGAGATCGAGCCATTCCAGCTGCGGTCGCGCCGTCATGATGTATTCGGCGGGGATGTCGTTTAAGCGAAAAATACGATCAATGAGTTCGGGCTCGTCGGCGTCAAAGGTGCCGAGACGGGCGCCCTGCCGAATCAGGAAACGAATTTCTTCTTCCGTGACCGGTTGCTCCGCTTTGATTTTAATTCCGAGAAGTTTCAACACGGCCGAGGTGGAAAACGTCAGAAACCAGACTAAAGGCAGGTTGATGCGCGCGAAAAGATTCATCGGGCGCGCGACCCAGCTGGCCACGCTTTCCGGAGAGTTGATGGCGATGCGTTTGGGCACGAGTTCGCCGATCAACAGTGTCAAGAACGTGACGACGGCCATGATCAAAAAGAGGCTGACGGCCTGCGCGTATTGCCCCAGAGCCGGCGTAAGCGCGTCGGCCAAGGGATCCGATAAGGTGGACGCGCCGACCATACCGGTGATGATGCCGATCGCGGTGATGCCGATTTGAATGGTGGAAAATAATTGGTTCGGATCTTGCGCGATTTCAAGCGCCGCTTTCGCGCCGCTGTCACCTTGGCTCGCGCGTTGCGCCAGACGCGGCTTCTTGGCGCTGACGATGGCGAGTTCCGTAGCGGAAAAAACGCCGTTCGCAATGATTAAAATTAACAGTAATGCGATTTGCCATCCGGGATGGTCGCTGTCCATATTCATTCTCCTTGTCGAAAAAATACTATATTTACATATTTATAGTATAGTAGAAGTATAACACAGAGGAAAACGGGAAGTGCAAAAAGGAATCCGCCGACGCGCGACGAATACGTTAGTAAGGCAATGGCCAAAGGAGGCAGCTATGACACAGCGCAGAGATGTAGACACATATCGTTTGACATTGAGTGAATTATTGCACGAAGTGTGTGTCGAACTTTTGGACGGGCAGGATATGCTCGAAGATCTTTCCGCCCAACGTCGCGAGCATCAGGAGATGGATCAGACGGCGGAAGGACCGCACGCACCGGCGGTGTACGAATTCGCCGAAGAGCAGATTCGTTTGCGTCTGAAACGCTATCGGGAGCTCGGCGATCGGATTGATGAAATCATCACTCTGTATAATGAATTGGCCGATGAAGCGCTCGCAGAAGATGATGATGACGAAATCGACGAGACATTTTCCTATACGGGGGACGCGGATTGGTTGGAATGGCAGGAAATCAAGCGCCAATCGGAAGATGACGATGATGAATATGAAGAAGACGATGATGACGACGATGATGACGACGATTATGACGACGACGATGACGACAACAACTATGAAACGGACGATGATCCCGATGAAGAAAGCGACCGCGTCCAGGAATGGTCGTTGAAGAAAAAGAAAAAAGATAAAAAGAAGGATAAAAAAGACAAGAAAGAAAAAAAGCACAAAGACAAAGAGTCTAAAAATAAAAGTGAAGTCGACGCGAAACAACTGAAAAAAGCAGAGGAAGACTCGCAAGCGACGGTCACGACGGTCGTGGAAAGCCGAGCCGCGAAGGAAAAGCCGACGAGAAAAGCGGCAGCGAAACGTTCTGCCGCGACGACAAAAGCAAAGAGGAAAACCGCGGTAAAACCCGCGGCGAAACCGAAGGTCGCGTCGAAAAAATGAGCAAGTAAAAGATTCACCCGTCGAGCGGCGGGTGAATCTTTTTAGAAAGGAGATACGATGCGCAGACGCTGGATTCTGCATGTGGATATGGACGCGTTTTACGCTTCCGTCGAGCAGCGCGATCATCCGCAATGGCGAGGACTGCCCGTAATTGTCGGCGCCTCGGAACGACGCGGCGTGGTCGCGACCGCCTCTTACGAAGCGCGCGCGTACGGCGTGCACTCCGCAATGGCAGGGAGCATTGCGCGCCAACGCTGCCCGCAGGGGATTTTTGTGCGCCCGCGCATGCATGTGTACCGTGAAGTATCCGCGTTGATTCATGAAGTGTTGTATCGATATGCGCCCGAAATCGAGCCGCTGTCGCTCGATGAAGCGTTTTTGGATATCTCCGGCATGGGGACGCAGTTTCCGACGCTTAAAGCGCTCGGCCGCAGCGTGCAACGTGATATTTACGATGCGGTCGGCTTATCTGCGTCGGTCGGCATCGGCGGTAATAAATTTTTAGCGAAACTCGCGAGCGATTTGGAAAAGCCGTACGGCTTGGTCATTATTCCTTACGAACAGGCGCAGAAAATGATCGCACCGTTGCCGGTGCGTCGTCTTTGGGGCGTGGGTCCGAAGTTGGAAGCGGAGCTGGAAACGCTCGGCTATGTCACGATCGCCGATGTGGCGGCGGCCGATCCGGATCAATTGGTGCGGCAGATCGGCCAGCAGGGCAAAACGCTTTGGGAATTGGCGCACGCTCGCGATGATCGTCCGATTGTCGCGCACGCGCCGCGCAAATCGATCGGGGAAGAGGAAACATTCGCGGAGGATCTCCATGCGGATGCGGATATTCGCCGTTACCTTTTGCGGGCGAGTGATACCGTCGCGCGCCGTTTACGCCAAAAAGGACTGGTCGCCCGCACGGTCACGTTGAAATTGCGTTACGGTTCGTACAAGACGCTTACGCGCTCCGTGACGCTCGCCGATCCGATTGATTTACCGCAGGCGTTGTCGGAGGCGGTTTTCTCGTTGTATAATAAACTTAAACTCACAGAAGGTGTACGACTCCTGGGCGTGACCGTATCGGGACTGTTGCCGGCGGGAACGGAGCCGATGTCGCTCTTTGCGGACGGCACGGCGCGCGAGCGCAAGGCGCAGGAAACGATCGACAAGCTCCAGGACAAATATGGCCCGACGGCCATTCGCAGAGGATTTTGGTGGGACAGTGAGACAACCACCGGTGACGAAAGGGGAAAGAAACGATGAATGTTAATAAAGAACGCATGTTGAACGAATTTTACGAATTGATTCGCATCCCTTGCTCGACAGGTGACGAACGGGAAGTTGCCGATTTACTAAAAAAACGCCTGAAAAAACTGGGCGCGCAAGATGTCAAAGAAGATGATGCGGGCAGCAAAATTAACGGCAATGCCGGCAATATTATCGCTACTTTCGGCGCGACGATGGAAGGCTTGCCGACGGTCGCTTTCACGGCGCATATGGATTGCGTCGAACCCTGCGCGGGGATCGAACCGGTCTTGAAAGACGGCGTGATTACGTCAAAAGGCGATACGATTTTGGGCGGCGATGACAAATCCGGTGTGGCCGCGATTTTGGAAGGCTTGCGCCTGATGAAAGAAAACGCTCTGCCGCACGGCAAGATCGTTGTCATCTTCTGCGTGGCGGAAGAAGGCGGCTTACGCGGCTCGCGCAATATCGACACGGAGCTTACCCAAGGCATCGACTTCGGTTACGTTTTGGATTCGTCCGGCGCGCCGGGTAAAATCATTAACCAGGCACCGGGTCAAAACGCGATTCGCGTCACCATGCACGGCAAACGCTCGCACGCGGGTCTGGCGCCGGAAGACGGCGTGAACGCCATCGTCATGATGGGCACGGCACTGGCGCGTCTGCCGTACGGTCGCATTGATGAAGAAACCACCGCGAACGTCGGTTTCATCGACGGCGGCATCGCGACGAACATCGTGGCGGATAAATGCAGCGTCAAAGCCGAAGCGCGCAGCCGCGATTTGGCTAAATTGAAACAGCAGACGGACGCGATGAAAGAAGCGTTCGTGTCCGTGGAAAAAGATTTCCCGGGCGGCAAAGCGGAAGTCGAAGTGGAAGAAATTTATCAGCCGTACCTGGTCGATGAAAACAGCCTTTGCATCGAAGTCGCCAAACGCGCGGCGAAAGAAGCGGGGTTGGAACCGAATGTCGGCGCGACCGGCGGCGGCAGTGACGCTAACAACTTCAATAAACACAGCTTCCCGGCAGCCGTACTTGCGACCGGCATGACCAAAGTTCATACGCCGGAAGAATGCCTGTTGGAAGAACACCTTTACCAGACCGGTGAATGGGTATATCGCATCATTGAACCGCTGCCGCACGCGCATCACTGAGACGTCGATATATCCGTTTAAGCATTGAAAAAAGAGCCCTCGCGGCTCTTTTTTTGTGGAATACTGCGGAATAAAAAGAAATAAATGTATTTTCATCGTCAAAATAAAATTTGTGGAAAGCATGTGGATAAGTGTAGAAAATGTGGTTTATCCACACTATTATCCACATTTATCCACATGTCCATGTCAAAAATACAATAAATTTAATGAGAATTGCGTAAACTCACTGTTTTTGCAAACAATACACTGTCAGTAGACAGAAGTATATGTGGAAAACTTTTTTGTGTTCTTCATAATGATTGTTGACATAAAAATGAAAACGACTGTAATACAACGGTTAAGACGATAATTGGAAAATAAAATACAGTGAAAAAATAGAGTGGATAACTTGGATAGTCAGGTGGATAACTGATTTTCATGCGCGGCGAAAACCCATAAAAAATGAGAAAAACATGTAAAATCGGTATTTGCACATGTTTGGTTTCGGTAAAAATGTATTTTTCAGATTGGTTTTCCACCGTTTGTTGCGTTTCGCGGCGATGTCGTGGACAAGTTGCCAAGTCGGAGCATGATCGCGCAAATTCGCTAGTACGGATTTGCAACACGAAGGAAACGGATTCCGTTTTGCGCTCAAAAATATCCGCCCGCGAGGAATTTACGTTTTTACGGGTAGCATAAACGAACAGCGCATATTTTATTTTGACGCGGCTTATCCGTTTCCGGCGCGCGTGGATGCAAAAGTATTATGAAAACGATTCATCTTGCGTCATGAGATGCTTTCTGTTACCATTAGCTAACTGATTATAAAAAGGAGGAGACGCCAATGAATCACCATTTTCGCCGTGGTTTGGCGAAGGGAGTGCCGATTGCCATCGGTTATATGCCGATCGCGATCGCGTACGGTGTCTTATCCTCCGTGTACGGCATGCCCGCGTGGTTCGTGCTGGCGTCGTCCGCGATTGTTTACGCCGGTTCCGCGCAGTTTATGGCGGCGAACTTGATGATTACCGGCACGGGCGTGTGGGAAATTATTTTAACCACGCTGGTGGTGAATTCCCGCAACCTGCTTTTGGCGGCGGGGCTCGCGCATAATTTGGAAGCGGGGGCGACGAAGTCGGAACGCTTGGCGGTCGGTTCGTTGACGACCGATGAATTATTTTCCGTCGCGCTCCTGGAAAAACATCAGGCGTTGCCGCCGGCGTATGTCATCGGGATCGGTTTGTCAGGATATCTCTCCTGGGTAGTCGGTACGGCGCTCGGCATCGGATTGACCGATTTATTGCCGCCCGCGCTCGCAAGCTCTATGGGCATCGGTTTATACGCGATGTTTCTCGGTCTGCTGGTGCCGGCGCTGCGCGAGCAGCCGCAGGCGCGTTTGGTGACGCTGATCGCGGTCACGATTAATTTGGTGCTGTACGCGTTGGCGAGTCTGTTCGGTATCGGCCACGGTTTGACGATTTTCATCGCGACGGTCAGCGCGGTCGCGTTGGTCACGGCGGCGAAGGAGCGATTGCAATGGTAAATCAAAGCGATGCCTTTTATATTCTTTTGCTGATCGGCATGTGGTTCGTTACCTTGGTGCCGCGCATCGCGCCGCCGTTCTTTTGGCGAGCGGATAAAGTGCCGCCGAAACTTTCCTTTGCGCTCGCCTTAATTCCCTTCGCGGTGTTGGGTGCGTTGATCGTGCCCGGAGTATTTGTCAGCATGGAAGAGACGCCGTTGCTCGCCACGACGGTATCATTGCTGGTCGCGATCGGGCTCGCGTTTTACCGCGCGAATTTAGTCTTGATCGTGCTCGCGAGTATTTTGACGCATTACGGTCTGAGCGTATTGATCGCCGCATAAGCAAATAAAAAGAACGGACAGAAATGTCCGTTCTTTTTGATTACCTGTTTTTTTCCTGAGGATTTTTCAACAGCAGCGGGACGGTTGTCACGATCACGTCAAATCGATTTAAAAGCTGCCAGCGCAGCTGCAAACCCTGCTGGTTATGCAACAGACGCTCCCAACCCGTACCGACCTCAAATTCCGGAATTAATACCGTAATGGACGCGTCAGGATGGCGGTCGCGAAACTCTTTGATGTAATCCAATAGCGGCTCGGTGAAATCCCGATACGGTGACGGCACTACCGCAAAGGAAATAGCGGGCAAAAGTCGGTACCATTTTTGGCGGACGCGTTCACCGGCCTCCGCGTCAATGGCGATATGAAGCGCGTGAATGTGCGCATCGTCGGTAATGGCACGAGCGTAACGCAAGGCGCGCGCGACGGCGCGCGTGGGAGTTGCGACCGGCAACAGCACATGGTGGTCGTTGACCGGCTGCGCCAGAATTTCCGTCAGCTCTTCCGAGGAAAGCGTCAGCGCTTCCCGCACCTTTTCGTAATGCGTGTGAATCGCCTTAAATATACGCATCAAAATCGGCAGGAAGATTAAAATAATCCAGGCGCCGTGAATGAATTTGGTGACTAAAATAATGCCCACGACGGCCGCCGTGACCAGCGCGCCGAAGCCGTTCAGCAAGAGTCGTCCGTACGGGCGCCGTTGCTGGCGAAGCCAGTGGACGCAAAGCCCCGCCTGAGCCAGCGTGAAGGAAAGGAATACGCCCACCGCGTACAGCGAAATCAAATGCTCCACATTGCCGTGGAACGCGACGATCAGGCCGGCGGCGCAAAGCGACAGTAAAATAATACCGTTGGCAAAGGAAAGACGCGAGCCGCGTTGCGCGAGGTAGCGCGGCAAGTAGCCGTCTTGCGCCAAAATGGACATCAGCGGCGGCAAACCGTTGTACGCGGTGTTGGCGGCTAAATATAAAATCACCGTGGTCAGCAGCTGGAAGATGAAATAACCTGTTCCGCGTCCCCATACGGTCTCCGCCAAAAGCGAGAGCAAGGTGCGATCCGCGCTCGGCAGCAAGCCGAAATGCACGATGAGAAAACCCGTGGAGATCAGTAGCGTCGACAGGATAATCGCCATTACAGCAATGGTTTTTTTCGCGTTTTGCGCCACCGGTTCTCGGAACGCGCCCGCGCCGTTAGCGATCGCCTCCACGCCGGTCATCGACGAACAACCGTTGGCGAATGCCAACAACAGTAAAAAGCAAAGGGTGCCGGGCGTGAGCATGGTCGTCGCTTGCGGCAAAATCACCGGCGGTCGACCGAGCACAAAAATTTGGTAGAGGCCCGATCCGGCGAGCATCAGCGCCGTGACCAAAAAAGCATACGTCGGCCACACGAAGGCGTTGGACGCTTCGCGCAAACCGCGTAAATTAATCAGCATCAATATCGCAAACACCGCGAAGAGATCAATGAAAATTTGGTACGGTATGAGCTCCGGCCACGCGGAAACCAGCGCCGCCGTGCCGGATGATACCGATACGGCGACTGTCAGCACGTAGTCCGCGCATAAACTCGCCGCCGCGAGCAGCGCCGGATATTCACCGAGATACTCTTTAGCGATGGAATAGGCACCGCCGCCTTGGGGATGCACTTTGATGACCTGCGCGTAGGAAATCGTAATGAGGAAAAGCAATGCCACGATCGCCGCGATAATCCACGGAAAGTAGTCGTATAAAATCAGCCCCGGCAATACCAAAACCAGCGCGATTTGTTCCGGACCGTAACCGATGGAAGAAAGGGCGTCAGACGAAAAGATCGGCAACGCTTTCCATTTCGGCAGTCGCTCGTGGCTGAGCTCCGTACTCTTGAGCGGACGCCCTAAAAGCAATTGAGAAAATGAAGAAAATGTAAATTTGCGCATGAAAAATAGACCTCCCGGTCCTATGGGACCTTACCTTTTGCCTACGAGGTTAGCTGTCGGGTTAGAAGCATAAGGTCGTCTTCCTCTTTCGATTCACCCCAAGAATTGGTTCCCCCGTTTTCCGTCAGGAAATTCGGCATTTCGTTTTTACCATAATATTATAACGCCGCGGCAATATCTTGTAAATAGGAAAAAAGCGGCCGGTGACGCAACATAAATCCGTCGGCAAAACGGACTTCGTCGCCGCTAAAAAGTTCATAAACACTCTTTTATGACTGTTTTATGGCGTTAAATCGTGCTATACTGAAACTACAGATAGCATTGCGGCAAGGAGGTGTGCTCATGCAAAAAAGAACGCAAGCAACCGAGCAGGAGTTGCGCGTGATGAGGTCTCCGTCCGAGATTCCGGCGAAGAAGCTGAGCGTATTGTACATCTTGACGATACTGCGCCGCTTTTCCGACCCTGAACATCCGCTGTCACAGCAGCAGATTCTGACGCATCTGGAAGAAGAATATGGCATGGTGTTGGATCGCAAAGCGGTCAAACGCAACCTGGTCAATCTTCTGGAAGCGGGCTATCCGCTCGGTTACAAACCGTGGCAGCGCAAGAGCGCGAGCCGCGAAAAAGTGGAAAATGTCTACGGTTCGTGGTATTACGAGCATGAATTCGCGCCGGTGGAACTGACCACGCTCATTGACGGTCTGTTGTTTTCGCATTTACCAGCCCGGCAGGTCGAGGACATGATCCAAAAACTGCTGCGGTTGCAAAGTCGGTATTATACGAATCCCACGTTGGGAGTCCACAACATTCCGAATGAAAACTGGCTCAACTGGCAACAGGAAAGTCCCGCCAACGCGCAGATGTTGTATTCGCTGGAAGTGTTGAATGAGGCGATCGAAGCGCGACAATCGGTCGTGTTCCATTACCTGCAATACGGTCCGGACAAGCAGCAGCGGCCGCGTATTCGTAAGCATCGCAAACGTCCGCATCGCTACCGGGTGAGCCCGTACGCGGTGGTCGCGACGAACGGTCGTTTTTACCTGATTGCCAATACCGAAGGGCATGATGATATTTCGCATTACCGCGTCGATCGGATGCAGGATGTGCGAATCGAAAAAAACCGTGAGCTTCGTCCGCTGCGTGAAGTGACGCAGTCGGGCGATGACGAATTGCATTTGCCGAAGCATCTGGCGGAGCATGTCAACATGTTCGCCGGACCGGCGGTACCGTGTTTGTTCCGATGTGATCGCGAGATTTTGGACGCCGTCATGGATGATTTCGGAACCTCCTGCACCATCAGCGAAGTTACGGATAAGACGGTGGTCGTCGAAGTGACCGTGAACGCGACCGCGCTTTTCCACTGGTCGTTGCAATTCGGTCCGGCCGTGAAAGTGCTGGCGCCGGAATCGCTGGTGCGGGACCTGCAACGAACGGCCATCGCGATGGCGAACGCGTATCGCCATGAAGAACCGTTATATTTTGATCGTGTCGAGATGAGGTGACGTCGATGAAACGAGGCTATATCCAAGTCTATACGGGAGACGGGAAAGGCAAAACCACCGCCGCGATCGGGCTTGCGATTCGCGCCGTCGGCGCCGGTCTGAAAGTCTGGTTGCTGCAGTTTATGAAATCGGAATATTACAGCGAGCAGAAAATTTTGGACGGAATTTCACCGCTTCTCTATCGGGAGTCGCTGGGGAAGCCGTATTTCATCGCGCCGGAAGGAACGCTCACCGAAGAAACTAAAAAAGCGCTCACCGATGTCGTGGTATTTCCGCCGGGAAATCCGCCCGCCGAATACGTCGAAGCGTGCCGCAACGGCGTGGAGATCGCCGCGCGAACGCTGGCGAAAGGCGAGTACGATGTCGTGATTTTGGATGAAATCAATGTCGCGTTGCATTTCGGTTTGGTCACGCGGGAGGATTGCGAAGCGTTGATTGCCGCCAAGCCCGCCGGCACCGAACTTGTTTTTACCGGTCGCAAAGCGCCGCAATGGTTAGTTGACCGTGCGGATCTCGTGACCGAAATGCGCAACGTGAAACATTACTATGACGCGGGTGTCGCGAATCGTCGCGGCATCGAAGACTGAAAGGGTGGGGGACGATGGAGCTGGTGACCTCGATCCTTTGGGCTCTGCTTGCGCTGATTGTCCTCGTTTTTGTCCTGCTGCTGATTCTTTTGTGGCAGCGCGTCGATTATGAATTCGCCGTGCAGAAATATGAGGGCATGGCGGCTCGCGTCAAAATTGATTGGGCGTGGGAACTTTTAGCGGCGCAGGCGCGATATGACAGCGGTGCCGGACTTTTCTGGGAAGTGAAATGGCCGTTCGGCGGCATGAATTCGCACCCGGAATCCAAAGCGGAAGGCATCGAAGCGCGGGCCAAGCAAATGGAAGAACAGGCCAAAGAAGGTAAACAACGGCGCAAAAAAGCAAACGAAGACGCGGAAACGATTCGTCAAAAGGCGGCGAAGCGCGCCGAAGCCGCCAAAGCCGATGCCGATTACTACGCGGAAGAAGAACGGCTGCGTAAAAAAACGGATCCCGATGTCGCCGCCGAATGGGATCGTCTGGAGCGTGAAGCCGAACGCCATCGCGAACGGCAGGAAGCGCGCGATGAGGACGAAAAAACAAAGCCGCAACCGGGCGTAAAAGACTATCTCGGAGTAGTCCGTTACGCCTTGGCGCAAGATATTTTACAACCGCTGGCAACGTATCTTTCCCGTTTATGGGGACGAGCCAAACCGCGTTACGCGGACGGCGAAGCGACGGTCGGGTTGGCGGATCCGTACACGCAAGGACTTTTAATGGGAGCGATATATGCGTCGCTGCCCGCGCTTGCGTCGCGTATCGGATTCGTCTTTAATGAGGAAGTGATCGAAGGTCGCTTTCGTACCGGTGGCGGCATTCGACCGCTGGCTGTTGTTTGGGATTCACTGCGATTTGTCTGTGCGGCACCGGTCCGCAAGACCGCATGGTACTACTGGCGTCACGTCATCAATAAGGAGGAATAACAATGGAAACGAAAAAAACGAACGAACCGACGGCAACCTATACGAGCGATAAAATTGAGGCGCTGTTCCAGAGCTTCAAGCACATGATCTCGGTGGAAACCGTTGTTGGCGAAGCGGTACATATCGGAGACACCACGCTCGTGCCTTTTGTCGACGTGGCATTCGGTTTCGGTACCGGCGGCGCGGGAACGAAAGGCGACGGCGCGGGCGGCGGCGGCAAAATGACACCGACCGCGATTTTGGTCATCAAAGGCGACCGCGTGGAACTCTTTTCCGTGAAAGACGGCAACAAGAGTGGCGCATTTGAAAAATTGCTCAACATGGTGCCGGAAATTATTGACAAAATGCGCAAAGACAAATTTATTTACATTAAGGAAGACGAAGAACTCCATCCTTGAGTTCTTACGCGCCCCTAATTTGCGCGCTGTATCTTGATACGCTACAATATACGCAAGGCATAATGCCAAAAGGAGGCACGAATGAAACAAAAAATGATAGCGCTCGCGCTCACCGGAGTGTTTGCATGCGGCACGATGCTGACCGCGGCGGCGGCCGGTATCGGCTACGTGAATCAGCAAGCTCTGATGCAGGCGCATCCGCGCATGATGAAAGCGCAGTTGACGCTGAAAGCGGAAACGCAAAGACAGCAGCAGAAGTTTGACAAAGAAGTCGTCAAACTGAAAGACGATAACGCGAAACGCGATCTCTACATGAAATTGCAGAGAGAATTGTCGCAAAAAGAACAGGAACTGATAGGACCGATCATGCGGGATGTCCAAAAAGCGATTGAGAAAACCCGTCAGGAAAAAGGCTTGGACGCCATTTTGGATCGTGACGCGGTAGTGGCCGGCGGCCAAGACGTGACCGTGGACGTGCAGAAAAAATTTTAAGTCGTAATATAAAAAACACCTCACATGAGGTGTTTTTTTGTGTCGCGAATGACTTGCGGCAGGCAGTAACCTTTTCGCGGGAACATTACTTTCGATAGATGGCGGAAAAAATTAACGCGCGTGCAGCGCGACGGATACATAAAATTTTCCTAAGCGAGCGGGCGTCATTGTTTGCGCGCGCGACTCGGCGGAAATTGGGAGCCATCATAAGACCGCGACAAAAATTGCGCACGTACGGATTTCGCATCCGACTTTACATAAAAATGATCTGTGCTATACTGAACAACGGAGATAGTATTCGCTTGAAACTATACTCTTTTTGACCCGTAGTTCATGCCCTTCGTAAGTAGTCATGGGCGCTTTTCGAGCGCGCATGATTTTTTTATTGCAAGGGGGGAACCAATGACGATTTCCATGTTACAGGGAAAAATCCACCGGGCCACCGTAACCCAGGCGGAATTGGATTATGTAGGAAGCATTACGGTAGACAGCGCATTATTAGAAGCCGCCGGTATTCAAGAATACCAGGAAGTGCAGATCGTGGACGTGAATAACGGTCAACGTTTCGGCACGTATACCATTGCCGGTGAAGCCGGCAGCGGCGTGATTTGCTTAAACGGCGCAGCCGCCCGCTGCGTCAGTGTCGGAGATAAAGTCATTATCATGGCGTACGCCGATCTCACACCCGAAGAGGCGTCACAGCACCGACCGACCGTCGTATTTGTAGAGGAAGACAACCGTATTCATCGCGTAACCGATTATGAACAGCACGGCAGGTTAAGCGACCAGGCATAGGACTGCGGGGTCAAAAGAGGCTATCTTCCAATCTACTGAAAAGGACGGATATCCATGCAAATTTGTACTACCGTTGCCGAGGTGCGCGCCTTAGTCGACGCCTGGCACAAAGAGGGAAAAACCGTCGGTCTCGTGCCGACGATGGGCTTTCTGCATGAAGGCCATGAAAGTTTGATTCAAAAAGCGGTCGCGGAAAACGATTGCGTAGTCGTTTCCGATTTTGTCAATCCGACGCAGTTCGGACCGCAGGAAGATTTGGAAGCGTATCCGCGCGACTTCGCGCAGGATAAAGCGCGTTGCGAAAAAATCGGCGCCGCGGCGATTTTTCATCCGACGCCGGAAGAGATGTACCACGATCCGGCGACATACGTCAATATCGAGCGATTGTCGTCGACATTGTGCGGCCAGTCGCGCCCGATTCATTTTCGCGGCGTGTGCACGGTCGTCAGTAAATTATTTAATATTGTCCGGCCGGAGCGGGCGTACTTTGGTGAGAAAGACGCCCAGCAATTAGCGATTATTCGCAAGATGGTCACGGATTTGAATTTTCCGGTGACGATTGTCGGTTGCCCGATCGTGCGTGAAGCGGACGGTTTGGCGAAATCGTCCCGCAACACGTATTTGAGCGCGGCGGAACGTCGCGCCGCGTTGTGTCTGTCGCAAGCGGTGAAAAAAGGACAGCAAACGATCGCGCCGAAGATGACGGCCGCCGATGTGTTGCGGCCGATGCGCGAGATTTTGGAAAACGAACCGCTCGCCCGTGTGGATTATTTGGAAATGGTGGACGCGCAAACCATGCAGCCCGCAGATCGCGTTGACAGGGCTGTTTTGGTCGCGATGGCCGTGTATATCGGCAAAACGCGTCTCATTGATAATTTCTCGTTCGATCCGGCAGGTGCGCGATGAAAACTATCGTGAAGATCACCGGCGCGCTCACGCGTTATATCGGCGCCGTCATCATCATTTTCACGGCGTGGGCATTTTTACAACCGGAATTATTCGGTTGGGCGGTGCAGTATACCGCTTGGTTTTTAGGCGCGGCGATGTTCGGCATGGGACTTTCCATTCACGCCGAAGATTTCGCCGTCGTGTTCGCCCGCCCGCGGGAAGTGCTTTTGGGCGTGGCGTTGCAGTACACGGTGATGCCGGTCGCCGCGTGGGCGTTGGCGGCCGGTTTGGGATTGCCGACGGACTTGGCGCTCGGCGTCATTTTAGTCGGTTGCTGCCCGGGCGGCACGGCGAGTAACGTTATCACGTACATCGCCGGCGGCGACGTCGCGCTTTCGGTCGGCATGACGATTGTCTCGACGCTCTTGGCGCCGCTGGCCACGCCGCTCTTAGTGTTCGGTCTCGCCGGCGCGTGGGTCAATGTTTCGCTTTGGGCGATGATTACTTCCGTCGTCAAAGTGGTCTTGATTCCGGTCTTGCTCGGTCTTTTATTGCACACGCTGTTCCGTTCCAAAATCAAACCGGTACAGGATGTTTTCCCGTTGGTTTCGGTCGCGGCGATCGTTTTCATCATCGCCGGTATCGTGGCGGTGAACCGCGAAAAAGTGTTGACGAGCGGTCTGATTGTGATCGGTTTAGTGGCGATTCACAACATGGTCGGTCTCGGCCTCGGCTACTTGGCCGCGCGGCAGGCGAAAGCGTCGTACGCCAAAACAACGGCGATCGCGATCGAAGTCGGCATGCAAAACAGCGGTCTTGCGATTGCGCTCGCGACGGCGAACTTCGCGGCCAACCCGTTGGCGACTTTGCCCGGCGCGATCTTCAGCGTTTGGCACAATATTTCCGGCTCGCTCTTTGCCAGCTATCGTCGTCGGGAAGAACCGGATACAGCAAAGGATTCGGTTGAACAGTTGCCCTGGGAAACAGAGTAAGCATATAAAAAAAGACTCTCCGCGGAGAGTCTTTTTTGTTGCGTCAAATTCAGATAAACATCGGATACACGAAAATTTGAATCAGGCGCGCGATACCGACGTAGATTGCGAACGCGGCGGCAATGTGCAGCACATGAAATTTTTTATTTTGCGGCTGCGGTCGATCCGGCAACCAAATCAGAAAAATCGCGTACGCGAGCGACAGAATCGGCACGAGCATGATGTATACGTATTCCGCCGGCCGACCGACGCGACTGAGACGCATGCCGACGGCGAAGAACAGCAACGCCACGCCGATGTTGCCGATGAGATTTATGGGGAAGGATGTGGGGATAAGATCCATGAGCGTCATCGCGCCGAGCACGACGCTCACGACGAGAGCTCCGACATACGTCGTGCGGCCGAAGCCGTTTTGAGAATCCGATTGGGTAGCCATATATACCTCTTTTCAAAATATCAGCGAGCGTCTTCGCCCACTTTGGTAAAATGCAACGCATGGTAGCCGCACAGCGCGAGCAACAAGCACGCGCCGATAAAATACAACAGCAGCGGCGGCCAGCTTCCGTACATGCCGTACAACGCGCCCACGCCGACCGGTCCGATCGCCGCCAAAAGATACGCAATCGCCTGACCGACGCCGGAAAGGCGTGACGCGATCAGAGGATTCGCGGCGCGCACCGCGAAGGCGAGCATGCACAGACTGAACGTGGCGCCGGCGGCCAGCGCGATCCAAATGATCGCCGACGTCAACCACAGTGACGTTTGCGCAGCAAATACGAAATAAAAACCCGTAAGATACATCAGACCCGCCGCCGCGCCGTAGTGACGACGATAGCGCCCCTGCGCCAAAAGCGGCGTCAAAAGGGAAGCGGGCAAACTGATCAGCTGAAACAGAAACGAATAGTAACCGCCGAGCGCCATATCATACCCTTTCGCGACGACCCAATACGGTAACCACGTGACCAGCGAAAAATAGACCAGCGATTGCAAACCCATAAACAACGCGACCCACCACGCTGCATAGTGGGAAAAGACCGCGCGAATGGAAAGCTCTTTGTGCGCGCGCGCCGTCGGTCGCCGGTTCGGTAACGAAAACCACAGTCCCGCGCCCACCACCGCCGTCGCCGCCCAGGAGGCGCACACGAGTTGCCAGCCGTAATGCGCGGCGAGCGGAATCACAATCGCATTGCTGACGGCATTCATACCGTTCATCGCGACGACAAAAATACCGGTCGCCAGCGCCGTATGTTTGGGATACCAAGCTTTGGTGAGCGTCGGTAAAAGCACATTGCCGATCGCGACGCCCGCCGAAAGCAGCACGGTTCCGGCAAAGAGACCGGTGATGCCCGCGTACGAACGCAGGACGACGCCTAGCGCCAACAACACCATCGCGCCGCCGAACAGTCGCGTCATGCCGCAGCGGGGGATCCAGTTGCCGACAAAAGGCGATACCGCCGCAAATACCAGCAGCGGCAGTGTCGTCAGCATCCCGATCGTCGCGTGCGACAGACCGAAGTGCGCCTGCAACACCGGCAACAACGGCGTCAGCATCAAAAACGAAGCGCGTAAATGCAGCGTGCTCCAACCCAATACCACGCCATGTTGTAAATTCATTTTACACCCCTTAATCGATACCTCTATCGTATAAAAGCGCGGGCATTCTGTCAAACATAGTGGAAGTCTCGCGACACAAGAATAAAAATTTGAATTTACGTGGAATTTTTGCGAAATTTTCACATAGTTAAAAAATAGAAATAAATGCGTTTAATAAAAATATTTTTTCCTCACAAATATGCTATAATTAACATATATTCAATTTTTAGCGAGAAAGGGGTTTATATGGCAACAGAATGGCAACACGGCGCCATCGTACCCGTGGATATTGAAGAACAAATGCGCACCAGCTACATCGATTACGCGATGAGCGTTATCGTGATGCGCGCGTTGCCGGATGTCCGTGACGGCTTGAAGCCGGTGCACCGGCGCATTCTTTACGCGATGCATGAAGGCGGCCTCACCGCCAACAAGCCGTATCGTAAATCCGCGCGTGTCGTCGGTGACGTCTTAGGTAAATACCACCCGCACGGCGACTTGTCCGTTTACGATGCGACCGTGCGTTTGGCGCAGGATTTCTCGACGCGATATCCGCTGGTTGACGGCCACGGCAACTTCGGTTCCGTCGACGGCGACTCGCCGGCGGCGATGCGTTATACGGAAGTCCGCATGGCCAAAATCGCGCAGGAAATGCTCGAAGATTTGGAAAAAAACACCGTCGATTTCATGCCGAACTACGACGAATCCTTGCAGGAACCGGTCGTTTTACCGTCGAAGATTCCGAACCTTTTGGTCAACGGCTCGTACGGTATCGCCGTCGGCATGGCGACGAACATTCCGCCGCACAACTTAGGAGAAGTGGTTGACGGTCTCTGCCTTTTGATCGACGATCCGAATACGCCGATCGAAACCTTGATGAAACACATCAAGGGACCGGACTTTCCGACCGGCGGTCTGATTCAGGGCCGTGAAGGCATCAAGAAAGCGTATACCACCGGCCGCGGCGCGATTAAAGTTCGCGCGCGCGTTGAAATCGAGGAGATGGCGAAAGGAAAAAACCGCATCGTCGTCACCGAAATTCCGTACCAGGTCAATAAGGCGCGCGTCGTCGAAACGATCGCGAAACTCTCGCGCGACAAGATCTTGGACGGCATCACCGCTTTGCGCGATGAATCCGACCGCAACGGCATGCGCATCGTCATTGAACTGCGCAGCGACATCGACCCGCAGATCATGCTGAACAACCTGTACAAGCATACGCAGCTGCAGGAAACATTCGGCGTGATTATGCTCGCTCTGGTCGACGGTCACCCGCGCGTCTTGACTTTGAAACAAATGCTCGAGTACTATCTCCTGCATCAAAAAGAAGTCATCACCCGTCGCAGTCAGTACGAACTCGACCGAGCCCGCGCTCGCGAGCACATCGTCGAAGGCTTGTTGATCGCGCTCGATCATATCGACGCCATCATCAAAACGATCCGCGCGTCCGAAACCGATGAGATCGCGAAAAACGCGTTGATGGAAAACTTCGGACTGTCCGAGAAACAATCGCTTGCGATTCTCGACATGCGCTTGCGTCGTTTGACCGGACTCGAACGCGAAAAACTCGAAGCGGAATACCAGGACTTGAAAGAACGGATTGAATACCTGCTCGGCCTTTTGGGCGACGAAGCCAAAGTCATGCAGGTCGTCAAAGAAGAACTGCTCGACGTCAAACAGCGCTTCACGGACGAACGTCGCAGTGAAATTGTCCGCGATGAATCCGGTTTGGACGATTTGGATCTGATCCCCGATGAACCGATGATCATCACGCTCACGCAGCAGGGATATATTAAACGCATGCATGCGAATACTTACCGCACGCAGCGCAAAGGCGGTGCCGGCATCACGGGCATCAAGACAAAAGATGACGACTTTGTCACCAAAGTGCTCACGACATCGACGCACAACACGCTGCTCTTCTTTACCACCGCCGGTCGCGTCTACAAACTGGTCGCCAACGATATTCCGAAAGCGTCCACGCGTACCGCTCGCGGCACGCACCTTGTCAACTGCATCCCGGCGCTCGAAAAAGATGAACAGGTCACCGAAATTTACGACATCTCGTCGTTCGCGAATTACGAATACCTGCTCATGGTTACCCGCCAAGGTTTCGTCAAAAAGACGCTCCTTTCCGAATACACCAACGTGCGGCAGAGCGGCCTGATCGCCATCAACCTGCGCGAAGGCGACGAACTCATTAAAGTCGTCACCACCACCGGCGATGATCACATCATCATCGGCACCAAGACCGGCATGGCCATTGTCTTCTCCGAAGCCGATGTCAATCCGACCGGCCGCGCTTCGCTCGGCGTCATCGGCGTCCGTTTCAAACAGGGCAGCCAGGATGAAGTCGTCGGCGCCGACGTCTTGACCTCGACTGATGAAGTCCTCACGCTCAGCAGCGACGCTTACGCCAAACGCAACAAAGCCACCGCGTACAGCGTACAGCAACGCGGCGGCCAAGGCGCGCGCAACTTCAAGAAAGGAAGCACCGTTGTCGGTCTTCTGACCGTCAAAGGCAACGAGGAAATGCTCGTCATCACCGAAAGCGGCATCGTCATCCGCGTTCCGGTCGACTCCATCAGTCTGAAAAAAGGCAAGAACACCATCGGCGTCAAAGTCCAACGCTTGGACGAAACCGATCGCATTGCCTCCGTCGCTCTCGCTCCCATGGAAGAAGCGGAAGAAGACTGAAAATAAATACGCAATAGAAAAAGCCCCCGCGGGGGCTTTTTTGTTTTCATAAATTTTATTTCACAAAAAATTTCTCTGAAAATCCGACACGTCTCCGACATAGAAGCCGGCAATGCGCGATGATTTTGCAAGCAGCATTATAAAATGCTAAAATTACAGCATAATAAGATTTTATAATTTTATATTTTCGGCATTTTGTAATTTCAAAATTCCGAAACGGTTGCTCAGTGAAAATACTTCAAAAACGCTTACTTCGCTCGTGTTACTTGGGAGAGCGAAACGGAATATGTTCCAAATGGAGCGCAGCGACAGAAATAACATACCCCGGGACGAATAAAAAGTTTTGAAAAAAGTTGTTTAGGAGGACGATTATGAAAAACAAAAATAAGGCGAACAAAAAAAATACGAGTGCGGTTATCGTCACGGAATCCGTGAAATCGGCGGAGTCTCAATCGGCTTCTTTGAAAAAAGAAGAAGTGCAAAACTTCACGGTTTTTTTGCCGAAAGAATTTCATCGTCGGCTGAAAATATATTCCATTGCCAACGATGAACAAATGGGTAATATTCTTTTGAACATCATTCGGCGCGGCGCGGAGGTCTATAAAAAAGACAACCCGGAATTTCCGGCGTGGGAACAATAGAAAGGTAAAAAGCATTTTCTCTTTGCCGCATTCATATTGGCAAGATACGTTTATCCGATCGGCCCATCAAAGAACGATGATAATATAGGTGCCATAGGGTTTTAGGGGTCGAAAAAGTGAGTGAAAATGAATAGAGAAATTGTACTTCATTCCGCATGGTCTGAAAATGAAGAAATCGGAGCATTATATATAAACCGGGAAGCGGGGAAAGAAAACTATTCTTTTTCGTATTCAGAAAAATGGTTAGAACGCCATTCTTCACTTTTTCTGGATTCTGAAATTCAACCTTTCCCCGGTCGTCAATATCCTGAAAAATCTTTATTTGGATGTTTGACCGATATGCAACCGGATCGTTGGGGCAGGCAACTGATTATTCGCCGGGAACTCAATTCAGCTTTACAAGAAAAGCGACCGGTACGACCTCTTATGGAATCCGATTTTTTACTTGAGGTATCGGACTTTAGCAGGCAGGGCGGTATTCGGCTTGCTTTTGACGGAGAATTTCTTTCCCGATCAGAGTCGGAAGCACCGCCGATGACAAGGTTAAAAGCGTTACAAGATGCCGGTTGCTCTTTTCAAAGTAAAGATGAAAAAACAGACTGGATGAAAGAATTGGTACAGGCGGGCTCATCTTTAGGCGGAGCAAGACCGAAAGCCAATGTTACAGATGAAAACGGTTGCTTATGGATCGCTAAATTTTCTTCACTCCATGATATTTTCCGAGTGGAAAATTGGGAAGCGTTAACTTGTGAATTGGCCGCTTTATGTAACTTAACTGTTCCGGAAATAAAAACTGAAAAAATGGCCGATAACTTGATTTTTCTTACCAAGCGTTTTGATCGGGGAAACGAAAATCGCAAACATTTTATTTCTGCAATGACGGCATTAGGGAAAGCAGATGGCGATTCCGCGAGTTTTTTAGAAATTGCCGATTGGATCCGCCGTCATCAAAAAGACCCTACCGAAGACTTACAGGAATTATGGCGAAGAATCGCTTTTTCCGTTCTTGTTTCTAATACCGACTGCCATTTACGCAATCACGGTTTCCTTTTGGAAAAGGATCAATGGCGTTTGTCGCCGATGTATGATGTAAATCCCAATCCGTTGGGAACATATATGACGTTAGCGATAGACGATAAAAATACCATCAAAGATATCCATACGGTTCTTCAAACGGCGCCTTTTTACGAAATTTCCGATGCGAAAGCGGAAATAGAAAAAATGCAAGCGACAATTCACGATCATTTTCAAAGATTGGCGGATAAATATTCGATTCCGCGTCAAGAAGCGCTTGCGATGCAACCGGCCTTCGGTATTTTTCAGGTGAACTGATCCACTCGTTTTCGGACGGCGACGGTCGTACCGACAGAGACGTAATCGCGCATGCTTGCGTGCAAGAAGGCATCTCGCCGATTGTCATTGCAAAAGAGCAGAGAAACGAATATATTCTCGCCCTATTGGTTTCGAGCGATTAACAGGTCTTCCGTTTTGGCAAATGTGCTCGCCACCAAGTCGCTTGCGCCGATTTTCGCCAGCCAAGGCGTGGCAAGCTCTGTTTCTAAATATCCGGCCAATATGCGTAGGCCTTTATGTTCCATAACGGTTTTTATTTGAAATAATTGCTCATTAGAAAAAAGGTCGGGACGTCGGTTAATGAAAAACGCAAGATCGTAAAAATCGCGGATGTTTTCTTCTTTCGTGAACGCGGCCAGCTTCATGTCGATCAATACCTTCCAATCGTATACCGATACACTTTCTGTCTTGTTTATTTTGAAAACATCGGCCTCGAGCAATTTTTTATTCCGGTCGGAAATTTCCAATATTAACGGACAATCTCCGGCGTCCTTTTGACCTCCGTAATCAATGATGATTTTGACGACAGAATCCGCGCTTTCAAGAACGTGATATTTCCAGCGGTTTTCTTTTGCGATTTTTTGGAGAACTTTTTCTACCTTTGCCAAAGAGCCTTTGGTATCCAGCTCCAGCGCTTCTGAAAATCGATCCAGCTGATGAAAAAGCATGAGCGCGGCGCCGCCTTTTACAACATATTCATCTCCCAAATACGATAAGATTTTTTTCATAACGCGAATTCGCTCTTGTTGCGAATGCGTTACATTGGTTACGTTGCGCGGCGCGTTTCGGTCATTCAAATATTTTTCCGGGTACTCTCGTCGCATGAACCAAGAAATGTCTTTTACGCTTTGAATTTGCTCAAGATACGAATATAATTTTTGATCTTCTTCCTGCGTCGACAAAAAATCTTTTCGGCAATCCAGCATTTGCATGGCGAGTTCCTTGGGTTGCGTCAAAATAAAATCGGCGATCGCTCTGGGAAAATCCGCGATAAAAACCTCTTTTGATCGATCATAAGGAATCATTCGTTTTGAAATACCGTTTTTCCCGAACAAATAAGAATTCGCATACAGAGGAATTGTCGGCTCTTTTTCCGTATATAACCAATAGTTAAGCGGGTGCCAATCGGCGGTGGTAATCCCGTCCGGCGCGACAACATTTAACGCTTCCCACCCCGAGATGTATTTTTCTTCGGTCGTTGCGGGAATAATTTTCCACTTCATAGTTACCTCCGGTAGAAAAGTTTCTCCTGAACCTATTCTCCCATTCATTAAAAAAATCCACAACTTTTAGTGATGCGCGCAATCGAATTGTTTTCAAAGGTTTTTGTGAGTGTAAACGACCCCCCAATTTTTAATCGGATTGACCTTGTTTTTTACAGGCTGGTCAAATCAGCGTGAACGCACTACCATGAAAGCGACAGATACTTTTTAGCGCGTCAGCATAAACTCACCGATTATGATGGCGGAAGGAGCAATATGGAAAATATTATTTTGGATCGTCTGCGCGGCGAAAAGAATTGCGGCATTTCCGGCGGATTGTACGAATACACTAAAGTTTGGCTGACATATACTTCCAATGCGATTGAGGGCAGCACGGTCAGCTTGGAGGATACCCACGCCATTTTAACCACCGGACGATTGAACGGCAAAGACTATCCGAAACTGAATGACGCGATTCAAACGCGTAATCATGGCATGGCATTCGATTACATGCTGGATATCGCGGAGCAAACGCTCACGGAAGAACAAGTAAAGCATTTTCATTACCTGCTGTTTTGGGGAACAGAGGAAGCGATGAAAACTTGGTTCGCCGTCGGCGATTATAAGAAAGAAGCCAATCGGATCGGCCTGCTGACCGAAACCTCATCGCCGGAAGAAACGCCGGAGCATATGAAAACATGGTTGCATGACTGTCAGGGTGAAAAAAATCCGCAACTGAAAGAAATCGCTCTGGCGCATTACGGTTTTGAAACCATTCATCCGTTTCAAGACGGCAACGGTCGTGTCGGTCGCTTGATCATGTTCAAAGAGTGTTTGCATCACAACATTTCGCTGCTTATTATTACCCCGGAAATAAAGCCGTGGTATATGACCGCGCTCAATGAGTGCCGGCAAGGCTTGCAGAATCGTTTGTTTGAAACCTGCGGCAAAGCGCAAGATGACTATCAATTAATTTGCGCGAAATTCATAAGAGAGTAGCCTTTGCAATCTGATTGTTAAACATGATCAGTAAAGAGTTTTTATAACTTTAGGAGGAACATCGCTATGTTAAAAGCATATATCAGAGAAGCCTATCCCATCCCACAAAATTTATCTGGGGAAATAAAAGAATATGTTGATCGGTTAGAAGAATTATATGTCATTCTAAACAATATGAGTGACAAAGTGAGTGACGAAGATCCCGAATACATGTCCTTACTTTGGGAATATGAAGATAAACAGCAATGGCTGGGTATAATGGCGAAAACCAAAGAAGGCATATCGCAAGAGGATTTTGATGCTTTATATTTCAGATACTATATCAGTTAAACGAAACTTTCCCGATATATAACCGGCGGATAAAGAAAGAAATCACCGCAGTGGAGGCCTTTTATACATCAGGCGTTTCAAAAAACTTTTATCGCAGGGTCAGACAATACGAACGAGAGGTGTACCGGCAATGAACACGTTTTTATTAATGCATAAAAATATTGAAGTTTTAGAGATACGAAAAGAACCGGATATGGATTATTTCCGAATAAATTCCATCATCAATGCGGAACATTTGCCGGTGAACATGCTGGGGAAAAATAAATGCAATACCCATGAATTGAATCAGTTTTTGAAACATAGGGTTATTCCTAAAAGTCGACCTAACATTGAGGAAATAAAGAAATATTACCGAGCAAACAGTTCGTATGAGTTGGCCTTACCGTCCTATATGGTCAGTATCGCCGACCATTATTGGCTTTGTCCGGAAGATAAAAAACAAGACTTGAATTGGGAAAAAGTAAATTTCTATGACAATGATTTTTCATCAGACTTATTATTTTTATCATCAGATGAATCAAGCCTTGATGAAAGCGAGCGAATGAATCCAACTCCCAACACAACCAATAACGGTTCATTACCTCAAATGTGGACAAAGAAAGACAGTGATCTGTTTTTTATAAAAAACGGGCAAAGGTCTTTTTATCAACAGCCTTATAACGAAGCCGTAATTTCGGACATAATGAAGGCTATGAATATGCCCGGTGTTACGTATGACTTGTCTTATATAGCGGCGGCGGATGTATCGATATGTCCGTCATTCACAAATTCGCGAATTGAATTTATTCCGGCATGGCAGTTTGATGTTAACCAAAAACTGAACCATGAAAGTTATTACGAATATTATCTGAAAAAAATAACCGAGTGCGGTATGGATCAGGAACGGGCGCGTAAGCAGCTGGAACAAATGATTATACTTGATTTTATTTGTGTGAATGAGGATCGTCATTGGGGAAATTTTGGCGTTTTGCGAGACAGTGATACCTTGGAATATATCGGACTTGCGCCCATTTTTGATAATGGCACCAGTTTAGGATATATGAACTTATCAATACGGAATCATCAGATTTATGAACGCTCCAAATCATTCGGCAATACCCATCAAAACGAATTAAAATTTATTCGTCATATGGACATGGATTCGTTGGACATCTGTGATAAAATACCGGAAATTTTGGACAGAAATTATAAAAAGTTGCGACACCCCGCCTTTGGGGAAGAACGCGTTGAAGAGATAGCCACGTTACTGGTAGAAAGGATTCACGACATGGGAAAAGAAAAGGAAAGCAAAAAATCGGCGATTCGTGTTGCAAAGTCCATCGAGGAAAAGGAAATGGAACCGGAGTTCGATGAAAGAGCCTTGCCGAAAGACCTGCAACAAGATATCCAAAATTGGTTAGATCATCAAGACGATGATTTAAGATGGGATGTTTATCATAATGAGCTTTACGGCACGATTAACATGTATCAACACGCGCATGTAATCAGTGAAGAAGTCGCGGATTATTTACGAAAAAAGTATTTGGGATTTTAGGAGGTAACATGGACATAAAAATTCCTAAGTATCTGCAAGATACACTGGATAAGCAAAAACGATTGGTAGCAGAATATGAAAAAACAAAAGACGCAGAATCAAGTATTGCTGTTTCTTTTGTTTGGGAAGAAGTATATGTTGATATTAATCACGCATTAACAAATGATGCGATTACCGAAGACGAAGCACGCGCTCTGCGAAAAAAGTATTTAGGAATTTAGAAGATTACCACGATTGTACATAAGGAGAAAAAGAATGAACATTGAAAAAATGCGCATTCCCAATTCGTTACAAGAACAAATCAAAAAAATAAAGTTGCTAGAAAGTGAAATAAAAAAAGGTGGTGAAAAAGGTTTGGAGGCAGAATGTATGTTAGGTTTTGAGTTAGGAAATATTCATCCAACTATCAATCGATGCTTAATGGCAGGCGAGATAACACCGGAGGAATCGCATTTTTTACACGAAAAATATTGTGTTGAATTTATAGAAGAGGTGTTACACAATTATGAAATCTATAATAATTGATTTTACGCACTTTGAAAAAATCACTCCCCTTCGATTTGACGGAGCAAGTTATAAATATGCCGTTCAAGGAAACGATTCTCTATATATTTTGAAGTTTGAAGAATATCCCCGGCGCAAAGCTTCCGTTTCACACACGCATCATCACACATCGGAATATATCGGATCCCATATTTATGAGTCGATCGGATTACCGACACAAGAAACTTTTTTAGTAAAACGAGATGACAGAATCGCCGTTGCCTGCAAACATTTTTGCCAAGGAAATACGCGGTTGTATTCGTTCAAAGAATTGGCCACCGATTTTATGCATCCGTCCATTTCAAAAAACAGCGCATCACAAGCGATTACCACTCTTGAGGGCACGCTGGAACTCATTTCAAAGCAAACTGTTTTTCAACCTGAGGTCTTAACCGACAGATATTGGGACATGTTTGTTGTGGATGCGTTTATTGCTAATTCGGATCGTCATAACGGGAACTGGGGATATTTGGTCGACAACCATACATTTGAAGTTTCTTTAGCGCCGATATATGATTGCGGATCCTCTCTTTACCCGCTTTTAACAAATGAAGAGATGCGGATCTGCTTACAAAACGAAAGCATGATGAAACAACTTTCCGCCAATGAACCGTCTTCTACCGTTCGTTATAAGGGAGCTAAAATTAACTTTTTGGATTTTTGTCGGAATTACGAAAATCCTGACTTTCTCGCTGCCGTAAAACGAATCGTGCCGCGAATTGATATGGATGCTATCAAAGCGATTATCACCCATACTCCCGTCATTACAGAGATCAGACAAGAATTTCTGATTCATTTATTGACATTGCGAAAGGAACTGCTTTTAGAGCCGGCCTTAAAGCGCGCCATGAAAGCGGAAAAGATTTCGTTTAATGAATCCGAGTCGATCGACAAAGGTTTGGAACGCTGAGCGTATTCGGCGATGCGCGAGTTTCGACAAGAGAATAACATGCGCATGTAATCCGTGAAGAAGTCGCGATTATTTACGCAGGAAATATTTAGAATGAAACAAATGAAAAGGGAGGTAGAACGATGAGAACGTTAAGTCTATCTGAAATAAAAGAACGAATTATTCCCGTTTGCGAAAAGTACGATATACCGGAAGTACATATTTTCGGATCGTATGCCGACGGAACGGCCCGACCGGACAGTGATGTTGATTTAATTATTGATGATTCAAACATTCCGGGCCTTTTTGAACTCATAGATGTAATTGAAGGGTTTGAAAAAGCATTAAGTAAAAAAGTTGACTTGGTGGGTATTGAAGTACTAAAAAGAAAATCACATACTAGATTCAGTCAAAATGTTTTTAAGGTGGCAAAACCGATTTTCAAAAAGGAAGAAGATTGCGCAGGAAAAGCATTTGACGATGCGCGACATGTTCATGAGCCGGATCGGCCGTGATGAAATAAGCATCAACGTAAAGGCGCGAACGGAAAAGCGGCATTGATCTTTTCATCACGCCGCATACATACGCGAATATTTCGGTGCAAAGGAGGGGCGCAGATGTTTCGAGCCTATATTCGAGAAGATATTGTTTTACCCGAACGGAAATCAAAAGAAATTCAAGAACTGGTGGATACGCTGGAACGCTTGCATATCGAATTGCAATCCATGGATCCGCGCGCGCCGGAATACACAAGAAAGATAGAAGAGTTTGAAGATGCCAATGAATGGCTGGATATCGCCGCAAAGCTCGACAATAAAGTCGATCGCCAAGCGTATGCCCGATATTGTTTCCGTTACTATGTGGGGGTTGTGGAAGATGACGATCAAGATGCATGATTTTACTGAAAATAAAGCGATTCCCCCGAGTACTTACGGGGGCAAAACAGGAGCAAAGTTATGCGTTTTACATCATGATGAAATGTGGTTTTTAAAATTTCCGCAAACGTTATCCCGTCAAGGCGCCGTATTGTCGTATCCCACCATGCCCGTTTCGGAATTTTTAGGATCGCAAATATATAAAAGCATCGGCATTGATACGCATGATACCGAATTGGGGATATATAAAGATCGGCCCGTCGTTGCTTGCAAAGACTTTATTCCATCGGGGAGTAAGTTTTATGAATTTAAGGGCTTATTCAATGCCTTGCCGGCGATAAAGTCTTTACAGTCCACGCGATTTGGAAATGCGCCATCATTGCATAAGGTAGAATTATCTGACATTTTTGAGGAAATCGAAATTACCTTTGCGCCATCAGCGCAAGAAAAAATGAAGGAACGTTTTTGGGATATGTTTGTAGTGGACTGTTTTATCAACAACAAAGACCGTAATACCGGAAATTGGGGATATTTTATGAATTTGACCGGGGACTTTGTAGGATTAGCTCCGGTGTATGACAACGGCAGTTCGTTTTTCCCGAAAGCCGATTCGCGAAAATGCGGTGAAAAAGAATTTCTTGACAAGAGCATTCGGAAGGGTAAAACTTCTTTTTTCTACAATGGAAAAGCAGTCGACAGTGTTTCGGTCATGAGGAAAACGCCCTGTCCGTTTCAAGAAGAGGCGCTTAACTCGGGTTTGCAAAAAGCGATTTTGAAAATAACGCCTCGATTATCCGTCAATATGGACGCATTTCAAAATTTGATTTCCGATATGCCTTTAGATTTCAAAGGCGTTCCGATTATCTCGGAATCTCGAAAAGCGTTTTATCAAAACTTTTTATCGAAACGGCTGGAGCTGGTTTTGGAGCCGGCGTGGAAACGGGTCATGGAGATCACGGAAGACGAGAATGCTTGATTTCAAGAACTAAAAAAACTTGCTTTGCTCCCATTTATGTCGGCGGCGCTTCTCTATATCCTCTTTTCCGTTTTTTATCGAAATTATAAATCCGGTCCTGCTCATTTCTTAAAAGTGCTCGCGCCGGATGGAGGCGGCTTATCGTGTATCTTCTGCGCAATAAAGACAAAAATCTTTTAACCTTTCAAATCATCAAAAAAGAAACGGAAGACGCGTCTCCGGCAACAACGACGTCGCAAGTTGGCGTCGCGTATCAAGTCCGCATCGATTCGCTATGTGAAGATGTCGCGCGACTGCCGCTGCCAATGCAGGGGGAAACCGTCGGCGCGGAAGAATTGGATCAACGCTTAGAAAACTGGCTCAAATCAAGAAAAGCGCCGGAGAGCAGAGCGTTCGCGGATTGTCTCATGAAGGCGATTGACTCCGGCGCGAATCCGTTTGCGTATATCGATGTTACTTACGGACTTTCGCTTAACGATTCGTTTTGGGTTTGTCCGGTAAGGGAACGCGATGTATCCTGGGATGCGGTCAATGCATATCAAAACGCATTTGACGACCGAGTCGCGCGGCTCGCGTTTACCGGCGTCGGCGGTCGGATTGACGGCGTGACGACGACGCCGGAATTTACGACAGGCGGCGCATTGCGGAAATGTTGGCAACGGGAAAATAAGCGGATCTATTTATATAAAGGCGGCACTGAACGCTTCGCGAATGGCGGGCTGGAGCCGTACATGGAAACATTCGCGGCGGAAATCGCCACGGCGATGAATTTGAGCCATGTTCCCTACGAACTGACGGAACTTTATGGCGTTTCCGTCAGCAAATGCCCGCTTTTTACGGATGAAAACACCGGCTTTGTTTCGATGTATGATGCGCTGGGCACGGAATATTTTCAAACCCGTTCGCTAAATGATCCGCGAACATGGGAAACCATCGGCGAAAGATACGGCATGGCGCAGTGGGAAGATATGCTTTTGTTTGACGCGGTGATCGCCAATGAAGATCGACACTTAGGCAACTTCGGATTTTTGCTGGACACCAATAGTAATTGCCTGAAAGGTCCCGCGCCGCTCTTTGACCACGGGAACGCTCTCTTTTTCAACGCCACCGATGAGGAATTTGCCGATATTTTTGAATATGCGCCGACCCGTCGCAGTTGTATCGGATTGCCGTTTGAAGAACAAGCGAACCTTTTTTTGCGCCGTCGTCATTTGTCCGGCTTACAAAAGTTGGCAAAACTGACACTGCCGCGGTATAAAGATCCGCATATCGATTTCATCGCGACGCAATTAGAAAAGTATCTGCATCGTATATCCGAGAAGTTGGTTCGGTTGTATAAAGAATAACGGCAGACCTCGCGGGAGGTCGATGCTCGTATTAGCTGAGAGTAACTTGACCGTTAGCGATTTCGTGCTAAAATAAAGATGCAGGAGCACCATAAAACCAACAAAAGGAAATGAAAAGAGATGGCGGCTACCATCCCTTTTCTCTTGCTTATTTATTTCGCCTTTCTAGCAGCCAGTGCAGTATGATTGCCAGAGAGGGCGCGAGCAAGGTCGCGCCTGCAAGAAAATCTACGGAGCAGCAAAAAGGACGGGAAAACTCCCGTCCTTTTTGCTTACATATTTTATTATTAATAATGATGCTTTCCGAACCTACAGGATTATATTTTTACGCGTTACAGAGCATGGCACGGATTTTATCGGGAACTTGATTTCCGACTTACTTTTCTAAAAAGGAACGTATCTCCGTGACGGTTGCTTCATTAATTTCGGAAACGTCTTTTTGTTGTTCCGCATCCAGCATCTCGCGAATAAATGCTTGCTGTTGATGCAAATCTCGCGTTTCCGTTTCCGTTAACGGTCGTGACCATTCGTGATCAATAGCGGCCGTGATTTCATCCGGATTGTTTTGGGAACGGAAAAGTTCTCCGGCGCGGTTGCATACGACGATTTCGTTGAAACATTTCGTGTCCGCCAGATAAATAAGATTTTCTTTTAACTGCGAAACCACTAAATCATGGTGCTTTTTATCCACGGTGCGGGCATTGTCTTGCTGCAATCCTTGAAACAGTCTTGTCATGGTACCGGTGAAGCTGACTTCCGGCTTCATCGCCATGACATACAGATCGACTTCATATCTGTTCGCGCGCAAGCGGTTCGCGGTTCGTTCGGGCACTTCCGTTGTCCGCAGCGTTCCCTCAATCAGCAAGTTGTATTTTTCTTTTGCCAGCCGCTCAATTAATGCTTCCGTGATCGCGCCCGACCATTGGGCGGTGTGTTTCGGGTGATCCGATCCGTATTCTCTTTGAATTTCCGTGTAATGCGGATGCGAATCGCGAAACTCGTCGGTATTCAGAAATATAAAGTTATTATCTTTACGATTGACGAGTTTCACAATGCTGCTTTTGCCGCTCCCGGGTTGCCCGCCGGTGAGAATGGCGCGCGGGTT
>NZ_JAHAHH010000069.1 GCF_018373335.1 Negativicoccus succinicivorans
CGTGCCGCCGGTCGGCATTCATCCGACGGCGGTCGTCGACGCAACGGCGGTCATTGATCCGCAGGCGACGATTTTACCGTATGTGGTGATCGGCGCGGGTACCGTTGTCAAAGCGGGCGCTATTTTACATCCGCACGTCGTGTTGGGACGCAATGTGACCGTCGGCCGCGATACGGAAATTCATTCCGGCGCGGTGGTGCATGATCGGACCGAAGTCGGCGATCGCGTTATCATTCGCGCGAACGCCGTGATCGGCGGTGAAGGCTTCGGATTCGCTACCGAAGGCGGTAAGCATACGCGGATTCGTCAGATCGGTCGCGTCGTCATCGGCGATGATGTCGAAATCGGCGCCGGCACGACGATCGATAACGCGACATTCGGTGAAACTTCGATTGGTCGCGGCACGAAGATCGATAACCTTGTCCATCTCGGTCACAATGTCCAAATCGGGGAAGACTGCTTTATCATCGCCCAAGTGGGCGTGGCGGGTTCGACCACGATCGGCAACCACTGCATTCTGGCGGGGCAGACCGGCGTTTCGGGGCATATTACGATTGCCGATCACGTTACCTGCGGCGGGAAGACGGGCGTTGTCGGCAGCATCAAAGAACCGGGAACCTATGTGGGCTTTCCGGCTCGGCCGCATCGTCAGTGGGGACGGATTGAAGGAACGCTCAACCATTTGCCCGAACTGATGAAACGCGTGAAACGTTTGGAAAAAGCGTTGGAGAAAACTGAAGAAAAATAAAAAAATGCCGTCACAGACGGCATTTTTTGACGGAGGCGGGATATGTATTTTTGGCTACAATTAGGGCGCCGTTGGGCCTGCAGTTTACAAGCTGAAGCCGCTCGTCGCTGGGGCGATCGCCTGGGACGATTTTTCTGGCGCATATTGCCGCGCAAACGGAAAGAGATTGCCGTGGAAAATATTTTACGTGCCGAGCTGACCTCTTCACCGACGGAGGCGCGGGCGATTGCGAAAACATCCGCAGTCCGTTTAGGGCGGATCGCGCTCGATATGCTGCGTTTTCCGCTGTACACCGAAGGCCGTATTTTGGAGCGGATGCGTTTCACCGGCACGGAGGAACTCGACGCCCTTTACTCAAATGGCGGCGGTTGTGTTATCGCGGCCTCGCACACGGACAATTGGGAGATGCTGGGCGGCGCGCTGGCGAGCAAATACCCCGGCAAGATTGTCGCCGTCGGTTTCAAACAGTCGAATGAAGGATTCGATCGGTTTATTCGCGAATCGCGCGCGATGCTCGGTGAAGCGGTACTGTATCCGAAAAACATGCGGGAGATTTTGCGGCTGCTGGAAGAGGGCAAATGGATTTGCCTTTTGTATGATCAGGACGGCGGCGCCAAAGGGACGTTGGCGCAATTGTTTCGTACGCTGGCGCTTTCCGTTACGGGACCGGCTGTCTTTTCCTACGCGCGACAAGTGCCGATCGTGCCTGTGCATATCTACACGCGCGACGAAGGGTTTGATGTGGTCGTGCAAAAAGCGCTTTGGACGCGTCGAGATTTGAAAAAAACGGTCGCGGTACGGGAAATGACCGATACCTTGAATGCGATTTTGGCCGCGCGGGTGCGGGAGCGTCCGGCGGACTGGTTTTGGATTCACAATCGCTGGAAATGGACGAAACGCATTTATGGAGATCCGCATGACCTGTGGCTCAAGGAACAGGCGCAACGGGCAAAGGAGGACGAGGCATGATTGCAAGTTATATAGATCACACGCTGCTGGCGCCCGACGCGAGCGCCCGCGCTATCGAAACACTTTGTGAAGAAGCCAAGACGTATCATTTCGCCACCGTTTGCGTCGCGCCGTATCGCGTGCAACAGGCGGCGCAGGCGCTTGCCGGAAGCGGCGTCGGCGTGACGACGGTCGTCGGTTTTCCGCACGGCGCGAATGGCGGTCCCGCGAAAGCGGCGGAAGCGAGCTGGACGTTGGCGCAGGGCGCGACCGAAATCGACATGGTGCAAAATATCGGCGCGGTAAAAGACGGCGCGTGGGATATGGTGGCGAAAGAAATTCGCCAGGTGCGCGCGGCGATCAGCGATGTCACGCTCAAGGTCATTTTGGAAACGGCCTTGTTGACACCGGAAGAAATTGTGAATGCCTGCAGGCTGGCCCAAGAGGTCGGCGCGGATTTTGTGAAAACATCAACCGGTTTTGCCGGCGCAGGCGCTACCGTAGCGAACGTGAAACTGATGCGCGATACCGTGGGACCTCATTTCGGAGTGAAGGCAGCCGGCGGTATTCGCGATCTCGCGACGGCGCGCGCGATGCTCGCCGCCGGCGCGAATCGGCTCGGCGTCAGCGCGGGCGTCGCGATTGCGCGGGCGGAACAAGAAGAAAGTAAGTAAAAAAGACCGCAAGGTCTTTTTTATTTCGCAAATAACGAAGATTTGACGAAACGATTACGCGTTTTTTCCGATGTGTGATATAATATTAAAGTTATTAAAAATCAGGAGGAACATCTATGCAACGGCAAGATATACGTAATGTCGCGATCATCGCTCACGTTGACCACGGCAAAACCACATTGGTCGACGCGATGTTGCGTCAAAGCCACGTTTTCCGTGAGAATGAACGCGTCGCCGAACGCGTCATGGACTCGAACGATATCGAGCGTGAACGCGGAATCACCATTTTATCCAAAAATACCGCCGTCATGTATAACGGCACGAAAATCAATATTGTTGACACGCCCGGCCATGCCGATTTCGGCGGGGAAGTGGAACGCATTTTGAACATGGTCGACGGCGTAGTGCTGTTGGTCGACGCGTTTGAAGGCCCGATGCCGCAGACGAAGTACGTTCTGCGCAAAGCCTTGGAACAGAATTTGAAGCCGATCGTCGTCATCAACAAAATCGACCGTCCGGACCAACGCGTCGCGGAAGTCGAAGGAGAAATCATCGATCTCTTCATCGAACTGGAAGCGAGCGACGAACAACTTGATTTTCCGGTTATTTACGCATCCGCTCGCGCCGGAGTCGCCAAGTTGTCGATGGATGACAGCAACGATACGGTGGAGCCGCTTTTCCAAACGCTTTTGGACTACATTCCGGCGCCGGAAGGCGACATGGAAGCGCCGCTGCAGATTATGGTCACGACGCTGGATTACGATGATTACGTCGGCAAAATCGCCATCGGTCGCATTGTGCGCGGCTTCGTCCGTTACGGTCAGCCGGTCGCGATCATGAACGGTGATCAGGTGCGCCAGGATAAAATCGGCCGCCTGTACACGTACAACGGTTTGTCGCGCGTGGAAACGAACGACGCGAAGATGGGCGATATCGTCGCGATCACCGGTTTCAAAGATATCAATATCGGCGAGACCATCACCGATCCGGAACATCCGGAAGCATTGCCCTCGATCAATATCGACGAACCGACTTTGTCGATGGTCTTTTCCGTCAACGACAGCCCGTTCGCGGGCCAAGACGGCGAATACGTCACCAGTCGTCATTTGCGCGCCCGCCTTTTGAAAGAAGTGCAGACGAACGTCGCGATGAAAGTGGAAGAAACCGATTCCGCCGACGCGTTCAAAGTGTCCGGCCGCGGCGAATTGCATTTGTCGATTTTAATTGAAATGATGCGCCGTGAAGGCTATGAATTGCAGGTCGGCAAACCGACGGTCATCATGAAAATGATTAACGGTCAGCAGTGCGAACCGTTGGAACGTTTGAATGTCGACGTGCCGCAGGAGTTCATGGGCACCGTCATGGAAAGTCTCGGACCGCGTAAAGCGGAACTCATCAGCATGAATGAACTGTCGGGTTACCTGCGCATGGAATTCATCATTCCGGCGCGCGGTTTGATCGGTTTCCGCAACGAATTCTTAACAAGCACTAAAGGCAACGGCGTCATGTACCACGTCTTCCACGGGTACGCTCCTTTCAAAGGAGAGATTCCGATGCGGACGCGCGGCGCGTTGGTCGCCGTCGAACCGGGGGAAACCACCGCGTACGGTTTGGGCAATATCGAAGAACGCGGCACGCTCTTCCTCGGACCGAATGAATCCGTGTACGAAGGTCAGGTCGTCGGCGAAAATGCTCGCGATACCGATATGGACGTTAACCCGTGCAAGAAAAAGCACGTATCCAATATGCGCGCGTCGGGTTCCGACGATGCGATTCGCTTGACTCCGCCGCGGCAATTTACGTTGGAAGAAGCGCTGGAATGGATCAACGACGACGAAACGGTCGAAGTGACTCCGCATGCCATCCGCATTCGCAAACGCATTTTGAGCCAGCAGGCTCGTTACAAAGCGGCGAAAAAGAAAAAGCAATAAAAAAGACCTCGCAAGAGGTCTTTTTTTGCGTGTCAGGCGTGCGCCGGTCGGCGGCTGATGAAGCGGAGCAGCCACCAACCGAAGTAGGCGAAGAGAATAAAGATCGCGAAATAGTCAACGAAAAATAAAATCGCGCTCGGTTCCGCTTTCGGGTGTTTTAAATACAAATACGCCATTTTCAAAAAGAAATTACGAGCGACCGCGATATACAAGCCGTACAGACTGATCGCGCCGAGCACCGCGTGCCATTTCGCACTGAGCGGCGGCAAAACACGCCGCATCGTGTGACGCAAACTGTCCCAATAAAAGCCGGCGTGCATCGCAACAAGCGCGTAAAACCAAGACGACGAACAGATGTGAACGTACTTGGCATAGCGTAACACTTCACGGCCCGGATGCGGGATCAGCGATGAAAATAAAAATCCCGAAAGGAAACAAATGACGAATACCGCGCAAAGTACATAGTTCGCTGCGCGCAGAAAACGAATTCTCGGCGTCGCGCGCCGGGCCAATGTTCCCAAAGCGCGGCGATGTTCGTACACGTGGTAGCCGACGATCAGCGTGAAAAGATAGGCGATCCACTCATGACCGCTGAGTTTCGTCAGCGGGTACGCCATGGTGGCGAAGAGGCTGACCAAAAGCCCGGTGTGCATAATACGTCGTTGCATAATTCCTCCCTCGCGACCATTTCCCCGTGGCCGCTTTGCTTTCATTATACGCAGTGGCAAGGCGTTCGGCAACCGTTGTCAAAATGCCGCAAAGCCGATTCTTACTATGCTATAATAAAATCAACTATTTTACGTCTGCGATGACGTAATTGTACCGGTTGAGGAAAGGGGAAAGAACGTGGACCCTTGGGTAGTCATTCGGCATCGTCTTAACGAAGCGAAATGGTTCAAACGTCTGCGCGATTCGCGCGCTTTATATATTGGTAAACGTTTATATCAGCGGTATATGGATGATGATGTGGGGATGCTGGCCGCGGCCGCGACCTACTACCTGATTTTGGCGCTGGTGCCGTTTATGATTTTCCTGTTTAATATCATATTGTTCGTGGCGGCGTCGCAAATCGATACGGTGCTGCGCTACATGCAGTACCTGCCGGGCGACGTACCGGCGACGCTCGCGCCTGTGGTTACCGATATTATCGAACAGCGTTCGACCACGGTACTGTCCATCGGTCTTTTATTGGCGCTGTGGTCGTCATCCAAAGGCATCGACACTTTGATTCGCGCGACCGATATCGCGTTTCAAACGGGGAAAAATGTCCAGTCCTATATTCTCATTAAAACGAAATCGATCCTGTTCACCTTGCTGATTGTCGGCACGATGCTGGCTTCGCTCGGCATTACCGTATTCGGTAATCTGATCGTGAAAACATTTATGGGAGTGCTCGGTTTGACGAAAGAATTTCTTTTCTTCTGGAGAATCGGCACCTACCTGATTCCTTTTGTGGCGATGATTTTGGTGCTGGCGGTTTTCTACCGTTACGCGCCGCGTTTCGTCGAACACGAGGGGCGCACGCCCTGGTCGCACACGCTCACCAGCGCCGCGATCGTGACGACGATCTGGGTCTCCATGACGGCGGGGTACGGCTTTTACGTCAGCAATATCGCCAATATGGGCGCGACTTACGGCTCGCTGGTCGGCTTAATGATTCTTTTCATCTGGCTCAACTTGACCTCGCTCATTTTCATCATGGGCGCGGAATTTATCGCGGCATTTGACGACATGCATTTATTTTTCGCTGTGCCGCGCCGTAAAGATTACCAGACGGAAGATTTTCGGATCGTCTGACGCGACATGTTTCGCAAGCCCGTTACCCTGTGTTACAATAAACGGTATTGAAAGATTTCCATGTAGGAGGCAGTATGCACATTGTTTTAGTCGAGCCGGAAATTCCCGGCAATACCGGCAATATCAGTCGTTTGTGTGCGGCCAATCATCTTGTTTTGCACCTGGTGAAACCGCTCGGATTTTCGATTGATGACAAGCATTTGAAACGCGCCGGTTTAGACTATTGGGATTTATTGGAAGTTCATATTCACGAAAATTATCAGGCGTTGGTCGAATATCTCAAGGGCCGACGTTTCTGGTTTAATACGACGAAAGCGGAAAAAAGCTATACCGATGTCCGCTTTACCGATGAAGATGTCCTGGTGTTCGGTAAGGAAACCAAAGGACTGCCGGAAGAATTGTTGGCCGCGCATCCGGAGCAATGCATTCGGATCCCGATGCGGGCCGAAGCCCGTTCGTTGAATTTGTCGAACGCGGTGGCGATTGTTTCGTACGAAGCCTTGCGTCAGTTGGGTTTTCCCACGCTGGCGCAAAAGGGACATTTGCCCGAAGTGAAAGGAGATTCCCATGAATATGTATGATGACGCTTATAACTTGGCGAAAAGTATTCGCGAAAGCGCGGAAATGAAACAGCTGATCGCGGCGAAAGAAAAACTGGCGCAGGACGCGTCGGCGAAAGATTTGGCGGAAGAGTTTCTCGCTTTGCAGATGGAAGCGGAATACCGTCGCATGTTGCAGAAAACGGACGGTTGGAACGGCATGGAAAAATTGCAGAGCTTGCAGGTGATGGTGCAAAATAACTCCCTCGCGAGCGAATACTTGCACGCGTTCATGCGTTGGCAGCAGGTGGCCGCCGATATTCAAAAAATCGTCAGCGAGGCGATCGGCGAAGGCGTTCCCGATTTGTCCCGCTTTGCGCCGGCGGAGGAAAAGCAGTGACCGTAGAGCATTGGGAAGAGTTGTTTTCCGGCGTTGTCCCCAAGAGCGCGTTGCATTTTGCCGAGCCGATGGCGCGGCATACGACCTTCGCGATCGGTGGACCGGCGGATCTCTA
>NZ_JAHAHH010000070.1 GCF_018373335.1 Negativicoccus succinicivorans
ACCGGCGCCGTTCTTCTCGGCGACAAGAGAAAACTGACGGGAGCGGACGGAAGCATCGTTCTCGGTTCGGCGGATGAAAGCGCGGAAACCAACGTCAAGGACGCCACCGTCATCGGACATAACGCCAACACCACCGTCGCGAGCGGTGTAGCTCTCGGCAGTGATTCCGTAGCGGATCGCGGCAAAGCGGACGCGGCAACCGTATATCTCAATGCAGTTGACGAAGTCAAAGCGACCGTAAAAGGCGATTTGGCGGCCGTTTCGGTAGGAAATGCCAATGCGACCCGTCAGATCACAGGCGTAGCCGCGGGTACAGAAGATACCGACGCGGTCAACGTCGCGCAGTTGAAAGCGGCAGCGAAAAATATTACTGACAGCTTCAACGACACGACGTTGCAGGAAGGTGATAACGCGCTTTCCATTAAGGGGGACACGCTGAACCTTTCCGTGAAAGATACGAAGGGCAATGAAGTCACCGGCAGCGTGAACCTGAACGACCTTAAGAGTGCGGTAAGTACTACCTACACGCTGGAAGGCGAAGAAAATGACAACAACACGACCACGATTTTCCTTAAAGGCAGCGATAAGAACGAACAGCAAGTCACCGTCGCGACCAAAGACACGCGAAACACTATTGTGGACAGCGACACCGTAACCGTAGAAGCCAAAGCGCAAGAAGACGGCAGCAACGAATACAAGCTGAACGTCAAGACGAACGGTAAGGTCGAGAAAGACAATAAAGGCATTGTCACGGGCGGAACCGTTTACAACGAAACAAGAATTGAAAACGACGGCAAATACATCAAAGCCGAAAATACGGCGAGCCAAAACCTGATTGCCTTGGACAAACAGGTCGACGCCAATACGACCAATATCACCAAGTTGGAAAATAACATTTACGACATGGGCGGTCGTATCGGAGAACTGGGCAACCGTGTCGACAGAGTCGGCGCGGGCGCGGCTGCGCTTGCCGCACTCCATCCGCTCGACTTTGATCGTGATGACAAATGGGACTTCGCGGCCGGCTACGGTAATTACAGCGGCGCCCATGCGTTCGCTATCGGCGCGTACTATCGTCCCAATGAAGACACCATGTTCAGCGTCGGCGGCTCGTTCGGCGGCGGAGAAAACATGGTGAACGCGGGCGTTTCCGTCAAGCTCGGCCAGGGCAATAATGTATCGACCTCCAGAGTTGTTATGGCGAACGAAATCCAAGAGCTGAAAACAGCGAACGCGAAGATGCAGGACGAAAACATAGAAATCAAGAATGAAAACAAAGAGATGAGGAATGAAATCGAAATTTTGAAAGAACAAATGCGGAAACTCATGGCAGCGAAATAAAGAGCAGAAACGGAAAAGATCATTCTTTTGAAGCGGAAAAGGGTCACGGAGCATATGCGCCGTGACCCTTTTCGCATGGGGAATGCGTGTTTTTTAGAGTGTGTTGCAGTTAAAGGGGAAGCAACCCCTTCCATTATAAACCTTCATTTCATGAATCGATTTTACGCAAGTAAGCATTCCTAGCGGACATTGTGATCCGATGATGAGAAACGCCGGATTTATCACTTCGCTTATTGTGAAGAGGGGGCAAGACAACGCTTTGCACGTATTTAGTAAAAAGCAAATAAAAAGTAAGTAAAAAATAAACGCTTGTTTGGAATAACGCGTTTTTGGTGTAGACTTTATAGAATAAAATAGATATAATAATAAGCATTGCATGTGAGATCCAACACCATATTACTCAAGTATGGCGTCATTATTTAATGCTATTTTATATGGAGGGATGAAAGTCGATGAATAAGATTTACAAGCTTGTTTGGAGTCAGGTCAAAAACACTTGGGTGGCCGCGTCGGAGATGGCGAAGAGTCATGGCAAGAGCGGTCAGGCAAGAGGAAGAGTGACTCTTGCCGCGACTGTTTTGGGAGTGCTCATGGCGACCGCGACGCCGGCGCTCGGCGTGTACGCGGCGGATCTTACCGCCGATCAGAAAGCGGTCTATGACGCGGTATTGGCGAAATTGGAAGCCGATAAAGCGGCCGTGCACTATTTCTCTGTCAATTCCGACAACTTGAAGGGCACGGATGACAAATTATTTGATGATTTTACCAATTACTCCAATAAGCTGGCGACCGGCACGCAATCAATGGCGATCGGGCGCATGGCGAGAACGCCGGTCACGGGCGCTATGGCCGTAGGACATCACGCTGTGGCGGAAGGATTCTTTTCCGTGGCGATCGGACCGGACGCGTATGTCCCCGGGGAAAAAATCACCAGTGATGAATACAAACAGCTGTCGGATGAGGATAAACAGCTGTACAGACCGGTAGATACTGCGGCTACTTCATATCTCAAAATCAAGATGAAATCGACCAAAGACGGACAAGACTCGTTTGAGGAAGAAGTCAACCAGGGCGTCGCTGTAGGCAGACACGCTCGCGTTCAACAGAAACGCGGCACGGCGATCGGTTCCTATGCGGAAACGTATGACCTCCAGGGAACGGCGCTTGGCTTTGAGGCGCATGCGACAGCGGAAAATGCCACAGCTCTCGGCGCGACAGCGAAAGCGCGGGCGAAGAACGCGGTGGCGATCGGATTCGGTACGGAAGCGGCATTTAATGACAGCGTGGCGCTCGGCTCGTTTTCCCGCGCGCAAACAAAGGCGGGAATCAGCGGCTGGGATCCGTTAAACAAGGCGATATCCGGAGATAAAACTCATGTATGGACATCGACGCTCCCCGCCATTTCGGTCGGTAATGACCAAAAAGGACTGACCCGCCAAATCATTAATGTGGCGGCGGGCTATGAAGATACAGACGCCGTGAACGTAGCGCAGCTGAAGCATCTCCGCGAGAAACATGATGCGGATCGCGACGAGTTGAGCACGAGAATCAGCGCGAATAACGGAGATATCAGTAAGCTTGGAGACAAGGTCCTGAACATGGGAGATGACATCAGAGCCAATACGGCGGATGTCACAAACCTGAAAGCCGGCTGGACGCTTAAAGACGCGAAGTCGGGCGCGAAAAACGTGCAGGCGAAAGGGGAAGTGAAGGTAAGCGGTGATAAATACATTACGCCGGTGGTCAACGCCTCAGGCCTTTCGCTCACGGTAGATGAAAAAGCGCTGAACACCCGGATCGGAAATCAGATTTCCGACTATATCGGGGACGATATTTCGCAAAACCAAACGGATATCAAGAACCTGCAAGCGGGCTTTACCATCAAGGATAAAAACAGCGGGTCTTCGGACGTCGCGCTTGGTGGCAAAGATAAAGCGGCGATCACCTTCCAAGCGGTCACGCAGGAAGGCGACGGTACCGGTGATGTTCTTACGGCGGCCGTAAGTGATGATCGGACGGTCACTTACACGCTGAATACGAAGAAATTGAAACAGGATCTGGGTATCGGTGATAAAGGCGTCGGCACGATGAATTCGTGGAAACTGAAAGCGGGAGACGGAGCCGCCGCGGCTGTCGAAGATGGCGACACGGTCGCTTTTGACGTCAAGGAGCCGAACAAAGGTCTCACTGTGGAACAAGACGGAAATACCGTCAAATACGGTATTGACGGAAGCAAGATTGACCTCGCCGGTAATACGAGCATTACCAATCTGAGCAATAAAATCGAAAATAGCAAGATCCATTATTTCTCCGTCAAGAGCAAGGAAAATGCTACAGGCTCGAACTGGAATAACGACGGCGCGACTGGCGATAGAGCCATCGCTATCGGCGTGAAGACCGTAGCGTCGGGCAACGCAGCTTTCGCAACGGGCTGGGGGGCAAAGGCGACCGGATATTCGGATGTCGCCATCGGTACACAAGCGGAAGCGACCGGAGGTTGGGGCGTCGCCATCGGACAGTCGGCGAAAGCGCAGGCTAAGACCTCTGTTGCCATGGCGTATGACGCCGAGGCGAAAGGCGCCAACTCAATGGCGATCGGTGTACAGTCGGAAGCAAGCGCTGATAACTCTACCGCCATCGGTCATTTCGCAAGGGCGCTTGGTGAAAGCTCAATGGCCTTAGGTGATTACGCGATTACCTCGACCTTGGACGGCACAGGAAAAGTTAATCAATCGGTAGCGCTCGGCTCGCATGCCCGTGTCGCTGCTGACAATTCTCTCGCTTTGGGAAATAACTCTCTCGCTAGCATCGCCGATGATGTGAAGACGGAAGCTTACTTATCCAAGGAAGCCTTCAAGAAAGAAAACGGAGTCGTATCTGTCGGCAATAAAGCATATACCATTGGCGATGAAACGATTGCGCAGAATTACCGCCGCATTACCAATGTAGCGGGCGGCGCGGATGACAATGACGCGGTGAATGTAGCGCAGTTGAAAGCGGTACAGAAAATCGCGGCGGCCAAGACCACTATCGAAGCGGGTGACAATGTTACTGTAGAAGCGGGCAGCGCGGATGGAAGCTATAAAATTTCCGTTGCCGACACGAAGCTGAAAGGGGCTACTAATGCGCTTTCCCTTACCGGCAACACATTGAAACTTTCCGTTGAAGATACGGCGGGCAATAAAGTCACCGGCAGCGTGGATCTCAAGACGATTCAGGATGCGGTTGACACCGACACTACCTACACGATGACAGGGAAAGAAAATGACGACAACACGACTACGATTTCCCTTACAGACAACGACGGCAACGAGCAGAAAGTCACGGTAGCGACGAAAGATACCAACACTTACACGACCGGCGGCACTTACGACGCGGCGAATAAGAAAATTACATTCACAAGAAATGACGACCAAACCTATGATGTGGACCTTGCCGACTTTGTGGGTAATGTGACGGACACGCGAAACACCATCGTGGACAGTGACACCGTAACTGTAGAAGCCAAAGCGCAAGAAGATGGCAGCAACGAATACACGCTGAACGTCAAGACGGACGGAGTAATTGCGAAAGACAATAAAGGCATCGTCACGGGCGGCACCGTTTACAACGAAACAAGAATTGAAAACGACGGCAAATACATCAAAGCCGAAAACACGGCCGGGCAGAACCTGATCGCCTTGGACAAGCAGGTAGACGCCAATACGACCAACATCACTAAGTTGGAATATAACATTTACGACATGGGCGGCCGTATCGGAGAACTGGGCAACCGAGTCGACAGAGTCGGCGCGGGCGCGGCTGCGCTTGCCGCACTTCATCCGCTCGATTTCGATCCCGATGACAAATGGGACTTTGCGGCCGGCTACGGCCATTACAGCGGCGCGAACGCAGTCGCTATCGGCGCGTACTACCGTCCGAATGAAGACACCATGTTCAGTGTCGGCGGTTCGTTTGGTGGCGGCGAAAACATGGTGAACGCGGGCGTTTCCGTCAAACTCGGACAGGGCAATAACGTATCCACCTCCAAGGTCGCGATGGCGAAAGACATGCTGGATATGCAGCGGCGCATGGCGGAAATGGAAGCGCAGATGGCGAAAATGCAAGGCTTCATCGGCGCACTTACAGGCATGGATGCGCAAGCCGCCATGTTCCCCGATGTACCGGAAAATCATTGGGCGTATGAATACGTCAAAGGCCTTTGCGAACAAGGCATTATCGAAGGCTATCCGGACGGAACCTTTGCCGGAGATCGCGGCATGACACGCTACGAACTCGCCGCCATGCTTTACAGAGCATTGGCGAAAGGCGTCAGCCTCGATGCTCGCGCGGTACAGGAATTCGCTCCCGAACTGGCGCGAATCCGCGTCGATGTCGTCACGAAAGACAACGACGGACAGCCGGTCATCGAACGAGTCCGCGTCAATGAAGAAAAGAAAGCGAAATAAAACTTCATAATCGGTATAATCGACGAAAGAAAAACCCCAAGGCTGCACAGCCTTGGGGTTTTTGCTATGGCAACATGACAAGTCGGGAGATTTTATGGCCTGACCTCGCGCATACCGTAAGCGGGGGCCTGCCCATGGAAAAATAAAAAGAACCCGTTCGGTCAGCCGGTCCGTTCGTCGGGAAAAGCGTCAGCGGCGCGTACGGAAAAAGAGAAGTCGAATTTCACGTATTGTAAAAAAATAAACAGCTGCGCCGATTAAATTTTACGAGATCAGAGAAAAATCAATAAGGAAAAAATAAAATAGGGGGATAGCATTAAGGCGAGAAGTACCCGTTATTATCTTTTTATTATAATCAGGAGAGGGATGTACTTATGAACAGAGCATACGAAGTCATTTGGAACAAAGGTAAAAACAGTTGTTCCGCGGTATCGGAAATGGCGAACCGTCGCGGCAAAATCTCAAGCTGCCGCAACAAAGCGGTGATGGCCGCGATGGTCTTGTCTTTGTTATCCGCGGGCGGTCTCGCCTACGCGGAAGATCCCGCGACGCCGCCGGCGGCACCGGATAAAAAAACTCCCTACTTCTCGGTTAATGCCGATAACAGCGCCAAACCCGAGGGGACGAACTGGAATAGTGACGGCGCTAAAGGTGCCGCTTCGATAGCGGTCGGACCGTCTGCAGGCGCGCAGGGAGATTTCTCGACGGCGGTAGGGCCCTGGGCTAAAGCGGACGGTAAATACGCGAACGCCTTCGGTGTGATGACCAATGCGACGGGAGAATATGCTACGGCGGTAGGACCCTATGCAAAAGCGGTCGGCGATTATACCTTGGCGACTGGAAAAGGTGCCAAGGCAACTGCAAAAGGCGCAGCCGCTTTCGGCGCATCTGCGGAAGCAAGCAGCGGGTGGGCGACAGCGGTAGGATATCAGTCAAAAGCAGAGGGCAATTTTGCCTTGGCGTCAGGAACTAAAGCCGTTGCCGGCGCCGTGAATGCCTCTGCCTTCGGTGCCGATGCCAACGCGACGGGAGCATCCGCTACGGCAGTGGGCGCCTTTGCCAATGCGACCGATACATTTTCGTTAGCGGCGGGAGACCATGCCAAGGCAACCGCATTAGGCGCATCCGCTTTCGGTACGAAGGCGGAAGCAAACGCGAATCGGGCGACAGCATTAGGATACATGGCAAAAGCAGAGGGCGATTTTTCCTTGGCGGCGGGATTCCGGTCGAGTGCCACCGGAGAAGCTGCGTATGCTTTCGGTGTGGATTCTAAGGCGGACGGCGGAGATGCGATCGCCATCGGATCCGCATCGGAAGCGCAAAAA
>NZ_JAHAHH010000071.1 GCF_018373335.1 Negativicoccus succinicivorans
CCGGTTTTATTCAACAAACCGTACGCGAAGGGATCTTTACCGGCGATCATCGCGGCGGCTTTCAGCCAGCCGGCGACGGATTCATTGCCTTTCGCCGAGTTCGGCGCTTCATGCGCGCAAGCCTGGGCGACAACGAAATCCGCAGGGAAACCGCGGTAAATAATTTCCGCGATGGAGAAAATATGGTGGGAGCCGGTGCCCGCGATCGTATATTCCTGCAGCGAACTGCCATTTTTCTGCCAGGCGAAAACGAACGGCTTCGCGATATCGTGCAGAAGTTCCGCGCCGAGTGCGATGTCGCGATTGACATTGTACATGAAAACATCCCGGTACGTATTGCAGACGGCTTCCGTGATGTGCATGTTGGCGTTGACGTGCGTGGCTAAGCCGCCCGGATACGGATGGTGACTGCCGTAGCCGCTGCCCGGCGCCGTGCGAAATTCCTGAATTTTGCCGTCGGAAACGGGGAAGAAATGCGCCTCATCGGTTTTTGCGGTATCGACCAGGCCTCGATTGGCCAGTTGCGTGTAGATGCGATGACGCGCCGCCGGTGAACTGTATTCCTGCAAGAAACGCAGCGACGGATTTTGGATGAGGTCGGTGACTTCGCGACGCAATCCCGCGTCACGAATTTTTTCCGCATAACCCAGGATCGAACGGTAGCAGTCGTTGATCAGCGGCGCCTGTTGGCCGCATGCGATGGCGTTTTGCGGAATCGCGTCGTACATGACCGGCTTCAGCTGACGCGATTTTGTTTCCAGTTCGCGCGCTAACGCGAAAGACGGCATGGAGAGCATGGCGGCGCCCAACGCGGAGCCGGCGGCCAATTTCAAAAAGCCGCGGCGCGACATGGTCGCGGGCGTTGCGTGCATTTCTTCGGTAGACATAGTAATTCCTCCTTTGTTACCCTGTATGGATTCGTCCATGGATAAAGGTAATATAAAGGAGGTTTATTTATAATTCGTTTAGGTTTCGGTAAAAACACGCAAAATTACAAAAATCGCTCTTTGAAACTGAATTTTACAAATTTTAAAAGATTTTTTCACCGTAAAACGATATTGCTTCTGTATCCTCAAAAGGAAACCAAGTACCGTCAATCAAAGGAGGGTTTACTATGTTTGGCTTGGGCATTCCTGAACTTATTTTAATTTTGGTGATCGGCCTGGTGTTGTTCGGACCGGGTAAACTGCCGGAAATCGGCAAGGCGATGGGCAAAAGCATGCACGAATTTAAAGACGCGATCAACGGCAACGATACGACCGCAGAAGCGCAGAAAGACGTTACCGTCGTTTCGCCGTTACCGCCGAAAGAATGAAAAGCGCGACCTCCGCGGCCTGCTTCGCCGACCCGCAGGAGATGACGCTGATCGATCATCTCGGGGAGTTGCGACGGCGGCTGATCCGCGCCATTCTGGCGGCCGTGGTCGGCATGGCGGTGAGCGGCTGTTTCATCGATTTCATTGTGGCGTTCATCACGGCGCCCGCGGGCCAACTGTATTATCTGCGACCGGCGGAAGCATTTTTTATTTATGTTAAAGTGGCGCTGGTGGCGGGCATTGTCTTTGCCGCGCCGGTGTTATTTTATGAATTCTGGGCGTTTTTGGTGCCGGCGTTTACGCAAAAAGAACACGCGATTCTGGCGCTGTTGGTGCCCGGTTCGCTGCTGCTTTTTTTAGCGGGAACGGCGTTCGGCTTTTTTGTTGTCTTGCCGCAAGGATTGCACTTTTTTCTTTCCTTCGGCGACAGCACGGTGCAGCCGCTGATCTCCATGGAAAGTTATTTGGATTTCGCGTTGATGCTGATCCTGCCGTTCGGGTTCGTGTTTAATTTGCCGCTGGTTCTTTTGGCGCTGGCCGAAATGGATGTGGTGTCGTCCGCCTGGCTCAAAGCGCAACGCCGTTTTGTCATCTTGCTGGCGTTTATCGCGGCGGCGATTATTACACCGACGACCGATCTGGTTTCGCAAACGCTGCTGGCCATTCCCATTTTGCTTTTATACGAAATCAGTCGACTGATCATTCGCTACGGTTTACACAAATAAAAAAATCCTCGCTCAAGCGAGGATTTTTTATTGTCGCGGCATGGTTCGCAAGCGGCGGTAAATCGGCAGGGCAAGGAGTGTGATCAAGCCGCCTTTAATGAGATTGAAGGGTACGATCACCCACCACATGAAATCCCAGACGGTGATAAGTCGGGAACCGGCGCGCGCGGACATGGCCAAAAGTTGCGCGGTCGAAATACCGAACGCGGATTGATAAAGCGGCAGCAGCAACGTAAAGTTGAGAAATACGGCGACGCCGGCAATGGCGCAGATGGCCGCCGCGTACGCGACCCATCCCCAACGACGCAGCAACGCGACGACAGTGATGTAGGTAAGCGCTAACGAGGCGTTGGCGATTTCACCGATCCCGAAAGTGGATGACACGGGCAGATGCAATAAATTTTTTAAGATGGCGATGGCGGCGCCGGCGGGCCAGCCGAATAAAAGCGCGCCGACGACGACAGGCACATCGCTGATATCAAGCGTTAAAAAAGCGGGCATCAGCGGCAGTGGAAATTGCCACATCATTAATACGGCGGCAATCGCGGCGAGCAGACTGACGCGCGCGAACCAACGGAGATTGTGTTTTTTCATAATGAACAACCGTTTCTGAACATGTAACCGAATTCAAATTGATTTTATTATAGCATTTCGACGGTACAATCCGGCTATTTAATGACGATCAATGCGCCGCCAAATGGTTTCCACGAGCAGCCAGCAGGCGGATGCGCCGATGCCCACGTAGAGGGGATTGAGCGTGAAGGTATCGTTACCGATGGAAAGCACGGCGATCAAAGTGGAGAAAAGAATATTCGCCGTCGTGCTTTTTTCCGAGGTCGGTCCTTTGGCGTAAATGGCGAGCAGAAAGGGTAGAAAAACGCCCGCGCCGCGCAGCGAAAAGGAAAGGAAATTCCAGTAGAGAATTTGGGAATGGTACCGGTATAACGAAACCGCGAAGGCGGCGAGCACAAGCATAATCAGCGCCGCCTGCAAAATGAAAAGCAACCGCTTTTGTCCCTTTACGCCGAAGCCCGACTCGAAGATATCGACGGCGATCGAGGTGGCGGCGCCTAACGAAAGTCCGGCGATCGAGCCGATGATGGAAAGCAAAATCGCGCCGATCCCCAACCCCGCCAAAAGCGCGGGCAAGTGCATCCGCATGAACATCGGCAACGCGGTGACGGCGTCGATCGAGGGCGTCATAAAATGAGTATGAATGCCGATTAAAATCAGCGGCAAACCGACCGGCATGCAAAGCGCCGCCGCCAGGTAACTGCCGCGCGCCGCGGTTTCGGCGTCACGCGCGCTGTACAACGCCTGCGCATACGATTGCGTCACGGCGACGCCGATAATGACGGAAAGACAATTCGTCGCAAACATGCGCCAGTCGCTGCTGCCTTGCGGCCAAAGCCAGTCGGCGTGCCACACTGTGGCCGCGGGAAGTTGCGCCAAGCCGCGCCAGGCGTAAACGCCCGCGATGATCAGCGTGGTGTAGAGCAACACCGTTTTGACGATGCCGGACACCGCCGTGCCGCGAATGCCGCCGGCCAAAACATACAACACGACAATGACGAGCAGCAATACAGTGCCCGTCAGTTCCGAGACGGGAAATAAAATTTGCATGAAATGAATGCCGGCCAAGCCGCTCGCGACGAGCGAAAAGAAAATTCCCAAGACGGACACGATGGAAGTCGCCACGCCCGCCATTTTGCCGTAGCGCGCCGCCATATATTCGGCGATGGTTTTTAAGCCGCTTGCGCGCAACGGTCCGGCGTATACTTTACCCAACAGAATAAAGCCGAGCGTCGAGCCGAAAGTAAACCACCAAGCGGAAAAACCGGCGCTTACGGCGCCTTGCGCGGTGCCGACGGTGGCCGAGCCGCCGACGATCGTGCCGACGAGCGCGCCGGCGACAAGCCACGGACCGGACGCGCGGCCGCCCACGCTGAAATTTTCTAAGGATGATTTTTGCGCGGTCGCAAAAATCGCGATAAAGACGGCGGCAAAGGCCAGAAAAATTCCGCCCCAATGCCACACGGTAAATGAACTCACATTGCCTCCCATATACCACAGACAATCCATTCTTTTTTATTATAACATCGGGAAACCGTGCTCATGTGGATTCGTTGTGATAGTCATGATGCACGTTAAAAATATTTTGGAGAAAAATTGACACTGCTATTTTTTTGTGCTATTCTACCTGTAATTAAATGAAATCATCGATGAACGGGAAGAGTACCGTCGTAACAAACGCTAAAGCGAGCCGGTGACAGTGGAAGATCGGCGCGGGAGGACGACGCGAATGGGCCCGGGAGATACGACCCGATCCGCTGCGCGGGGTAGGCGTCGACGGCACCTTCGGCCGCTATCCCGAAGCGCGTATCGCAAATCGCCGTACGTAGTAAGCCGGACTGATAACAGTCAAGCGGGGTGGCACCGCGGAAGGATACCTTTCGTCCCCATATCATTTGGATATGGATGTGGACGGGAGGCTTTTTTATTGTCCGCATCGGAAAGGAGATAATATGCAAACACAAACATTGGTATTTCAAAAAACACGCGGCGGGCAATTTCGTTGGTTGACCGTTTCGACTTTGTTGCTTTCCATCGGGACGATTTTACATATCGCGTCTCCCTCCATCGCGGGGTTCACGCCGAATTGGATGATCGCGACGTATTGCGTGGCGATTTTACTGACGAAACCGACGTATCGTCAATGTTTCGGCATCGGCATGGTGGCGGCCTGCATCGAAATTCTGACTTCGAAATCGGGCTTTCCCTACGGCAACCTGATCAGCGAACCGTTAGGTGCGATGACGGCCGCGTGTTTCGCGCACATGATTTTGCCGCACGTTCGGCAAAAAAGCATCCTGAGCGCGCTCTGCGGCGGCGTCGCCACATTGATCAGCGGTTTCGTTTTCGTATCGCTGATGACATACATGCTCGGGATTGCGACCAATGTATATTTGTATGCGATGCTCCCGGCGGTCGGTTTGGTCGCGGTCATTAACGGCGTTATCACGCCGGTTCTGTACGCGCCGGCGCAACGTTTGCTGCATGCTTCTTTGACGACGCAAGCGGAAGTCACTACCGTGTCGCACGCGGGACTTACTCTACGGCCGCAACAGGACGCGGCGTTTTCCATCGAACATTTGAGTTATCGCTATCCGCAGGCAACAGCGGACGCGTTGCACGATATTAATTTGACCGTTGAGCGCGGCGACTTCCTGGTGTTGGCGGGCGCGGCGGGAGCCGGTAAAACGACGCTGATGTCCGCGCTCTGCGGAGCGGTTCCGCATTACTACGGCGGCGTCATGCGCGGCATGGTTTTCGTGGAAGATATGGCGATCACGCAGCACAGTATCGCGGAGATCGCGACCAAAGTCGGCACGATTTTACCGGATTATGATGCGCAGTTGGTGACGTTGACCGTCGCCGAAGAAATGGAATTCGCATTGGAAAATCGCGGTTACGCTGCCGAAGAAATTGCGCGCCGCAGCGCGGAGGCCTTGGCGAAAGTCGGGCTGAGCGGCTTGGAGGAACGCAACGTGGCGACGCTTTCCGGCGGTCAGCGTCAGCGCCTGGTCATCGCGTCGGTGCTCGCGACGGAGCCGAAAATATTGGTCATCGATGAGCCGACCTCGGCGCTCGATCCGGAAGGCACGCAAGCGTTTTACCAATTGCTCGGCACGCTGAATCGGCGAGACGGTCTGACCGTTGTCGTTACCGAGTCGCAGTTGGCGGAAGTCGCGCCGTACGCCAAGCGCGCCGCGCTGCTGGACGAAGGACGTTTGGTCATGGTGGGCGCGTTCGATGAAGTGGTCGGCCGCATGCAGGCGGACGCCACGTTCCGTGATTTGTTGCCCGATCGGTATCAGGAAGCGACGGCATCGGCAGTCGTCGCGGGGAGGGCGACATGCTGAAAACGGAGCATCTGTGTTTTGCGTACGCTGACGGTCACGAAGTGATTCATGATCTTTCGCTGGCGTTTGCGGCCGATGAAATCACCGCTTTAGTCGGCAAAAACGGTAGCGGTAAAACGACATTGACACGACTTTTGATGGGACTGGAACGGCCGACCTCCGGACGCATCGAGCTGAACGGTCGGGAACTGACGAGATTATCCGCAAGTGAACGCAGTCATGTTTTGGGATATGTATTTCAACAGGCGGATCGACAACTTTTTTGCACCACGGTGTACGATGAAATCGCATTCGGCCCGCTCGAGCAGGGACGCGACAAGGCAGAGACTCGCGCGAAAGCGGAGGCGGCGCTGAAATTATGCGGACTGGAAGAAGAACGTGACGCATACCCGCCGCTTCTTTCGCGGGCGAAAAAGCAACGTGTCGCATTGGCCTCGGCAGTGGCGCTCGGCGCGGAATTTCTCATCCTTGATGAACCGACGAGCGGCATTTCGCCGGCGGATATCCGCCAGCTGATGCAAATTTTAACAAAATTGACGGCAGCGGGATTGGGAATTATTTTAGTCACGCACGCGCCCGATGTGGTACAACGGTACGCGCAACGCGTCGTGATGCTGGCCGACGGTCGCGTCGTTTATAACGGCGAGCCGCAAAAATTTTTAGCAAGCATGTACCGCGACGGGCGGGACGTTTCCCATCATACCGATGACGGAGGTGCAAAATGACGCGCTTGGTTCCTTTAACAAAAATTTTC
>NZ_JAHAHH010000072.1 GCF_018373335.1 Negativicoccus succinicivorans
TCAGCAGCAGGATGCGTGTCAGGCGGCCGCGATTAAAAATACCGTCCAGCATCAGAAAAACGATCAGTATCGCCAGCGGCCATACGGAACCGCTTTGTCGTTCCGGTTTCTCGACCCGTCCCGGCGTGCCTAAATCTTTCTCCGTGATACCGTATTCCTGCATCGTCACGCCGACCAACGCGCCGTAAGTTTGCAAGACGCCCCGCTCAAATTGATTTTGCTTTGCGAAGGGGACAAAGTAACGATCTAAAATCTCGCCCGCTTTCGCGTCATTGAGCGCGCCTTCCATGCCGTAACCGACTTCAATGCGCACCTGCTTAGCGGACGGCACAACCAGGAGTAAAATGCCATTATTCTTCGCTTGATTGCCGATCCCCCAGCGTCGAAACAATTCGGTCGCATACACTTGCATATCCCCGTCGGGAATGCTCGGCATGGTCGCTACCACGACTTGGGCGCCGGTTTTATCTTCCAAAGCGCGCCCGACGGAGCGAATTTTGTGAACCGTCGCACTCGACAGAATGCCCGCGAAATCCTGCGCGTAAATATCACCACGCAGTGCCAGATAAGGCGTTGTTACAGGCGCCGTCGGGACATTGTCGGTAGCGGCGCCTGTCTGCGCGGGACCGGTCTGCCGCGGCGACGGCTGATGATTAGGCTGACTCGGCGCCAACCCCTGCTCCGCCGGCAGAGTATCCGTCGCTTTCGGCCATAACGGCGAACGCTCCGCTGTCGCTACATCAGCAGCCGCTGCCGCGGGAACAATCGTCGCCATGACCAGCCAGCAAACGGTAACGAACCATATCCCCCACCTGCGCAGCACTTCCGTCGTGTGCACGCGCGTGTTTTCCATCACCGCACGTCCTTACTTAAAACTGAACTTGCGGCGGAGTTTGCGCGCTTTCCGAAGCGCGGAAATAGTCACGGCTGCTGAAGCCCAACAATCCCGCCACGATATTCGTCGGGAATTGGCGAATCCGGGCATTGAACGCCTGTACGGTGCCGTTGTAATCACGGCGCGATGTGGCAATGCGGTTTTCCGTGCCGGCCAATTCGTCCTGCAACGCGCGGAAATTGGCGTCCGCTTTCAAATTCGGATAATTTTCAACGACCATAAACAAACGTCCCAACGCGCTCTGCAGTTGCGCATCGGCTTCCGCTTTTTCGGCGACCGACTGCGCGCCCGCCATCTTGGCGCGAGCATTCGATACATTATCAAAGACCGCCTGCTCGTGTTGCGCATAGCCTTTGACCGTATTGACCAGGTTCGGAATCAAATCGTTGCGCCGTTGTAACTGCGTATCAACTTGCGCCCAGGCACCGTTGACCTGTTCATTCGCAGTAACCAGTCCGTTGTACTGGCCGATCGTCCAAAATCCCGCCAATGCGATGACTGCAATGACTATCCACCAAATTCTTTTCATAATAGCCTCCTCCAGCTCTATAAACAAGAAATCATTTGACTATATTATACCATAATCGACTCTTTTACTTGCTCCATGTACCCTTTATATCTTCTTTGTTTGTACCTTGTATCTGTTCACGTCGCACTCTTTGCTGACGTGAACTCATTGCATTATCGGACCGTCACCGGTAATAAAAAGCGTTCTGTATAAATACGTACGAAGTGTAAAAGTATTTTATCGGTAAAAAACGGTAACTGCCATTCGCTACGCAGTTACCGTTTTTTATTTATTCTTTTAAGACCGGCGGTTTATGTTGCAGTCCGCGCGTGGAAACGAGCAGGTAGATCAAGCCGACGAAGAGCCACACCGCGCCGACGATCAAACAGGTCGTGGAAAGGTTCGCCCACAAATATGCGCACACGGCGAAACCGATGAGCGGCGCGAGGAAGTAACGGAATATTTGCCGTTCTTTTTTACGCCAGAAGTAGTACACAATGACCGCGAGATTGACGCACATAAAACCGAACAAACCGCCGAAATTCAGAAGTTCGGTCACAATCGGAATGTCGAGGAAAATCGCGCCGAATACGCCGATCGCCGCCATAATCAAAATATTGTACGTCGGCGTTTTGTACTTCGAATGCAAATGCGCGAAAAAAGTTTTCGGCAGCAAACCGTCGCGTCCCATGCCGTACAAAAGACGGGCCGCGCTGGACTGACCGGCAAGTCCCGCCGTCATCGTGGAGATAATGACCGCAATCGTATAGGTAATGGCGAGCCATTCGCCGCCGGCGAGCTGCGCCACTTCAAAAAGCGCCGTGTCCTGCGAGGCAAAGGTCGTGTAATCCGGCCAGACGAGCTGCGCCAGGTAAGCCTGCAAGATAAAGATCAGGCCTCCGAGAAGGCAAGCCGCCATTGCCGCGACACCGATATCTTTCTCCGGACGAACCGCTTCTTCCGCCATCGTCGTAATCGAATCAAATCCCAGAAACGAGAAGCAGGCAATCGCCGCGCCCGCTACCAGCGCGGAAATCGAGTGCGCGCTTTCCGGATGAAACGGTGCGGCCGAAATCAATGTGCCCGCGCCGACACCGTTTGTCAGCGCCCATGCGCACATGGCGCAAAACAGAAAAACAATGACGCCCATGACTCCGACTAAGAGCATGTTCGTTTTCGCCGCGATATCCACGCCGAAATAGTTGACGACGGTGGTCACCAACGCGATGCCGAGCACATACACATAGTACGGAATCGCAGGAAATGTCGAGTGCGCATACGCCGCCCCGACCATAAAAACAATCAACGGCACCAAGACATAGTCCAAAAACATCGCCCAGCCCGCAAAAAATCCGAGATAGGGATTAATCCCTTTTTCCGTATACGAGTACGTCGAACCGGCCACCGGGAACGCATTGGCCATCTTACCGTAGCTCATCGCGGTAAAAAGCATCGCGACCATCGCAATGACGTACGCGAGCGCCAAAGTGCCCCCCGTCGTCGCTGTCGCATAGCCGTAAATATAGGCCGGCGCGATCGGCGTCATAAACGCGATACCGTAAATAATTAAATCTTTACGCGTCAACACCCTTTTCAATGTCTGATCATACCCTGTTCCAACAACGTTACCGTTCGGTTCCGCCATGCCCATCCCTCCTTAGCTGTAATAATCAGAGTATACCATAATAAACAGATTAGAACGACTAAAATAATTTTATTCATTATAAATAATATGACTTCTGTCGTCACCGTACCTCATTTCAAAAACAAAAAAGAGCCCGCAGGCTCTTTATTCACACGTGTACAACTCCCGCAGGCAGGCCCGTGCCAACGCCGCCAACGACGACACCGCACGCTGATCCGGAAGTTGCGCCGCGCCGTACGCCAACGGCAACTCCGTGCAGGCCAGTACGAGCGGCACATCGTTTTCACGCCACAAAAGTTCCGCCGCCTGACGCAAGCGTTCGCCCGCCAGCGTGAAATTGCCGGATTTGATGTAGCGCAACGACTCCTCCGCCCACTCACCGGCAAGCGGCAACGGATCGTATAACGCAAAGCCTCGTTCCGCCGCTTTTTTCTGGTACAAACCGGAGCGCAATGTTCCCTGTGTTCCCAAAAGCCAAGCCCCTTTAGGCGAAAGCTTCGCCGCCTCCGCCAACGTCACGTCCATGATATTGATCAGAGGCGCTGTGAGTTCACCGGCGAATTGTTCAATGAAATAATGCGCCGAATTGCATGGTGCGCAAAGCACGTCCGCGCCCCATGTGATCAGCTTTTCAAAGTCGTCTCGCATTTGCGGGCCGGGATCTGCTCCTTTGCCGAGCATGGCCGCGCTGCGATCAGGCAAATCCGTGTCGCCGAGCATAATTACCGTCGGATGCTCTTGATCCGTTTCCGCCGGCGCGTATACCGCAAGCAGACGCAAAAATTCCGCCGCTGCCGCCGGCCCCATCCCACCGAGCACGCCTAATACTTTACCGTTCTTTTTAACCATATTCATCTTCCGTTTCTTTTATTTTACATTTATCTTACCTTTTTACTTTAACGAATGCAATGATAACCGAAATGTATACAAAAATAAAAAAGAGACCGCCGTCATGACGGTCTCTTTTTGCATTTCCCAACATAAATTTTTCCTTTTTATCCGATCAACGGTTTTTTATTCAACACTTTCGGCGTGCCGACACGGAAACTGTCACCACCGGCTTCTTCCACAAGGCAAGCCTGGTTGGCGCAGAGATATCCCTGAATGGACATATACATCGCGGTATCCGTGTAGTCCAGGCCGTACGCATTGCTGATCAGACGATGCAATTCCAAATATCCCGCGCGAATCGCGTCATCGCACGTCGGTCCGCAGGTATTGACAAAGTACGCATCTTTGGTTTCCGTAACCGCCCAATTCAGCTTGAAATTTTTCAAAAGACGCACACGCACGATCACTTCACCGGCGATTTCAATGCCGTTGCCGCAGACTTCACCGTCCGCCATCGTGGCATGCAGATCACCCATCGCCAGCAGGCCGCCTTTAACACGTACCGGGAACCAAACCGTTACGCCTTTTTGGATGATGCGGCTATCCATATTGCCGCCGTGATTTCCCACAAAACCGGTAGAGATTTCTTTTTCATCGGTCGCGACACCGATCACGCCGACCATCGTGTCCAACGGCCATACCATATCATTGGCGTCCCAATGCACCAAGCCGTTTTCAATGCGCATGATATGCGTGCGCAACTCGCTTTTTTCACAAAACGGACCGCATTCGGGAATCGAACATACCGCGCCCTGGTCGGCCACCGTGACATCCAAAATATCAACCGCCAGCGCGTCGCCCGGTTCCGCGCCTTCGATGTAAAGCGGACCGGTCGCCGGATTCGTATGTTGCCAATCCACCGTTTCCGCAATATTCGTCGGCTTTTGCACCTGACCGTCGTAGCAGTCTTTGGTAATAAATTTGACCACTTCCCCCGGTTGTGCTGTCGCAACCGGCTGCATATCGGGAGTAAACTTGTAAATACATTCTCTGATCTCTTGCATGGAACTTCCTCCTTTACCATATCACTGTAAATTTGCTACACACTACTATCTTGCCCAACATCACCTTTGCCGGAAAACTAGAATACAAAACCCGCGATTAAATACATCACGGCGGAAATTGCCGCAAAGATAACGGAGTAAGCAACGCAAGTCGATGCGTGATAACCCGGTTTTAAGCCGAATACTGATGAAGTCAACATCGTGTAATCGCAAATGTAACACATATTGCAACCGAAACCGCCGGCCGAAATAATCGCCGCCCCTACCAGGTACGGATTGGCTCCGACGGTCAATGATACCGGAATCAAAATCGGGAACGTAATTAAGATCAGCCCCCAATTAAGCGACATGATGCATTCTGAGATACAAAATACGACAAACACGAGGAAAGGTAATAAATTAGGATTGACGAAGGTCTGCACCACATTTGCCAAGTAATCGATATATCCCAGGTTCACCAACACGTCATTGAGCATGTACGACACGCAGAACAAAATGATCAAACTCATAAAATCAGCAAAACCGGCGATCAGACATTCTTCAATATCTTCCGATTGAATAATGTTGCGCAATAAGTAGTAACCGATCGTCACCGGTAAAACCACCAGCATCGCCGGCACCGTATCGAATTCAAAATAGCAAACCACGCCCATCAAGAAAACAATCGGCAGGAAAAAGTCCAGCAGTCCGCCCTCTTTTTTACCAGGAACCTGCTCTTCCATATTTTCAATCGGCACGTAGTATTCTTTCCGTTGCGTTTTCAAGCCGCCCAATCGCGGTAAATAGCCGGCGGCAAAAAGAAATGTGCCGATCATGGAAACGATCGCATAGAAACTGAACGGTATGGAGCGGAAAAACGCCATCATGCCGTTGCCGTTTTCGGCAAGCCCCGCCGAAGCAAACACACCGCCTAAAAACGCCGCCCATGAAGTAATCGGAAACAGTACACGCAACGGTTCCGCCAAAGTATGGATCAAGTATGCGCCGTCTTCCCGCGGAGCGTCCAATTCATCATACATAGGCGCCATAATACTACCGCCGATCGTAACCGTCATATAATCGTCAAAAAATAGCGGAAATTGCATAAGCCAAGTCGCCATATTTAATTGCCGCGCCGATTTTACTTTACGTTTAACCAATCTTGCAAACGCATGCAATGCGCCGGTTTTACCAAGAAGTTTTGTAAATACGTTCAAAAAGCAGCACATCAGAACAATCCACAAAAAATCTTCATCCGCCATGGTCTTATACAACTGCTCTTTAAATCCGTCTACTACACCGATTCCTGTATTTAACGCCACTCCCAACATGGTGGCAAAAATCAGCGTCTCCAAAATACGTTTCGTCAGCAACGTATAGTAGAGGATGTATACGATTAATAAAGTCCCTATCCCTTCCGGCAAATGATCTTTTCCCGGCGTCAGAAATACGGCTCCCAATAAAAGCAAAAAGGTAAGTCCGTAGCTCATGCATTTGTGCAAAGCGGAATCAGGATTCAATAAAGTTTTGTATAAAGACCGCATGGTAAAACCTCCATCCTTTTCTTCTGTAGTATACCAAATCATTGAAACAAAGAAAATTCCAAAAACAACTATTAAATAAAAAAAGAGACCGTCATTCGACGGTCTCTTCGCGTAATCAGCAGCTACCTATGCTCCCGGGCCGTTTCCAGCCAAGTACTTTCGGCGTTTACGAGCTTAACTACTGTGTTCGGCATGGGTACAGGTGTCG
>NZ_JAHAHH010000073.1 GCF_018373335.1 Negativicoccus succinicivorans
CCGGCGACTTGCGCCATGGCTTCACATAAAAGCACGCCCGGCATAATCGGATTTCCGGGAAAATGTCCTTGAAAATACGGATCGTTCATGGTCACATTTTTGATGCCGACAGCGCGTTTCATCGGTTCCAATTCTAACATACGATCCACCAGCAACATGGGGTAACGATGCGGCAAAATTTCCATAATTTCAGTAACTTCAAGCTTCATACCGGGTCCTCCTTTGCAACCGACTCGACTAAACGGCGAGCCAGCTCCGTATTCAGTTGATGACCGGACTTGCGCGCAATAATATGCGCTTTTAGCGGTCCCGCCAAGGCCAGATCACCGATCACATCGAGAATCTTATGGCGCACTACTTCGTCCGGGTACCGCAATTCGGAAAGCACTTCCGTCGGCGAATAGACAACGGCATTTTCCAGCGTTCCGCCGCGCCCCAGTCCCATCTTGCGCAGTTGCTCCAGCTCTTCCGTAAAACCGATCGTGCGCGCGCGCATAATGCTGTTACGGTAATTTTCCGTCGTGATTTCAATATCCATCGCCTGCAGCCGCAGTAACGGATGGTCTTCTTTTTCGGCCAGGAAAGTAACGCGAAAACCATCATACGGCAAGGCGACAATAAATCTGTCATTCGGCGTATCGTACACACCGACACTTTTTGTCACGGGTAAGTAGCGGCGCTCCGCGTCCTGCGTCACAATGCCCGCTTCGTCCAGCAGACCCACGAATACCGCCGCGCTGCCGTCGCCGACCGGCGGTTCCACCGAGTCCAGTTCCACGATGATATTATCGATCTCCAGCGCCCGAATCGCGCTCAGAACATGCTCGACGGTAGTCACCATGACCGCTCCGTTTTCAAGCGTCGTCGCCCGCATCGTATTCGTCACATAGCGAATCTGCGCGGCGACCGTATCGTTTTCCGAGATATCCGTGCGGCGAAACCGAATCCCGCTATCCGCCGGCGCGGGGACAAACGAAAGTCGCACCGGTTGCCCGGAGTGTAAACCGATCCCTGAGTAGGTCACTTTTTTGGCGATTGTCTGTTGTAAACTCATCCGGACTCCTTGCGTTGTAAATTTTAATAATTAACAAATTAGCCTATTTATTAAGTATAACGAAAAACAGTGTCAGAAACAAGTTTCAGGGCAAAGAAAAAGTTCCGCCGAAGCGGAACTTTTTACGCGTGTTCGACTTGCTCCCAGGCCGCTTTGAGTTTGGTCGCGATGCCCGGCATCTTGGCTTTGGTGACCGCGCACACCGCCAAACGCACACCGGCCTTCAACGGCACGGGGAAAATATTATCCCGGTTCATCAGCGCGCACACCGCTTTCGAATCACGGCTCGGCACGCTCAGGAAAAAGCCGGCGCGATACGGCAAAACCGGTAATTCCACCTCGGCCGCTTCCTGCATGAAGATCGCGGCGCGATCACGGATAAGCGCGAAATATTCCTCCTGTTCCGCTTGGAACTGTTGTAAAAGTTTCGCGTCCTGACTGATGGTGACCAGTGTTTGCATGCCGGCCCGATTGATATTCGACCAGGTCGCCCGACCGGTATATTGGTTGATGTCTCTGAACTCCTGCGCGATTTGCGGCGAAGACGTGATGCCGATCATCGCGCCGATACGCTGTCCGTACATGGTAAACCCTTTGGACATGCTGTAACAAACGACCACGAGCAAATTCTCCGGCAAGTTTTCAAAGTGACGGAAAAAGCTCCGCGACGTTTCTTCATCGCCCGCGAAATCCAGGTACGACACATCGACGAGAATGATCACATGCTTCTCCGGACGCGCCGCGACTTCTTTCAGCGTGCCCAATGCCTGCTGCCAGTCTTCGTCGGAAAGGCTGTAACCGGTCGGATTATGCGCCGGCGTGTTCAAAATCACGAGCACCTGATCCTGATGCGCCGCGATCGCTTCCACATGCTGCGCGAAATCGTCCTGGTTCCATTGCAGATCATCGGTAAACAGGCGGAAGGTGCGAAGTTTGCGACCGTTGTCATTGCAAAGCACGCTGTACGCGCCCCAGTACCAGTCGCTGGTCAACACTTCATCGCCCCATTCGGTGTAATTATGAATGGTGTTGTGAATGCCGCCGGTGCCGCCGGCCGTGGCCACCGCCGCGATCTCCGCCGCGGGTCGGTACGCGCCGAAGCAACGATTCTGCACTTCGGTAAGGAAATCCGGCAGGCCCGCGATCGGCGCGTATTGAATCACGTCACGCATCGAAAGGCCGCGGTATACTTTCTCTACCGTCGGCAGGCATACCAACTCTTCATTCTCGTCCAAAATCGCGCCGATGGTCGCGTTGGTTACTTTTTCTTTGCCGTATTTCTGCGCCGCTTTAACCGCCGCATCATTGGCACCGAAAATCACATCATTCGCCTTTTTTCCATAGGCTTGCGGTGCTGCTACACTTATCGCCATGACTATCCCTCGCTTCCTTCAAATTGTCTTTTATTATAGCACATTTGTCCGCATACGATTACCCGAAGCAGAGCAAAACGGGTCATGCGCGTTTGTTTTCAGACAATGCGTTTGGACACAGAAAAACAGCCGCCTCAGTAAGACGGCTGTTTGCTTATTTCGTTACGACATGGGAAACCGCGCCATCATCGGCCGCGCCGTCAGCGCGTTGCGCTTTTCCGGTTTCCGCTTCGTCGGGTTGCTTTTTCGGTAACGTTACCGTAATCGCGGTGCCTTCCTTCGGCTGACTCGCCAAGTCCAGCTCGCCGTGGTGCAAGGTAACGATATGTTTGACAATCGCCAAGCCCAGGCCGGAGCCGCCGGTCTCTTTCGAGCGGCTTTGTTCCACGCGATAAAAACGTTCGAAAATATAATTTTGCTGTTCAATGGGGATGCCGAGGCCGGTATCTTTCACCGTCAACGTAACGTTTTCTTCGCCGTCCCGGATGGTGACATCCACGCTGCCGCCTTCACGATTGTATTTGACCGCGTTATCCGCCAAATTCAAGACAAGCTCAAAAAGCAGGCGGGCATCGCCGAAGACATAACCCTGATCGCCGTGAACCCGCATCCGAATGTTCTTTTTCTCGGACTGCATTTCCAAAAGATCGGTCACCTGCTCGGCAATGTAATGAAGCGATACGTTTTGCCATTGATACGGTTCATTCGCCTCTTCAATGCGCGACAAACGCATGATGTTTTGAATGAGCCCCAGCAGACGATTCGATTCCTGAATCATCCGCCGCGCGAAGTTTTTGACCTCATCAGCATTATGATACATGCCGTTTAGAAGCAGTTCGGCGTAGCCGCGGATCGAGGTGAGCGGCGTATTCAATTCATGCGAAACATTCGCCGAAAATTCGCGACGACGTTGTTCCGCCAAGGCGGTTTCCGTCACATCGCGAACGACCAGCAGTACGGTAAAGTCATTATTACTGCTTTCCGTACGACGGGCGCGCACGCGATAAATCCGCTCGCACAAAGTCAGTTCGGTGGACGATTCGCCGGTTTTCATGGCGTCCTGAATACAGGTCAGCCACGCGGAGCTCTGATCCAGCGCGGCCGCGCTTTGCCCGTGCACATCGCCGTTCAATTGGAAAATCTTGGCGGTGACATCATTGTAGTCCAAGATCGATTGACCGCGATCCAGCAAAATGACGCCTTCCGTAAGCGTGTCCATCATGCGACGGGTGCGGTTGCGCTCGTCATTAATTTCATCAATATAATGCGAAATGTTTTCCTGCTGCGCACGTGTTCTCGCTAAAATGGGATCGAGTTCCGGCACGCCGAGCATATAAGGCACCGGTTGCCCCGAGATCATCGCATCGACCGCTTCCCCCGCCTGACGCAAAGGTTGCAAAAGATGCCGCGTCAAGTAACCGGCCAGGAAGAAGCAAGCGATCAGGATGACCGCCAGTACACCTAAAACGCCCGGTAACGCGCGTTGCATAATCGCCAATAAGCTGCCGCGATCCACCGCTGTGCGCAGGACGGAGCCGTCGTCCAAGCGCAGCGCATAGTACGAAGTTTCCCGCGCCAACGTACCGGATTCCCGGCGGCTCGCGCCTTCGCCATGGGCCAAGGCGGCCTTGACTTCTTCGCGTTCCAGATGATTTTCCATTTGGTCCGCGTTGTAAGCCGATTCAAAACGTACTTTGCCGGACGCATCGATCCAAGTTACGCGCGTCATGCCGTCAATACCGGCCACCGATGCCGCCAGCCAGTCGACCGGTACCGGTTGATTGTGCATGCCGTCCGCCAATACGGTCGTAACCTGTTGGAGATGCATTTCCGCTTCTTTACGGACGCCGGAATAGTAGAACCACATGCTTGCCAGTAAAGTCAACAGCACCGCTACGATGCTGATGCTTACCAACGCGGAGTAGATGCTTTTTTTCATCGTTCTTCACCCAGTTTGTAGCCGACACCGCGTATCGTTTGAATCATGCTTCCCGCGTCGCCAAGTTTTTGGCGCAAGCTCATAATATGCATGTCGACCGTACGACTTTCAATGAAATGCGTAATTTCCCAAACGTGTTCCATAATCTGTTCGCGAGAAAGAACGATTTCTTTATTCAGCAACAGGTACGCGAGCAATTCAAATTCCTTGGCCGTGAGCGTCACGTCTTCGCCGTCCACCTGCACGCGGTAGCGTTTACGATCCAAGCGAATCGGTCCGCATTCATACACATCACCTGCGAATGCGCGGTAGCCCTGGCGTCGTAATACGGCGCGCACGCGGGAAATCATTTCCATAATCCCGAACGGTTTGCGAATGTAATCGTCCGCGCCGATATCGAGACCGGTGATGACATCATATTCCGCGCTTTTGGCCGTCACTAAAATCACCATGACGCCGTCGTACGTCGCATGGCTCCGTAATTTGCGTAAAATGGTTAAGCCGTCGTCGCCGGGCAGCATAATATCGAGCAATATCAGATCCGGTACTTTTTCTTCCAGCGCCGCAAACAATTCTTCACCCGACTCGAATTTGCCGACTTCGTACTGCTGGCTCTCCAGCGCATACACCATGAGGTCACGAATATTTTCATCGTCTTCTACACAATAAATTAAGGCCATAGATTTTCACTCCCGCCGATCACCGATGGCAAATAAAACCCATTCCGCGGAGGACGCGGCGTGGTCGCCGATCTTCTCCAAGAATTTTCCCATCAACAATGCATCGGGCAGCAAGGGGTCCGGCGAGTCGCCTTCCCGCAATTCTTGAATGATTTCTTCGCGCAGCTTGCGAAACAGTTGATCGACAATGGCATCCCGATCAATCGTGCTCTGCGCCAGGTCCGTATCAAAGCGGACCAGCGAGCGCAAAGCGCTGTGCAACATGTCGCGTCCTTCGGCAAGCATATCTTCCAAAACATCCCACGCCGGGTCCGAGCGCATTTCGCTTTCATCGGCAAGCTCTACCAGCGCGCCGGCGAGTTCCCCGATACGTTTTACATGAGACGCCATTTTGAAGATCGCCGACACCAGTCGGAAATCAGACGCCAACGGCTGTTCACTTGCCAAAAGCCGCAAACAGTTTTCCTCCAGCTTGCGTTTGGCGGAAACGATACGACGCACGGCCTCATCGACTTCCTTGTACGGAACGCTGTCGCCGTCTTGGAAAATCGTCGATGCCATTTGTAACACATCGTCCGTCCAGCTGCCGACCGTAATGATGTCGTTACGCAACTCGTTGAGTTCGCGTTCTAATCGGATTCTGACCACAATATACCTCGCTTTTATTATACCAAGTCGAACGTTTTTCCGTTCAACCGAAACGTCCGGTTACATAATCTTCCGTGCGCTGTTCCTTGGGGTTCGTAAAGATGACATCCGTCGCATCTTTTTCAATGACTTCACCCAACAGGAAAAACGCCGTCGAGTCTGAGCAACGCGCCGCCTGTTGCATATTGTGCGTAACCAGGACGATGGTGTATTGCTGTTTCAATTCTTCAATCAGGTTTTCGATTTTCAATGTGGAAATCGGATCGAGCGCGGACGTCGGTTCATCCATGAGAATGACTTCGGGATCGACCGCAATCGCGCGGGCGATGCAAATACGTTGCTGTTGCCCGCCGGAAAGAGCGAGCGCGCTTTCATGCAGACGGTCACTGACTTCGTCCCAAATCGACGCCTGTTTCAAGCTTCGTTCCACCGTTTCATCCAAAATCGACTTCTTTTTGATTCCCATCGATTTCAGCGCAAACGTGATGTTATCATAAATGCTCATCGGAAACGGATTCGGTTTCTGGAATACCATCCCGATCTGTCGGCGCAGTTGATTGACATCGTCCACATCAAATACGTCTTGCCCGCGATACAGTACCTCACCGGTAATCCGGCAGCCTTCAATCAAATCATTCATACGGTTAAGAACACGCAAGAATGTCGACTTGCCGCAACCCGACGGTCCGATCAACGCGGTGATCGCACGCTCTTCAATCTCCATATTGACATTAAAGAGCGCTTGTTTTTCCCCATAATAGAGGTTTAAGTTGTTCACTTTAAAAGCCAAGTCGGACATCTATTTTCTCCATTTATTCATGACGAGCGAGGAGATCTCGTTCATCAAAACTACGACTACAATCAAGATAACGCCGGTGGCGTACGCTTTATCCGTGTGAAT
>NZ_JAHAHH010000074.1 GCF_018373335.1 Negativicoccus succinicivorans
GTAATGCCGAGTTTCTCCGCTTTTGCCAGTTTGCTGCCGGCATCTTCCCCCGCCACGACCAGGGTTGTTTTACTGCTGACGGAGCTTGCCACCTCGCCGCCCTGCGCAACGATCAGATCCGCTGCTTGCGTGCGATTAAAGCGGGTCAGCTTTCCCGTTAAAACTACTTTTTCACCGCTAAAAATACCGTCCGCTGCCGGTTCACTTACTTCTTCATCGGTAACTACGCCGAGGTCTTGTAATTTATGAATAAATGCAATGGATTGCGGCATTTGTAAATACGTATATAAACTCTCGGCAATCGTTTCCCCGATGCCGTCCACCGTCGCCAACTCCTGCGGTGTCGCCGTTTGTAATTTTTCATACGTCGGATATGCGGCCGCAAGCAGGCGAGCCGCTTTCGTGCCGACATAGCGGATACCGAGTGCAAACAATAAGCGCGCCAGTCCGCGTTCCTTGGTTTCGGCAATCGCGTTCACCAGGTTTTCCGCGCGCTTTTTTCCGAACCGTGGCAACTCTACGAGATCTTCCACGCGCAACGTATATAAATCCGCCGCGTCATGCAATAAGTCGTGCTCCAACAACAAGTCAATCACTTTGGGGCCGACGCCGTCCATATTCATCGCTTGGCGAGACGCGAAATGAATTAATTTTTCCCGCAGAATCCCCGGACAGCTCGGATTTTGGCAACGGTACGCCACCTCTCCGGGAATGCGTGTCACGTCACTGCCGCATACCGGACACTGGTGCGGCATCACAAATGCCGATTCACTGCCGTCACGGTCCTCGGTAATGACGCGAATAACCTCGGGAATGATTTCTCCTGCTTTGTGAATCAAAACCGTGTCCCCGACGCGAATATCCTTTTCCGCAATGTAGTCCGCGTTGTGCAACGTCGCACGGCGTACCACCGTACCCACGAGCGACACCGGTTCCAAATCCGCCGACGGTGTCAGCACGCCGGTGCGTCCGAGCGTCACGATGATATCCGTCACTTTGGTTTTCGCTTCTTCCGGCGGATACTTGTACGCAATCGCCCACCGCGGCGCTTTAGCCGTGTACCCGAGAGCGCGTTGCTGCGCGAAATCATTGACCTTAATGACCAAGCCGTCGGTATCGTACGCCAAATCTCGCCGCGCCGTCTCCCAACGCTTGATTTCCGCGCCGATCTCTTCCACAGAATGCCAGAGGTGATAGTTCGGATTGACGGAAAAGCGATACTTTTGCAGTGTTTCCAATAACTCACGTTGTGACGTAATGCCGGTTTCTTCCGCATTGCCGATGGCGTATGCAAAGAAATCCAGTTTGCGCGCCGCGGTCACGCGCGGATCCAGCTGACGCAGCGAACCCGCGGCCGCGTTGCGACAGTTGGCAAACGGCGCTTCTCCATTTTCATCACGAGCCTCATTGAGCTCGACAAACGCCCGGCGCGGCATATATACTTCCCCACGAATGTCCAATCGCGCCGGCGCATTTTTTATAAACAACGGTAACGAACGAATCGTCTTTACATTGGCGGTAACATCTTCACCAACTTCACCGTCACCGCGCGTCACGCACTGCGTCAAATGGCCGTTTTCATAAATCAGATTAATCGCCAGCCCGTCAATTTTAAGCTCGGTGACGTATTCTACTTGTGCAGTGCTGCCTAAGCGTTCCTGAATGCGTTTAGCGAACGCATTGACTTCACCAATGCTGAACGCGTTAGCCAAGCTGTATAAGGGAAACTGATGCGTTACTTTACTAAACGCCCCCGATGGTGCCGCCCCGACGCGTTGTGTCGGTGAGTCCGGCGTAATCAATTCCGGATGCGCTGTTTCCAACTCGACCAATTCCCGATACAACTTATCAAATTCAAAATCGCTGATTTCCGGCTGATCAAGCACATAGTATAAATAGCTGTGGTGTTGTAACGTTTCGCGCAATTCCCGTGCGCGTTCAGCGGCAGTTTTCTCAACCATGGCTTACTCCTTTGTTAAAGGTGCGAATTTTACCATTACCAGGCGCACCTGCCGGCCCGGAAATTCTAATTTTAATTGCATGCGTTCGCCTTCACCGCGCACTTCCACCACCGTACCGAGCCCCCACTTCGTATGGCGCGCCCGATCGCCGACCCGCCAGTCATAGCGAGCGTTAACCTTACCTTTCGGTGCGGTGACACCGACAGCAGCATTGCTGACTACACGTTGGCCGGTTCGTTTCGCCCGGTCGGCCTGTCCCCAACGGATACGGTTTTTATTTTCTTTCTTCTCCACCAGATCTTCAGGGATTTCACCGACAAAACGACTCACCAAGTACGGATTGGTGCTGCCGAACACAGTGCGGGAGCTGGCGTGCGTCAAATATAAAATTTTTTCCGCACGCGTGATCCCGACGTAGCATAAGCGCCGTTCTTCTTCCAATTCATCCGGCGCGAAAAGCGTCCGCGCATGCGGGAAAAGTCCTTCATCCATACCGATCAAAAAGACGATGGGAAATTCCAAACCTTTGGCGCTGTGCAACGTCATCAAGGTAACCTTTTCGCTACTTTCTTCAAATGTATCGACGTCATTTACCAGCGCGACCTGTTCCAAAAAGCCTTGCAACGTGGGCTCTTCCGTTTCATCTTCGTAGGTTTTGGCAACGGACACCAATTCGCCGATGTTCTCGACGCGGCTTTGCGCGCGCGGATCCGTATCATTCAACAGACTGGTAATCAATTCGGTATGCGCCAACACCGCTTCCAATAAGTCGGTAACGTTTTCGGTCGTCGCCGTATTCATCAATTCCAACATCAAAACACTGAAAGCACTCAGCTTTTTGCGCGTACCGGCATTTAACGACTCAATTCCGTCCGCGGCCATAATCATTTCAAACAATGACACGCCCTGTAACCGCGCGGCGTCCTTAACGCGACTCACCGTAGTGGTGCCGATACCGCGCTTGGGAACATTGATAATGCGTTCCACGCTGACATCGTCGCGCGGATTTTGCAACACTTTTAAATACGCCAACACATCTTTGATTTCCTGGCGATCGTAAAAGCGCGTCCCCCCGACAATGGTATAGGCGATACCGCGTCGTACCAACGCTTCTTCCATAGCGCGCGACTGCGCATTGGTGCGGTACAACACCGCCATATCGCCGTATTTCGCGGGAGTTTCACTCACCAGACGCTGCATTTCACCGGCGCAAAACTGCGCTTCGTCCGTTTCGGAAACCGCTTCGTAGTAGTAAATCGGCTCGCCATCCGCCTGATCCGTCCAAAGATTTTTGCTGGGGCGGTGCTCATTATTTTCAATGACATGATTAGCCGCATTCAAAATTGTCTGCGTCGAACGATAATTCTGCTCGAGTTTCAATACTTTCGCCCGCGGATAATCCCGTTGAAAATCAATAATATTCTGCACATCGGCGCCGCGCCATGAGTAAATACTCTGGTCCACATCGCCGACCACGCAAAGATTTTGCTCGGGGCCGACCAGCATTTGGGTCAGAACGTATTGTGCGTGGTTGGTATCCTGATACTCATCGATCAAAATATAACGAAAGCGGTTCTGATACGCCTTACGCACATCCGCATGACGTTGCAAAATAACCGCCGGCAGTAGCAACAGATCATCGAAATCCAACGCATTGTTGGCTTGCAATATCGCTTCATAGCGAGCGTAAACTTCAGCGGCTTTTTCCGCAAAGAAATCGTCCGCCGCTTCTTGCGCCGCCCGCGCGTTTTGCAAATTATTTTTCGCATTGGAAATGCGCGCCTGTAACGCATTCGGCGCAAACTGCTTATCGTCGAGGTTCATCTCTTTTAAAATGCCTTTGACGACCTGTTGGCTGTCTTGCGCATCATAGATCGTGAATTGACGCGTATACGGCGGTATAACATCGATTTCGCGCCGTAAAAAGCGCGCGCCAAACGAGTGGAAAGTGCTGATCCACATATGGTCCGCCGACGCTCCCACTAATTTTTTCACGCGCTCTTTCATTTCCTTCGCCGCTTTATTGGTAAAGGTAATCGCCAAAATTTCCTGCGGCGAAATCCCCTGCTCCAGCATGTACGCAATGCGACTGGTCAAGGCTTTGGTTTTGCCCGAACCGGCGCCCGCCAAAATCAAAACCGGACCTTGAATCGTTTGCACGCCTTCGCGCTGCTTCTCGTTCAATGAAGTAAAGTAATCTGTCATCCGTTCTCCCAAGAAAAAAAGGTTGCCGGAGCAACCTTTTTATAATGCCCCCAGCAGTGGCGGAGCGACCTGTTTTTTACGCGACATCACGCCCGGCAAATGCAATGTTTGCGCGTTGCCTTTGACCTGAAACGCCGCTTCGATCGCGGTTTCCACCTGACTGGTGTACAGCAGATCCGTCGATTCCTCTAAAATATCCGTGACCATTAAAAAGGATGCCTCATAATTATGGGCGGCGCGATCTTCTTCCAGCAAGCGTAAAAGCTCGTCGCGTTGCGCCAAAATCGGTTGCGTATCCATGACGGAAAGCTGAGCAATACTGAATGTTCCTTTTTTGCCATCAAATTCTTTTTTATCGGTCAGGACCAATTCCGCTGCCGTTTTGTCGGAAAGATCAGCACCGGCTTTGAGCATGTCCATGCCGTATTTTTCATAATCGACGTCGGCGATTTGCGCCAATTCTTGCACGGCTTTACGGTCCCGTTCCGTGCACGTCGGCGAGCGGAACAACAGGGTATCGGAAATAATCGCCGACAGCATCAAGCCCGCCATTTGTCGCGGAATTTCAATGTCGCACTGCTGATAGAGCGAATATAAAATCGTCCCCGTGCAGCCGACCGGTTCAATGCGTATTAAAATCGGCTGATCCGTCGTGAAATCGCCGAGGCGATGGTGGTCAATCAATCCCTGCACATCCGCTTCGGGCATCCCGTCTACGGCTTGCTTGCTTTCATTGTGATCGACTAAATACATCGGCTGACCGGCTTCTACCCGCGTCACCAGCTCCGGCGCTTCGCTGCCGAAGTAATTCAATGCAAATGCCGTTTCTTTATTGATTTCGCCGGCGCGAATCGCTTTGGCTTCTTTCCCCTGCGCCCGTAACCAGTGAGCGCAAACCAATGCGGAACAGATCGTATCCGTATCCGGACTCTTATGGCCCGACACTAAAATCATTTCTGCCATTTTGTCACCTCATCATTTGAATTAAAATATTCTGCTATTTATTATACCATGAAGCACGTTGGCATTCAGAAAAAGAGCCCGTCAAATGACCGGCTCTTTTTTCTTATTCCTTGCTTTTTTTGCTGTCGTTACCGATGCTTTCAATCGCAACGAAGAGCATCGGAATCATAAAGATTCCCAGCGCCGTCGCCGTCAACATGCCGAAGACGACTGTCGTGCCCATTTCACTGCGCGAAACACTGCCCGCGCCGGTAGAAAGCGCCAACGGTAAACAACCCAAAATAAATGCCAATGAAGTCATCAGGATCGGGCGCAAACGAATTTTGGAAGCCTCGATGGCTGCTTTGACGTGATCCATACCGTGATCTACACGGATTTTGGCGTATTCCACGATCAAAATCGCGTTTTTCGCGGCTAACCCGATAATCGTCAGCAGACCGATTTGGAAGTAAATGTCATTGTTGATGTTAAAGAGCCAGCCGAAGAAAGCCACGCCCAAGAATCCAGCCGGTACCGAAAGAAGTACGGAAAACGGAATTTTCCAGCTCTCATACAAAGCGGCCAGCGAAAGGAATACGAACAACAGTGCCAATGACATAACGTACAGCATTTGGTTGCCCGCTTTGATTTCCTGCGCCGACTGGTCCGCAAATTCAAACCCGTAGCCGGAGGGTAAGACTTCTGCCGCTACTTCCTGCAACGCTTGGAGCGCTTGGCCAGAACTGTAGCCGTTCGCCGCATTACCGCCCACTTTGATCGCCGGGAAATTATTATAGCGAGTCAAAATAGCGACCGACCCGCGTTGTTCCGGCGTAATAAACGAACTCAACGGCAGCATCTCGCCTCGCTGATTACGTACCGTCAATTCACGATTGGCATTCGGCGACATTCGGAATTCCTGATCCGCTTGCGCGATCACTTTATAGCTCTTACCGAACGCGGAGAAATCGTTAATCTGCGTGCCGCCGTAGAACATGGAAAGCGCCGTATTGATATCGGAAACGTTAACGCCGGAGCGTGCCGCTTTGTCGCGATCTACATTAAAGTGGTACGCCGGCGTGTCCATGCGGAACGTCGTATATGCCGAAGCGATTTCGGGTCGTTGATTGACTTTAGCCAAAAATTGCTGCGCGACTTCAAACATTTTCTCCGTACTGTCGCCGCTGCGATTTTGCAAGTACATCGTGAACCCGCCGGTCGCCCCCAGTCCCGGAA
>NZ_JAHAHH010000075.1 GCF_018373335.1 Negativicoccus succinicivorans
GCATATCGAGCGTCCACGCAGGTATGCTTTCAGGCAGCTCACTGTAAAGCGCGCCGAGCCGCGTGAGATTCCCGCCTGTGCCGACAGCATTGCCGCCGATGATCGCATCGACATGCGGGCGATTGGCATCATTCCACAGCTTTGTCATTACGGCCGCTGCCAATTTTTCCGGAGGTGTGTAACGAAGACTGCCGCCGGAAACGCCAATCGGCGTGCGGCGGCAGTCGACAAGATAAACTTCGCGCATATTACACTCGAATCTTCAAGGCAATAAAAGCGGCGACAATGGTTTTTAAAATATCGCCCGGAATAAACGGTAACGCACCTGCTACGATGGCCGGCCAGAGATCCAGATGCAGCACGATCATCATGCCGAGGACACCGCCGATATAGGTAATCGGGATACCGATGAAGACGCCCGCCGCTACGTAGCGCCAGAACGAACGCGCCTTACCTTTGAACAGGCTGACCAACGGATAGGCAACCATAAATGCGAAAATGAAACCGCCGGTCGGACCGAATACCTTACCCAAGCCGCCAACGCCGCCGGTGAAGACCGGCAATCCTGCCGCACCGCACAAAGTATAAACAACGCAAACAATCAGAGTTTGCTTCGGCGGCAATAAAAAAGCGGTCAAGTTAAAGACCAGGGTTGTCGCGGTAATCATGGCGGGGGTAAAGGGTAAGGGAATGACAATGTAGGCGGCTACGAACAGAAGCGCGACCAGCAAGGCCATCTTGGTTAAATCACGTGCTGTTAAAGAACTCATTTTGCAACTCCTTTGGTAAATGATAGTGTAAAGGCAAGTCCGAATGTTGTATACGCTTGCACCATTGCGCCGTTGGTTATTAAATAAATAGAAGTATTGCTTTTTACGGCATGATGAAAGCGCATGTCGCAGGAAACTACATCGCGGTGCTCTTGAAGCCAGGCGGTCAACATCTGATACCCCGGCACCACAGGACAATCTCCCTGATGGATTGGGTTGGTGTCATTCATGGCATCGACAAACGCATGCACTTCGGTGGCACTAAATGAGCGCCAAAGCAGAGCGTTTTGCGGAATCGCATCCGCATGCTTCGCGTGTGGATGCGGTGCACCGGCAAGCAAAGTCATCACGAGCGTACCTTCCGCATTGCTGACCGTCACGGTAGCGGCGTTACGGCGAGTGCGAACTTCGGCATGAGAAGCGGCAGGCGTCAGCGTCAGACGCAAACGACCGATTACAACCTCCGCCGTGAGACCGGTTTCCAAACGACAGGCGGTTTTGTACAATGAGTGCATATGGATCTCCTTTACTTGAGACATTATAACGAAGATTTCAAGAATAGTCAACAAAACTAAGTGTATTAGTTTACAATAGAACTGACGTATCTGTCTCAACGTTACCCAAAAAGTTGCATGTTATAATAATAAGTAACTTAATGAACTGCGTGAGACGAATGACGGGAGGTAAAAATGCTTACACTACAATATCAGGGACAAACTCTGAATGTACCTGAGGGTACCACCGTGGGGGCGGTCTGGGAAAGCGTTAGGGAAACGGCCCCGGGGGCAGTATTCGCATTGGTGGACGGGCGGACTCTCGACTTCACAGCCTCTTTGCAACATGATGCCGTCATCAGTTTCGAGTCGTTACAATCTCCTATCGGCAATCGTGCGTACCAGAGGACTTTGATTATGCTGATGGCGATGGCTGTTCGTGAATTGTATCCGGATGCCAGAGTGCAGATTGAACACTCCCTCGGGCGCGCCTTATACGGACAGATTATTCAGGATCGACCGACAACAATTTCTCAAATACAAAAAATTGAAGATCGAATGCACGAAATTGTGAAGGAAGGTCGACCGATCATTAAACAGACGGAAAGTAAAGAGGAAGCGATTGCGTATTGTCAAAAGTCGGGACGCCTGCGCGCAGTGGAACGTCTGCAGGCGCTTCGTCCGAACCAGATTTATCTTTACCGTTGCGACGATTATGTTGACTTTTATTTCGGTCCGTTATTGCAAGATATGAGTCAGGTAAATGTGTTTGATGTCGTCCATTACGCGCCGGGATTTTTACTGCGCTTTCCTAATATTTATTCGGCGCATGCTTTGCCTGAATATGTGGAATTGCGTGAGTTTGCACGCGTCTTTTTTGAAGCGACGAACTGGAGCGAACGGGTCGGATGTCGCTATGTAGGGGATTTAAATCGCGCGATTGCCGACGGTCGTATTAAAGAGATTATTGCCATGGCGGAAGCGCTGCATGAAAAACAGCTGGCGCAAATTGCCGACCGTGTCGCGGAAAGTCGACCCGGTATTCGGTTAATTACGATCGCCGGACCGTCTTCGGCGGGGAAAACGACCACTACGCGGCGACTGATGGTACAAATGCAGGTCAACGGTATTCAGCCGGTAATGATTTCTCTGGACGATTATTACTATAGTTTGGATGATCGTCCGCGGACAGACGATGATGAGATCGATCATGAATCCGTTGACGCGTTGGACACGGCGCTTTTGGAACGGCAGCTGACGGCTCTTTTGGCAGGGGAACCCGTAAAGCTTTCCCGCTATGATTTTGTTCACGGTAAGCAATATTTTGCGGAGCGGGAAACCACCTTGCATCCTGATCAGCCGATCATTTTGGAAGGACTGCATGCGCTGAATCCGAGCGTTTCGCGTGCCGTACCTGCCTATCAGAGGCTGCATCTTTACCTGGGCGCGTTGACGCAGTTGACCATCAGCGATCACAATCGAATTTCCACTACGGACACCCGTTTATTGCGTCGTATGGTCCGTGACAATCAGTTTCGTGCGCACAGTGCGGAAGAGACACTGAAAATTTGGCGGAATGTACGCTTTGGCGAAGAATCCTATATTTTCCCTTTCCAGGAAGAAGCGGATATTATTTTCAATACGGCGCTGTTGTATGAACTTCCGGTACTTAAGGTGTTGGCGGAGCCGCTTTTAAAAGCGATTCCGAATACTTCACCGGTGGCTAATGAGGCGCACCGTTTACTTGAGTTTTTAAATGTTTTTGAGCCACTGAATCCGGCGATGGTACCGTCGAATTCGATTTTACGTGAATTTATCGGCACGGCGGGACATGACCAATGTGTACCGCAGACATCAATAGTGTAATCGGTATAAGAGAGGAGGCGACCATGACACCTTTTGTACATCTGCATACGCATACGGAGTACAGTTTATTTGATGGAATCAGTCGCATCAAAGACCTGGTCGCTTATGTTAAAGAACTTGGCCAAGAGGCGCTGGCTATCACCGATCATGGCGTTATGTACGGTGCGGTTTATCTGTATAAGGAAGCGTTAAAGCAGGGGATCAAGCCAATCATCGGTTGCGAAGTGTATGTGACCGAACGTGAACTCGGCGCGCAGGATTTAGGCGGTAAAGAGAAGTTGCGCCACCTGATCTTGCTGGCGGAAACCAATGAGGGGTATCGCAATCTGTCAAAGCTCGATACGATCGCCAATACGGTCGGATATTGGCGCAAACCGCGTGTGAACCGTGAAGCCATCGCGCAATATGCCGACGGCTTGATTGCGCTGTCCGCCTGTATTAACGGCGAGTTGCCGCAAGCGTTGCTGGCCGGCGACGAAGCAAAGGCGCGGGAAATCATCGAATGGTACATTCAGACATTCGGTCGGGAAAATTATTTTATTGAATTACAGGATCACGGATTACCGGAGGAAAAAGCTGTACGTGAACCGTTGATCGCATTGGCACGTGAATACGGCGTCGGTCTGGTGGCGACTAATGATTTCCACTATATTCGACGGGAGGATGCCGGTGCTCAAAATGTGCGCTTGTGTATTTCTACCGGACAAACGTTAGATAATCAGACGTTTAAGTTTGCTAATAACGAGTACTATTGCAAGTCCGGCGATGAGATGGCGGCGCTTTTTTCCGATGTTCCCGAAGCTCTCAGCAATACAGTGGCTATCGCGGAGCGTTGTCAAGTCGATTTTATATTCGGTGAGTATCACTTGCCCGCGTTTCAGGTGCCGGAAGGATTTACTGCGCAAACATATCTGCGCAAATTATGTGAGGAAGCACTTCCGAAGCGGTATGATGTCATCAGCAATGAAGTCAGAGAACGGTTGGAGTATGAGCTCGGAATTATTGAAAGCATGGGTTTCAGTGACTACTTTTTGATTGTCATGGACTTTATCGCTTATGCGCGATCGCAGGATATTGCGGTAGGGCCGGGGCGCGGCTCGGCAGCGGGCAGTATCGTCGCTTACTTATTGGGCATTACCAATCTTGATCCGTTGGCACACGGGCTGTTGTTTGAACGCTTTTTGAATCCGGAGCGTATCAGTATGCCGGATATTGATACCGATATCGGATATAAAGGCCGTGCGGATGTCATCGACTACTTGGCGCGCAAATACGGCTCCGAGCATGTCGCACAAATCATCACGTTCGGCACGATGGCAGCCAAAGCAGTCGTACGTGATGTCGGGCGTGTCATGAATTTGCCCTACCCCGATGTGGATCGCATCGCCAAAATGATACCCGGCGGACCGGGTGTGACGCTTGCAGATACGTTGGAAAGCGTGAAGGAACTTCGGACCGCCTATGACAGTGAGCCGCAAATTCATCAGCTCATCGATTACGCGCTGGCATTGGAAGGATTAAGCCGTCATGCCGGCACGCACGCGGCGGGTATTGTGATCAGTAAAGATCCGGTCGCTGAACATGTGCCGTTGCAAAAGTCTGCAGATGATTATTTGCAGACGCAGTATGAAAAAGATACCGTGGAAGAGCTTGGCTTATTAAAGATGGATCTCTTGGGCTTACGTAACTTGACTGTGATCCAGGAAACCGTTGAGTTGATCCGAAAAAATCGAGGCATCACCGTGGACGTGGATCATTTGCCCGAGACCGATCCCGAAACCTGCGCGATGCTTTGCGAGGGGGATACCGTCGGCGTGTTTCAATCCGAATCGTCCGGCTTTACGGCGCTTTTAAAACAATTGCGACCGGAAGGGTTTGCCGATTTGATTCCGATGGTGGCACTGTATCGTCCGGGACCGCTCGGCAGCGGGATGGCGGAAGATTTTATTCGCCGTCGTCACGGCGATGCGCAGGTGGAATATCTGCATCCGTTATTGGAACCGATTTTAAAAGAAACATTCGGCGTTATCTTGTATCAAGAACAAGTGATGCAAATTTCGTCTGTCCTTGGCGGCTTTACTCTCGGTGAAGCGGACTTGCTGCGTCGTGCGATGGGCAAAAAGAAAGAAGACGTCTTGATGGCGCAACGCGATAAGTTTTTAGCGGGAGCGGAACAAAAAGGCATCCCTACCATGATCGCCAATCATGTTTTCGATCAGATGGTGTATTTTGCCGGTTACGGTTTTAATAAATCACACTCCGCCTGTTATGGATTGATTGCCTGGCAAACCGCTTATTTGAAAGCGCATTATCGGCCGGAATTTATGGCGGCGATGATGTCGAGTTATAAAGAAAACAGTGATAAATTAAGCCATTATATTGCCGACTGCCGTCTGCACGGCATTCGTGTATTGGGGCCGGACATTAATCAAAGTGCGGTCGATTTTACGGTGGAAGAAGACGCAATTCGCTTCGGACTTTCCGCGGTCAAAAATGTAGGCGACGGCTTGGCGGAAGCGATCGTCAAAGCGCGCGAAAATATTTTGCAGGAAGAAAAGGCACAGGGCGACACACCGGTCGGTTTCCGGTCACTGATTGACTTGGCGGAGCATGTTGCGGTGAATAAGCGCGCTGCCGAATCCCTGGTTCGTGCCGGCGCTATGGATCATTTGGCAGATGCCGAAGGAATTCATCGTGCTCAAATTTATGAAGCAGTGCCGGATGCGATTCGAATCGGCACAACAGAGCGGGAAAATGCCAATTCATTGCAAACAGGATTGTTTGATGACATTCCGTTAGCCGTACCGACATTAACCTATCCCAATGTACCTGCCTGGAATCTTGCGACGCTCTTGGCCGGCGAAAAAGAAACGCTCGGCTTTTACGTGAGCGGCCATCCTCTTTCTCCCTATGAAGAAATTTTACGCAAGGCAACGTCTATTTATGAATTGCGCGAAAACGGTGAGGCATA
>NZ_JAHAHH010000002.1 GCF_018373335.1 Negativicoccus succinicivorans
GGCTTCCCGGAAATGTTTTTAGATACATTGAGCAAAAACCGGGAGATGCTTACGGAAATGAAGCAAGTGGCTGACGATGGCATGCCGATTTACGCGGAATGCGGAGGCTTGATGTACCTTTGCAAAAGCGTGACGGATTTTGCCGACACACAATACCCGCTGACGGGCATCGTGCCTGCAACGACGCAAATGGAAAAGAAGTTACAGCGTGTCGGCTATGTGACGGCAACTGCGCAACAGGATAGTATTATCGCGACAAAAGGAGCGACTCTACGGGGGCATGAGTTTCACTTCTCAACTCTACTTCCGGAAAATAACGAAACATACCCATGGGCATACGAATTGATTGGTAGTCGCAATAGTACACCGCATAAGGAGGGGTATGTTTCCCCAAATGTATTGGCATCGTATCTGCACTTGGCCTGGGATGGCTCTCCGCAAGCGGCTCGACGCTTCTTGACTATTTGCCATGACTATCGGCAAGGGAGATCAAATGAATAAAGGCTTAGTATTGGTAAATACCGGTAACGGTAAAGGCAAAACTACCGCCGCATTGGGACTTGCTTTGCGAGCTGTAGGAAACGGCCAGAAGGTGCTGATATTGCAGTTTATCAAAGGCGCGTGGAAGTATGGCGAACTCAGTGCGTTGGAACGATTGTCACCGGATGTGGAAATTCATCCTTTAGGAAACGGTTTCGTACGTCACAATAAAAAAGACGGCGGCAAGAAAGAGTTTCAACAGCATCAGGAGCAAGCACGTGTCGCGTGGGAGAAGGTCAAAAATGAAGTGATGTCGGATCAATGGGATCTGATTGTTTTGGATGAAGTCAATTACGCGGTGGACTTCGGTCTGTTGCGGGTGGAAGATGTTGTCGATTTGATAAAAAATCGACCGGAACGATTGAATCTCGTTTTGACAGGGCGCAATGCGCGGCCGGAAGTCATTGCTGTCGCTGATACGGTAACTGAAATGAAACCGATCAAGCATGCATTTGAGAAAGGTATTCGCGCACGTCGGGGCATTGAATTTTAAAAAAATAATGGTTACGTAGATCCATATAAAAAGAGCGGCTATAGCCGCTCTTTTTATATGGTAAGTTCTTTACACAAGTGGGTGTTAATGTTACCATGTTAAATAAGTATTTTTTAAATATTTGAGGAGGCAAGGTATGACGTTACAGGTCAAAAAGTTTGGCGGTTCTTCCGTAGCGACGCCAGAAAAAATCCGTCACATTGCAGAGCGCATTTTGGCGGAGAAACAACCGACAGACAGAATCGTCGTTGTCGTCTCGGCAATGGGGGATTCGACAGACGATTTAATGACCTTGGCGAAGCAATGTACGCATAAAGCATATGGCCGCGAGCTGGATATGCTGCTTACCACCGGTGAACAGGTTTCTATCGCTTTGCTTGCGATGACATTTATAGAGCTGGGACAGCCTGCAATTTCTTTTACGGGACAACAGGCCGGCATTCAAACCAGTCGCTCTTACGGCAAAGGACGCATCCTGGACATCAATCCGGAGCGTGTTTTCACGGCTCTTAACGAAGGTAATATCGTGATTGTTGCCGGTTTCCAAGGTCTTGCTGATAACGGTGATATGGTGACATTGGGGCGTGGCGGCAGTGATACTACGGCAGTTGCTTTAGCCGGTGCACTGCAGGCGGATGTTTGTGAAATTTTTACGGATGTGGATGGCGTTTATACGGCAGATCCGCGTGTGGTTCCACAAGCATTCAAGATGCAGGAAATCACGTATGGTGAGATGCTTGAGATGGCACGACTTGGCGCCGGTGTTATGCAGCCGCGGGCGGTAGAAATGGGAAGCCGTTATCGTGTGCCGATTCATGTACGTTCAACATTTACGGAGACAGATGGAACGATGATTCAGGAGGAGTACAAGATGGAAGGAAAGCAAGCCGCTATTCGTGGCGTCGCACATGATACCAATGTAGCTAAAGTGACAGTTATGGGCGTGGCCAATCGGCCGGGCGTGGCGCATATGATTTTCAGCTACCTGGCCAAAGCAAATATTGATGTGGACATGATTGTACAGAGTATTCGCGAATCGGATGACTCCAAAACGGACATTGTTTTTACGATTGCAGAAAGTGATTTTCCGCAGGCACAGGAAGTTCTCGAAGCGTTTAAGCACGATCATGGTATTAAGGACATTCTATATGCTACGGATGTCGCGAAAGTGTCGGTGGTCGGCGCGGGCATGCTTGGTACGCCCGGGGTTGCGGCGGATATGTTCGGCGCGTTTGCTGATGGGAATATCAATATTCAAATTATCAGCACTTCGGAAATCAGTATTTCCTGTCTGATAGACGAGCGTGATGCCGAAAAGGCGGTTGCCTTGATTCATGCTCGATTCTTGGAAAGAGCTGACGCAGCGCAATGATGAAGAAATCGATTCCGCTCAGTGAAGCGGCGTTGCGTGAGCTTGTACAAGAGTACGGTACACCTTTTCATCTCTATGATGAAAAAGGTATACGGGAAAATGTGCGTCAGCTGCAAGCGGCTTTTTCTTGGCATCCTCATTTTCGAGAATATTACGCGGTCAAGGCAAATCCTAATCCGTACTTGATGGAAATATTGCGTGAAGAAGGTTGCGGTGCCGATTGCAGTTCACTTCCTGAACTGGTTCTTGCGCATGCGGTGGGCTTTAGGGAAGACGAAATTGTTTTTTCTTCCAATAATACTGCGCCGGTAGAATACGAACGAGCGTATCAGGATAATACCATCATTAATGTCGATGATATTTCTCACTTGCCGGATTTGGAAGAACGAAAATGGTTACCGGAAAAAATTTGTTTTCGATACAATCCCGGTGCAATCGGTTATGGAAATGATATTATCGGTCATCCGGAAGAAGCCAAGTACGGTATGACCAAAGAGCAAATTTTTGCTGCCGTGCGATGGGCTAAAAAACAAAATATTCAATGGATCGGTCTGCATACGATGATTGTGTCCAATACTCTAGACATTGAGGAGCTGGTACAGACCGCGAAAATGATGTTTAGCCTTGCGGTAGAAATTTGTCATGCGGAAGGAATCCGAATTGACTTTATCGACTTGGGCGGCGGTATCGGTATCGCTTATCGGCCGGACGAAACGCCTCTCGACTATCAGGATTATGGTAATCGTGTCCGGAAACTGTATGGAGCAATATTAGCACCTTGCGGTTTGCAAGATGTTACATTGGCTTTGGAATGCGGTCGTGCTATTACCGGACCGTACGGTTGGCTTGTCACCAGTGCTATCCACTATAAAAATACATATCGAAATTATATCGGAGTAGATGCCTCTATGGCGGATCTGATGCGTCCGGGAATGTACGGTGCATACCATCATCTCACCGTTCTCGGTAAGAATGACGCGCCCTGCGATCATATCTATGATGTGGTCGGATCGTTATGCGAGAATAACGATAAGTTCGCAGTTCAACGGAAACTTCCGGAAATCGTGATGGGGGATATCCTTATCATTCATGATACCGGCGCGCACGGGTATGCGATGGGGTTCAATTACAACGGCAAGTTGCGCGCTCGTGAATTGTTGCTGAAATCGAATGGTCAAGTGCAACAAATTCGCCGACCGGAAACATTACGTGACTATTTCGCTACGCTGGATTACCCCGATTTACCATAAAAACACCAATTGCGATTGGTGTTTTTTCATGCAGAGCCGATTTATTGACTTTGCTACATAAATACGTTACTCTTAAAATATAGAATATTGAAAAATTTATATATAGTAAGGCACGACTCCAAGGAGGATTTATGTCTGAATTATTACGCATTGAAGACCTGCATGTAGCGGTCGAAGATAAGGAACTTTTGCATGGTGTCAATCTCACCATTGAGCACGGTGAAGTGCATGTTGTGATGGGAACCAACGGGGCCGGTAAATCGACTTTAATGCACGCCATTATGGGGAACCCCGCCTATACAGTTACCCAAGGGAAAATTTATTTTGAGGGAAAAGATATTACTGACTATAGCGTAGATGAACGCGCTAAAGCGGGAATTTTTCTTTCTTTCCAGTCGCCGCTTGCGGTACCCGGAATTACGGTAGAAAATTTTTTGCGTACGGCAAAAGTAACAGTCTCCGGTGAACCGCAACGATTATTTCCGTTCAAGCGTAAGCTCCACCAGGAAATGCGTTCTCTGGATATGGATATCGCCTATGCCGATCGTTACGTAAATGACGGATTTTCAGGCGGGGAACGCAAGAAAAGTGAAATCTTACAGATGAAAATGCTGGAACCGAAATTGGCTATTTTAGATGAAACGGACTCGGGACTCGATGTGGATGCTGTCCGTATTGTCTCGCAGGCAATTGCCGACTACCATAGTCCTGAACACGCATTTATCATCATCACACATCACAATCAATTGTTAAAATACATCACCCCCGATAAAGTACATGTAATGATGAACGGAAATTTCGTAACCGAAGGCGATGCGTCTCTCATCGATACGATTGAAGCGCAGGGGTTTGATTATTTGCGAAACAGGTGACATGATGGCTGAAGAAAAACGCAAAAAAACATATGTTGCCGACATGGAACGCGGCGTTTACGACGTGCGCGACAGTTTTTCGTATGACTATAAGACGGATTCGGGATTAACACCGGATATAGTACGTGAAATTTCCGCAAAAAAAGAAGAGCCGCAATGGATGCTTGATTTTCGTTTGCGTTCGCTTGCGATTTATCAGCAGATGGATGTACCTCCGTGGGCGCCGGACATTTCCGGCTTAAACATGGAAGAAATTGTGACCTATGTGCGGCCGCGTACCGATATGAAGGCAAGCTGGGATGACGTGCCGCAGGATATTAAAGAAACGTTTGATCGCTTGGGCATTCCACGTGCGGAGCAAACTTCGCTTGCCGGTGTTGGAGCGCAATATGACTCTGAGGTGGTATACCACAATATCCAGGAAGATCTGGTGAAACAGGGCGTCATTTATACGGATTTTGAGACGGCACTCAAGGAACATGAAGATATTGTACGCCGTCACTTTATGACGCTGGTGCCGCCGAACGATCATAAATTTGCCGCCTTGCACGGCGCAGTATGGTCAGGCGGATCATATGTTTTTGTGCCGGCTGGCGTTGATGTCAAGATTCCATTGCAGAGTTATTTCCGTTTGAATGCTCCGGGAGCCGGACAGTTTGAACATACGCTGATTATTTTGGAACCGGGGGCGAAATGCCATTTTATTGAGGGTTGTTCAGCGCCTCGCTACAATGTGGCGAATTTGCATGCAGGGTGTGTCGAATTATTTGTCGCTGATGGTGCGGAATTACGCTATTCGACGATTGAAAATTGGTCGAAGAATATGTACAACCTCAATACAAAACGTGCGTTGATCGGTAAGGACGCACGCATGGAATGGGTCAGCGGCTCGTTTGGTTCGCATGTTTCCATGTTGTATCCGATGACGATTTTGAAAGGCGACAACTCCGTCTGCGAATTTACCGGCATTACATTTGCGGGTGAAGGACAGACATTGGATACAGGTTCGAAAGTCGTTCATTTAGGTAAAAATACAACTTCAAACATCAATAGCAAATCGATATCTAAGAGTGGCGGTGCAGCGATTTATCGCGGCCTTTTGCGGATCGGACCCAATGCCAAAGGGGCCAAATCTACTGTCAGCTGTGAGTCGTTGATGTTGGATGATCAATCGCGCTCCGATACGGTACCGGATATCTCTATTGAGAACGATGACGTCGATTTGGGGCATGAGGCTAAGATTGGACGCATCAGCGATGAAGCTATTTATTATCTGATGAGTCGGGGCCTTTCGGAGGGCGAGGCGAAAGCCATGCTGGTACGCGGTTTTGCCGAACCGATTTCTAAAGAATTGCCGTTGGAATATGCGGTGGAAATGAATAATTTGATACGTTTGGAATTCGAAGGTTCCATCGGGTAGGAGGAAAAATGAAAAAACAATTTAACTTACTGCCGATGACAACCTATCGTTGGACGAAAGCCAATTACACGGAGTTGGATGTGGCGGATCATGCAGACGCCTCACAACTTACGGCAGTGTGGTCGCAGCCGGAACAAGTCGAATGCGTTACAGGAATAACGACGGCATCTCTTGCGTTTTTACGGCCGCAGTTTCGCGGTGCGGATCCGGAAACCTTTGCGGAAACGATGAGCGACGCGGCGCAGCAATTCAAAATTGTCGTGCCGGAAGGCGCCAAGCAGCAACTGCGCTTGAGCCTACGATTTACGGAAACACAAAATCACTGGTTGGGTGCAGTTGTCATCGATGTGCGAGAGAATGCCGAATTAGCGTTGGAGATTGTCATTGACAATGAAAGCAAAAACGACGGACGATTGAACTATGCTCTTTTAAGTTCTGTCGGTGACAATGCCGTATTAAATATTACTAAAGTTCATACAGGCGTGCCTCTGACGACTGCGATTGAGCATCGTTACACTCGACTCAACATGGCATCGCAAGCGACATTTATCAGTGCCGAATTCGGTGCGGAGCGCATTATCTATCACAGTGATGCGGATCTGATCGGCGAGGCATCAACACTTTCTGAAGAAGGCGTTTATGTAGCCAACGAAAAGCAGCATCTTGACCTGTATTATGATCGCAACCATTTCGGTAAGAAAACCGAATCCCATTTAGCGACATACGGCGCTTTACGGGACGCGGCAAAAAAAGTTTTCCGCGGCTGTATTGACTTCAAGCATGGCGCTTCGGGATCGATTGGTAACGAGGAAGATTATGTCGTGCTTTTGAGTCCGCAGGCGAAAAATATTTCTTTGCCCTTGCTTTTATGTACGGAAGATGATGTGCAGGGAAATCATGCTTCCAGTGCCGGCCAAATGGATAAAGAACGGTTATACTACTTAATGAGCCGCGGCTTTTCACAGGAAGACGCGAAGCGTTTAGTAGTAGAAGCGATGTTGCGCCCTGTCATTGATAAAATTATTGCCGATGATTTGCGTGAAGCGGTACTTACCGCAGTAGAGACAAAGATGGAAACGATATGATGGATCTGGAAAGCATACGTAAGGATTTTCCTATTTTACAAACAAAAGTGGGAGAGGAGCCGCTGATTTATTTTGATAATGCGGCGACAACCCACCGGCCCCGGCAAGTCATGGAGGCGGTAGAGGAGTACGTATTCTCGCAGCATGGTAATCCACATCGCGGTGCACATCGTTTAGCGCAAACCGCATCTCTCGCATATGACGGTGCGCGGGAAGTGGTGGCTCGTTTCATCAATGCAGCGAGTTCGGATGAGATTATTTTTACGCGTAATGCGACGGAAAGCCTAAATCTTATCGCCCGCAGTTATGGTGAGACACATCTCAAGGATGGCGATAAAATCGTCATCACGATCGCTGAACACCATGCTAACTTGGTTATATGGCAACGAGTTGCACGTGTGACCGGAGCGACACTGGAATATATTTATTTAACGGAAGACGGACATTTTGATCCGTCCGACTTTACAAAAATTGATAAAACGACAAAAATTGTTGCGTTCGGTCATGCCAGCAATGTTTTGGGCATGCATGTGCCGGTGCAAGAGATGATTCAGCGCGCGCATGCCGTAGGAGCGGTTGTGGTTTTAGACGGGGCACAGGCGGCACCTCATTTTGCTGTCGATGTGCAGGCTCTGGACTGTGATTTCTATGTATTTTCCGGCCACAAGATGCTCGCTTCGCAGGGGATCGGTGTATTGTACGGAAAACGAGCGCTGCTTGATGATATGGAACCATTTAATTTGGGCGGCGATATGATTGAATACGTGCAAGAACAGACCACTACATTCAATACTTTGCCCTTTAAATTTGAAGCCGGCACACAAAATGTGGAAGGTGCGGTATCCCTGGCCGCTGCCATAAAGTATTTGGAAGCGATCGGCTGGGACGCGATTGTTGCGCATGAGAAAAAGTTGACGGAAATGGCGCTCGCAGGTCTTTGCGAGATGCCGTTTGTAAAGATTATCGGCACGACAAATCCCGCGGAAAAGCACGGCGTAATTACATTTTTAGTTGACGGTGTGCATCCACATGATGTGGCGACAATTTTGGATCATTACGGGATCGCGGTTCGTTCAGGGCATCATTGTGCGCAGCCGCTAGGCGCATATTTGCATGCACCGGCGACGAATCGAGCAAGCTTTTATATTTATAATACGGAAGCGGAAGTGGCACGATTTTTAGAAGTATTGCCATTGGTGCGTAAACAAATGGGATTTAAATAGGAAGAAGGAACCATGAATCTCCAGCAATTGTACACAGACTTAATTCTGGAACATAACCAGGACCCGCGTAATCATCGCCCGTTAACGAATGCAACGGTAACGGAGCATGGTCATAATCCGAACTGCGGTGATGACTTAACCATGAACGCGATCATTACCGACGGAATTGTCGAAGATATTGCGTATGAGGGCCAGGGGTGCGCGATCAGTCAGGCATCTGCCTCCATGCTTTGCGATGTGGTGCGTGGAAAATCGATTGAGGAAGCAAAAGCATGCATTGAACGGTTCATTCGTTTGATCCAACGGGAAGAGTTGAATGAAGAAGAGCGGGAGTCGCTGGAAGAGGCAATTGTGTTGGAAAATGTTTCGCAGTTGCCGGCGCGTGTAAAATGTGCGGTGCTCGCTTGGCATACGTTGGATGAAGCAATGAAAAAAATCGAAGCATAAAAAAAGAGCCGACCGGCTCTTTTTATTTTTTCAAAAGTTTTTTTCGTTTTGCCAGATACCGGTCAGAATATCGCGGTTCTCCTTGAACTTCACGATACTTTCCGAACGGATACGGACCGGCGGCAAGGATCGGCGGCGCCTGCACACGTTTGGCAATACTTAAACCGCGGTAGAGTGACCACCAACGCTCCAAGTCGGCGACGAACGCGTCCGCGTCAGCAAAAAGCTTTTCGACCTTTACAGTGGCGCCCAGACGTTCTGTTAATATGCCTTCTTCGTAGCGTTCAAGAATTTCTGCAAGCGAAAGCGGCGTATCTTGCACCCAACTGGCAAAGAGATAGTCGTGGTAAGGATAAATCAGCGGATCGCCAAATCCTTTTGTGACATCCTGCGCAGAAGAAAGCTCTGCACTAGGGGGAACCGTAAAGACTTCTCGCGGAATGATACCGCCGCCCATAAAGTCATCCAAATCTTTGGCCAATTCATATATTTCATGTTTCCAAAGGTCGGCGGTAGCCGCTAACGCACCGGCTATATCACCGTACATTGTACCGTAACCGACGGTGGTTTCCGTTTTATTGGCATTGCATGTGAAGATGGCCCCACGAGCGGAGGCAATCGTAGCTAATACACGAGAAGTGCGATCGCGCGCTTGCAAATTTTCATACGGCAAGCCGTCGAGTGAAAGCGAAACTCCTGTCGCTTTTGCAGTTTTTTCCAGCTGTGTGCGTGTCGCTTCAACCGATTCTTTAATCGGTACGATAAGCAACGGAATGCCGGCATTTGTTGCAAGTTGTTTCGCAATCGAGCGGGTCACAGAAGAAGTGTAGGAGGAGGGCATAGTAACGCCCAATATATGCTCTTTCCCTACGACACTTTGATAGAGGAGGGCATTGACCGTGGAGTCAATGCCGCCGGAAAGGCCGATGACCACATCACGCAAAGAGAGTGTCTGTAAAATGGTTTGCAACTGCCAGCGCAGGAGATCCATTTGTTTCCATGCATATGTGGTCGGTGCACTCGTGCGCCAACCATTCGCCGTCAAAGTAATTGTATAGATTCCTTGCTGCCAGCCACCGTGGCATGTTTCGCCGCAATGTAAAAAGCCTGTATGAGGTTCGAAATATCCGCCGCAATCCGCAACCGTCAATGCGTCTATACGTATGTTGTTATGATAAACAGGCGCGGATAGTGTTGCAGGCCGGCTAAAAAGATCGATTACCGGTAAATCGTTTGGAAACGGGTCATTTTCATCAGCACGAATATACACCGTCTGGCGTTCGCACGAGAGGGTTGCGGAGTCGTGTTCTGTTGCCTTGCCGTTTTCAAAATACAGCGGCCGGTGTTTGCGTCGACCGTGTGTCCATTGATTCTGACTACCGATTAATGGCACCGAAAAAAATGTGGCAAGCTCGCAAAGTGCCGCGTCAAGTTTCGATTGAAAATCCGTGTCACGCAATAAGGTGTCCGAGACAAATCCTGTGAGGCTGTTTTGCGCCATTACAATCAGATCCGGCTCCCGTGACATAATTTCATCATAATGCGATCGAAACCATTGCAGATTGTTATCGATTCTTCCGGTTTGCAAGGGTAAGGTACAAGCGACAATATTCATAATTTCCTCCTGCTTTATTATACCCAACTGTTGTTGATCGTCAAAGGCGCAATGCTGGACGCTGTCGAAGGACTAATATATAATAAATAAAGATAAGAACGTCATCATAATTCGTAATCATTCAGACAGGAAAGGAATGATATCCTATTCGCTCTACGGCATATACTCTGACGGCAGACCATGAGAAACAGCTTCTGGTCGCAAGAAACGCGTGGATTTTACCCAAAATTGCGGCACATTACGATGCGCAGTTGGTAGATCGCGGCGGCATTATCCGATTGATCGGTGAGCCGGAGTCGTTGGCATCCGCACAACGCGTTATCGAAGATGTTTTGACAACGTTGTCATCGGGAAATACGATTTCGGAAAGGCAATTGGACACAGTACTGCAGATGATTGATCAAGGGGAAGAGCATAAACTGCGCGACTTGCATGATGATACTGTAATGGTGACACGCGGCGGCAAAATCATTCGCCCGCGTACGGCCGGACAAAAAGCGTATGTGGATGCTATTCGCAACAACACGATTACATTCGGCATCGGTCCGGCGGGTACCGGCAAAACCTATCTTGCCGTTGCCTTAGCGGTATTTTATTTTCGCAACCATAATGTCAATCGAATCATTTTAACGCGTCCGGCAGTAGAAGCGGGTGAAAGTCTCGGCTTTTTGCCGGGGGACATGAATGAAAAAGTGGACCCCTATCTGCGTCCTCTATATGATGCCTTGGGGGATTTATTCGGCGGAGATGTATATATGCAGTTGCAAACCAAAGGAGCGATTGAGGTGGCTCCCTTGGCATACATGCGCGGTCGTACGCTGGAAGATTGCTTCGTGATCTTAGATGAAGCACAAAACACGACACCGGAACAAATGAAAATGTTTTTAACACGTTTGGGCAATCATTCCAAAATGGTCATTAATGGTGACGTGACACAGATCGATTTACCGTCTCGACAAAAAAGCGGTCTGGAGCAGGCAGTGTCAATCGTCGAGAATTTGCGCGGGATTGCGCGTGTGGAGTTTACTGCCGCCGATGTTGTTCGCAACGATTTGGTGGCACGAATTATTGATGCGTATGCCAAACAGGGGGATGTCAAGTAATTGAAAGTCATCATTGATTTTTTAAACAAAGAATTGGCACGAAAGTATTCGGAATGGCCGAAGATTATCGAAACCACATTGAGTAAAGGAGCCGAATGTCAAGAGATCCCACAGGAAGCAGAACTCGGCGTGACATTGGGTGATGATGAATATCTGCATATGTTAAATCGTGAATATCGAAGCATTGATCGTCCTACCGATGTGCTTTCGTTTGCCTTGAACGAAGGAGAAGAAAATTCGTCTGACGAAGAAATGTTATTGGGCGACATTGTCATTTCCGTCGATCGGGTTTTATCACAGGCACAGGAATATGGGCACAGCGAAACCAGAGAATTGGCGTACTTGGCGATTCACGGTCTGATGCATATTATGGGTTATGACCACGAGGAGCTGGAAGATAAAAAAGAAATGCGGGCAGCAGAAGAGGAAGTTTTGCATGCGCTCGGTATTACACGGGAGGATATTCATGACGTGTGATCAGGACCTTTTGCAGGCGGCAAAAGCGGCGGCAGAAAACGCTTATGCGCCGTATTCGCACTTCCCCGTCGGCGCTGCACTGCTGACGAAAACCGGTACGGTTTTTATCGGCTGTAATGTCGAAAACAGTTCTTACGGATTGACGCAATGCGCCGAGCGTAATGCGATTATGGCTGCCGTTTCGCAGGGCGAGCGGACATTCGTTACGCTGGCGCTTTTTAGTCCGCGAAAACATGATCTAATGCCGTGCGGTGCCTGTCGGCAGGTAATGGCGGAATTCGGCATCCCGCGTCTCATTACGGGAACATCACAGGCGTTTAAAGAGTTTACTTTAGAAGATTTGTTGCCGTATGCTTTCGGAAAGGAACAATTGGAATGAATGATGTATTTCGCTCCGGTTTTATAGCTTTAATCGGACGGCCAAATGTTGGGAAATCCACTTTGCTCAACCGTATCTTGCAGCAAAAAATTTCTATCGTTTCGGATAAAGCGCAGACTACGCGCGATAAAATTATGGGAGTTTATACCCAACCCGATTTTCAAATGGTATTTGTCGATACGCCGGGTATTCATAAACCGCGTCATAAATTAGGTGAAAAAATGCGTAAAGAGGCATTGGATGCACTGAATGAGGTGGATGCGGTCCTCTTTATGGTGGCGGCTGATGAGCGCTTCGGCCCGGGAACTCAGTATATTTTAGATCGGTTAGAAACGCTTACGATTCCTGTGTATTTAGCGATTAACAAAATGGATCAGATTACGCCGGAAAAATCATTACCTTTAATTGACAGCTATCGGCAAAAATTTAACTTTACTGAAATTGTGCCGATCTCGGCCCGCGACGGTTATCAAATTGATACATTGCTAGAAGTGCTTCGCGATCATTTACCTGAAGGACCGCAATACTATCCGGAAGAGATGGTTACCGATCGACCGGAACGCAATATTATGGCGGAATTGATTCGGGAAAAGATTCTGCATGTGACGCGGGATGAAGTGCCTCATGCGGTCGGTGTGGAAATGGAAGAAATTACGCAAAGAGAAAACGGTAAGTGGTATGTGCGTGCAGTCATTTACGTAGAACGCGATTCGCAAAAACGAATCATCATCGGTAAAAACGGCACGCTTTTGCGAACTATCGGGGCGGAAAGCCGAGCCGATATTGAAACATTGATGAATGGGTCGGTTTACTTGGATTTATGGGTAAAAGTAGCGCCGGATTGGCGTAATAAAGACCGAATGCTAAAAGAATTGGGGTATGAATAACAATATGCTCATTGCTCATCTCCTCACACCTTGGGGAGCACTTTGGTCGATAATGGCGGTTCTTTTTTTAATGACAGCGATCATTTTGGTGATTGCAAAATATTCTTTTATCCGTTTGCGGCGTGAATACGTACAAGAGCTTGCAGCGGAGGAAGAAGAACCGAACTGGTCACGCATATCGAGCTTCTATGCTTCACCGAATCGGTATTTAGGGACCATTCAATGGGTTTTGCTGGTAGTGACACTGTTTTATTACTATAGCATTTATCAGTGTTGGACACTGCTCATGCCACCGTTAATCCAGTGGGGCTGGGGCGAGTGGTTGCTTTCTATTGTTGTACTTTTGGTGACCGTCACTCTGTTTTGGATTGTTGCAGAGTTGATTCCTAAGGCAGTTGCTTTGCAGAAGGCATTAAAATGGTTGCCCCGTACGGCAGGAATCGTGCGTGCTTTACACCCGGTCTGCGCTCCGATTGTATGGCTGGGTGAGCGCTTGGCCACGATGTATTTGCGTGCACATGGTCTGACGCTGGCAAACGAAGTGGAAATGCCGCGAACGGAAGCGGAAATTCGGCTGCTTTTTAACGAGGGACATTTGGGCGGCCAATTGGATGCGCGTGAGGGAGAACTGATCAAAAATGCGTTCACTTTTGTGGACCGTTTAGCACGCGAGGTAATGATTCCTCGTCCTGATATGTCGGTACTTTATTACGAAGACAGTCTGGAGACGATGCGGGAAGCGATTCGTACTTCACGCCACACGCGATATCCTTTGTGTGATGGTGATAAAGATCATATTATCGGCCTTATTCATGTCAAAAACTTTATGGAGTTGTATATTACCGGCAAGCCGCAGTTAAAGCAAATCATCAGTGAAATTCTCATCATCCCGGAAGTTATGCCGATCTTTGATCTCTTGCAATTGATGCGCACCCGACGTATTTATCTTGCGGCGGTGGTAGATGAATTTGGCGGGACAGTCGGATTGGTTGGTTTGGAGGATATCATCGAAGAACTGGTCGGTGATATTCAGGACGAACACGAACCCGAATCGTTGGCCGCGATTCTCGAGCTGGATGAAGATCGTTTTGAATTTGACGGTAATGTCATTTTGGAAGATGTAGAAAAATTATTAGACGTTGATTTTGCGGAAGTGGAAGCGGACACGATCGGCGGGTATGTATTTGCCTTGTTGGAACGTATTCCGCGCAACGGTGATCATATCGTTATTGACGGTTGGGATTTTTGCGTCACTAAAGTTAACGGTTTCCGTATTGTGCGACTTTTGGTGACTCGCGTGCCCAATGAGGAGCCTGCTGTTGATGACGAACACGAATAATTGGCAAAACTATGAAGGCTTTGTGTTGGCTGCGCGGGATGCCGGTAATGCCGGTAAAAAACTTACTCTTTGGACCAAAGAAGCGGGCAGAATTTTTATATTCGCACCACAAGCAAGGCGCAAGACCAATTATATCGGCTACTTGGTGCCGGCTGCTTTTTTGCGTTGTACCGTAGCAGCTGATACTGAAGGCTATCGGTTGTTGCAAGCTGACGGACGAGCACTGACGGATACGTGGCAATGGACGTATCCTATGTGGCAAATTTATTATTTTCTGGTGCATATGACTGATGAGCTTTTCATATCGGAACAAGCGGATGCACAGGTATATCATTTATGGGAGCAGTACTTGACGGCGCTTTCCCGTAAAGACTTGGCAATAGCAACCTTAATCGCTGCCTGGCAACTTTTGGGTATTGCCGGTTATGATCCGCAGACGGTGTTGCAGGAAAAGCAATTTCTGCCGCTTTCCGATACAGGTCGTCAAACGCTGCTCGCTATTTTACATGCTACGTGGCAGGATAGACCGCAGCTCTTTTCTCGGCAGGGATTAATGGAAGCGGCGGATGCACTGTTGTATTATTTGACGAATTACGTGGAGATCGCCACCCAATTTACGAATGTTTTCATATTTGCACAAAAGAGCATTGACAATAAAATTTGAGTTTGCTATATTTTTAGTAATTAAGCGATGATAAAGAGTAGTACTTTGACGCTAGCGAGACAAGGACAGTGGAAGCTTGTCACACAAAGGAAGGCGCTTTGGAGCTGCGGCAGGAAATCGAAAGATAGTAAAGGCCGCTATATTATTAAGTGGGTCAATGACCAATGAGGGTGGAACCGCGGGTATACTCGTCCCTGTAACAATTGTTACGGGGACTTTTTTTATTTGCAAAGCAGAGGAGGAAATGATGACCTTCCAAGAAATGATTTTGACCTTACAACGCTATTGGTCGGAAGCAGGTTGTTTGATTCAGCAGCCGTACGATGTGGAAAAAGGCGCCGGTACGATGAATCCGGCGACATTTTTGCGGACATTGGGTCCGGAACCTTGGTGTGTGGCGTATGTTGAACCGTCACGACGTCCGGCGGATGGTCGCTATGGCGATAATCCCAATCGACTGTATCAACATCACCAATTTCAGGTAATTATGAAGCCGTCCCCGGATCGGATCCAGGAAATGTACTTGGAAAGTTTGGAAAAACTCGGCATTCGCACAATCGAACACGACATTCGCTTTGTCGAAGATAATTGGGAATCGCCGACATTAGGCGCCTGGGGATTAGGTTGGGAAGTATGGCTTGACGGTATGGAAATCACTCAGTTCACTTATTTCCAACAAGTGGGCAGCGTTGATATGAACCCTGTTGCCGTCGAAATTACTTACGGCTTGGAACGTCTTGCCATGTATATCCAAGGCAAGGAGAATGTGTATGATATCGTCTGGTCCGGCGATGTTACTTACGGCGATATTTTCCATCAAAATGAATATGAGCAGTCTGTCTACAATTTTGAGTTGGCAGATATTAACCTTTTGTTTGATTTATTCAATAAATATGAAGCGGAAGCGGTACGTATTATTGAAGCCGGCAAAGTTTTGCCGGCGTATGATTACGTATTGAAATGTTCGCATGTTTTCAACCTTTTGGATGCGCGTGGCGCTATCAGTATCAGTGAACGTACTGCGTTTATCGGACGCGTGCGTAAACTGGCCAGACTCTGTGCGAATGCCTACCTGGTACAGCGTGAAGAACTGGGATATCCGTTGTTGAAAGGAGCGTCTCGGCATGAATAATACTTTATTGTTCGAAATCGGTACGGAAGAAATTCCGGCGAAATTTATGCCGCGTATTCTTGATGAATTATGTACGCGGGCAGAAACAATGCTTGCCGATGCTCGCTTATCGTTTGCCTCGTTAAAAACGGCCGGAACGCCGCGACGTCTGGCACTCATTGTTGAGGGTTTAGCAGATCGTCAGCCGGACATGGTCGAAGAAAATCGTGGGCCGTCGGTAGCCATCGCGTTTGATGAAAATCACAACCCGACCAAAGCTGCACAGGGATTCGCGCGAGGCCAAGGCATCGATCCTTCTGAACTGATCGAAAGAGACAACTACGTGTATGTGCATATCAAAAAAGAAGGTCAAACGGCGCAGATCATTTTGGCGAACTTGTTACCGGAATTGATTCAATCGCTACAATTTCCTAAAAGCATGAAGTGGGGTAGCGAAAGCTTCCGTTTTGTACGTCCGATTCGTTGGCTTGTGGCACTTTTTAATGCGGAGGTGATTCCATTTACACTCGCGGGCGTTGCCTCCGGAAATACCACTCGCGGGCATCGTTTTCTGGGGGAGGAAAATGTCGTAGTTCCCCAAGCAAGCGATTATGATCAGATATTGCGCGAACAATATGTTATCGTCGATCCCGCCGAACGTCGCCAGATGATTACTCAAGGTTTGCAAAAGCTTGCTGAAGAACAGCATGCGACTGTGGTGGAAGATGAAGATCTGTTAACGGAAATCGTCTTCCTCGTCGAATATCCGACACCGCTTTGCGGTCATTTTGAAGAGCGCTATTTAGAGCTTCCGGAAGCGGCAGTGGTTACGCCGATGAAAGATCATCAACGCTATTTCCCGCTGCGTGATCGGGAAGGCCGACTCTTACCGCTGTTTTTGACGGTACGCAACGGCTCCGATGAATATTTAGCTACTGTACAGGCGGGTAATGAAAGGGTTTTGCGAGCCCGTTTGGCGGATGCGGAGTTCTTCTTTAATGAGGATCGTAAAAAGAGTTTGGCCGATAGATATGATGCATTGCAACGCATCGTTTATCAGGAAAATCTCGGGACCATGCAAGATAAGACAGAGCGTTTGCAAAAAATTACGCAAGTGCTCAGTGAAGCGTATGCGCTGACACAGGAAGAAAAGGAATTGTTACAACGTGCGACACATCTCGCCAAAACCGATTTGGCGACAGCACTTGTTACGGAGTTCACGGAATTGCAAGGGGAAATCGGCAAAGAATACGCTCTGCTGGACGGTGAGCAGGAAGAAGCGGCGCAAGCAATCTTTGAACAATACTTACCTCGATTTGCAGGCGACATTTTGCCCTCTACCAAGCTGGGTGAAGTATTGAGCCTTGCCGATAAATTGGATAATATCGTCGCGACATTCAGCCAAGGACATGCACCGACCGGCTCACAAGATCCGTTTGCGTTGCGCCGTCAGGCGATCGGGATTGTGCAAATCGCCGTCCAAAGTAAAACTCACTGGTGTTTACGTAAAATGGTTGCTGCCGTTGCCCAAACACTCGGTGACGTGCCGGCAGATGTGCAGGAACAAGTGGTTGCTTTTATTATGCAACGATTGCAAACCATTTTGAGCGATGAGGGCTTGTCGTACGATCAAATCGATGCCGTTCTTGCAGGGGATGATACTGATATTTACAGTGTCTATGGCAAAGCGCACGCGTTGGCAGACACCGGATTTGTCAAAGATATGGAACTTCGCCAAGCGTTTCGCCGTGTCGTAAATTTGGCAAAAGAACCGCAGCAGGGAGAAACTCAATCGGAACTTTTTGAAAGTGATGAAGAGCGAAATTTGTATGCTGCGTATGAAGCGGTAGCTCCCAAAATTGAAGCTGCTTATGCGAAACAGGATTATGCTTCCGTGCATCGGGAGTTACAATCGTTAGTCGCACCGATCAATGAATTTTTTGATCATGTCATTGTCATGGCGGATAATGAAAAAGTTCGCCAAAACCGCTTGCTGATCTTGCAAGATATTGCCGATTTGCTTACGACATGGGTCGATATTAAAAAACTGGTAGAATAGCTTGCTTTATTAAGGTTGATATGATACAATACCACTGTTATTTTGGATAGTCCTCTGTTCACTAGGTGGTGGGCAAGAATGTCCGGTAGGAGGAGAACGATATGAACATCATTCAACAATTGGAACAAGAACAGTTGCGCTCGGACATTCCGGATTTCCGTGCCGGTGATACGGTTCGCGTCCACGCCAAAGTCGTCGAAGGTAATCGTGAACGTATTCAGATTTTTGAAGGCGTTGTCTTGGCACGCAAAAATGGCGGTGTCCGTGAAACTTTCACAGTGCGTCGTATTGCGTCCGGCGTCGGTGTAGAACGTACATTCCTTGTACATTCCCCGCGCGTGGCCAAAATTGAAGTCAAAAACCGCGGTATCGTACGTCGTGCAAAACTGTACTACCTGCGTCGCTTGACCGGTAAAGCGGCTCGTATTCGTGAACGTCGCTAAGAGTAAGTAAAAAGGACTGTATATACAGTCCTTTTTTTATATAATAAAATGGAAGAGGTATTGTTGATTATTTATTTATTACAGAGTACGAATAAAGGAGGTGCATTATGCTTATCCAATGGTTTCCCGGGCACATGGCCAAAGCGCAACGTCTGATTAAAGAGCAGCTAAAAGCCATCGATGTAGTCGTGGAACTGAGAGATGCACGTGTGCCCGCTTCGAGTGAAAATCCGTTGCTGCGTGAACTGATTCAAGCAAAACCGCGGATTTTGTTATTAAACAAAGCCGATTTGGCAGATCCAAAAATTTCTGCACAATGGCAACAATATTTTGCCAACCGGGGGATTACGACGTTACTCATAGACAGCACGTCTAAGTCCAGTCGTAAGCGACTGATTCAGGAAATTCGGCAAGCGGCGGCACCATTACTTGAGCGCTGGAAGCGTCGAGGTATTCGAGCGCGTTCCGTGCGTACGATGATTTTAGGCATTCCCAACGTCGGTAAATCGACGCTTATTAATACGCTGGCGAAAAGTTATATTGCACATACGGCCAATCGTCCCGGTAAAACGCGCGGCCAACAATGGGTAAAGTTGGCGGATGGCGTTGAATTGATGGATACACCAGGTGTGTTATGGCCGAAGTTTGAAGATCCTGTGGTTGGCCAAAAACTGGCCGCCACCGGTGCCATCACCGATGAAGTGTTTGATGCGGAAGATGTAGTCAGAAATCTGCTGGCTTATATCAATGAAAATTATCCGGGGGCGCTTACGGAACGCTATGGAATTCAAACGGCATCGGGGACACCTGATGAATGGTTAACGGAAATCGCGAAAAAACGAGGCGCATTGCTACCCAAAGGTGAGTATGACTACCATAAGGCACGCCAATTCGTTCTGGGCGATTTCCGTCAAATGCGGCTGGGTAAAATCAGTTTAGAGACCCCGCCTACCGAGGCAAGTCAAAATGGCTGAAGAGAAAAAAGAAACGATTGCCATGATCCGTTCACGTTTGGCAGAAATACCCACCCCTGAAGAGTTATTGCGCTGGAGCTTGGATGGTCGCCTGGGTGTTCGGCAGGCTTTGCGGCAATACGCGCGGCGTCAGGACAAAGTGCGGAAGGAACACGAGCGTTTACGAGCTCTCTATCGATATGAGGAGCATTGGTATGCACAGGGCAAACTGAATATTGCCGGCACCGATGAAGCGGGACGCGGACCGGTAGCCGGTCCGGTGACGGTGGCTGCAGTTATTTTGCCGCCGCATGCTATGCTGGACGGACTGAACGATTCGAAAAAGCTTTCGGCAGTGACGCGGGAAAAATTGTTCAAAGAAATTATTGAAACTGCTATTGCCTATAAGATTTTGCATATTCCCGTCGAAGTCATTGATTCCGTCAACATTTATCAGGCGGTGCTTGACGGCATGCAGGCCGCGACTATGTCATTACGACCGGCGGCGGAAGCGCTGTTGGCGGATGCCATGCCGGTTACCTTACCGATTCCTGTGCAAGCGATTATTCGGGGCGATTCGCAAAGTGCTTCCATTGCGGCAGCCTCTATTTTGGCGAAAGTCAGTCGTGACCATTTAATGGAAGAATTGGATATACAATATCCACAATACGGCTTTGCTACTCATAAAGGCTATCTTACGGAACATCATTTAAGTATGTTAAAAAAATATGGACCGTCACCGGTTCATCGCAAAAGTTTTGAACCGATTAAAAGCATGATCAATGCATTCTAATGGATACGCAATACATCGAAGGAAGAGATTTGCGTGAGTCGACATAATGATTTAGGGGCAGACGGGGAAGCGCTTGCCGCCGCGTATTTGGAAACGCAGGGATATCGTATATGTGCGCGCAATTTTCGCAGCGGCAAAGGTGAAATCGATATCATCGCAAGCGACGGTAACACACTTGTGTTTGTCGAAGTGAAAACCCGCTCTACCGCACGTTTTGGTTTGCCGCGTGAAGCAGTCACGCCTTTTAAACAAAACATGTTACGCAAAACTGCGATGGCCTATTTAGTTCAACTGTCAAAAGAGATACCGTGCCGCTTTGACGTTGTGGAAATTCAAATACACGCCAACGGAACCTATCAACTAAATCAGCTGAAAAATGCGTTTTAGGAGGAGAAATATGTTTGCACGAGTATTTGGAGCCACTACGTTCGGATTAAGCGGTCATTTGATTTTAGTCGAAGTGGATTTAGCTAATGGCCTGCCTGCGTATGATATTGTCGGCTTACCGACGCAGGCCGTCAGGGAATCCAAAGAAAGAGTGCGTCCTGCTCTGAAGAACTCCGGACTGGAGTTTCCGTTGCGTAAGATTACAGTAAATTTGGCCCCAGCCGATTTGAAAAAAGAAGGCGCAGGGCTGGACTTGGCGATCGCGATAGGCATACTCGCGGCCGGCGGAACGTTGCAACGAGAAAGTTTGGCAGATGCGGTCAGTATCGGCGAACTGGCACTGGATGGCAAGGTGCGTCCCGTTAACGGGGTCTTGCCGATGGTCATTGCTGCCAAAGAAGCGGGCAAGAAACGTTTTTTTGTCGCACCGCAAAATGTGCAAGAAGCTCTTTTATGTAACGGTATTGAAGTTTATGCAGTCACTTCCTTGCGCGACTTGGTTCGCTATTTGCAAGGTGAAATCGTTTGGAACGCGGCAGTGCCTGAAGCCGAGCAGGAAGAGATTCCGGAAGTGAATGAAGACTTCGCGGAAGTACAGGGGCAAATTATGGCGAAACGCGCATTGGAAATCGCTGCGGCCGGCGGGCATAATGTATTGATGATCGGACCGCCGGGGTCAGGTAAAACGATGTTGGCGCGCCGAATCAATTCTATTTTGCCTCCGCTTTCGCATGAAGAAGCACTGGAAGTGACTAAAATTTACAGTGTGGCGGGTTTGTTTGATGTGTCACGGACAGCCGCATTGCACGCCCGACCGTTTCGCAGTCCGCATCATACCGTATCGACGGCGGCCCTAATCGGCGGCGGCAGTATTCCCAAACCGGGCGAAGTCACGCTCAGTCACAAAGGCGTACTATTTCTTGATGAATTACCGGAATTTCCGCGCTCCGTTTTGGAAGTGCTGCGTCAGCCGTTGGAAGATCGAGTCGTCCACATATCACGCGTGAATGCCAGCCTGACGTATCCTGCCGATTTTATTTTAATCAGTGCGATGAACCCGTGTCCCTGCGGATTTAACGGTGATCCGGATAAAGAATGCACTTGTTCGAGCGGTGATATTCGCCGGTACTTGCGAAAAATTTCGGGACCGTTACTGGATCGTATCGATTTGCATGTAAGTGTACAGCGACCGAAGTACACGGAACTTACCGCGACCCGTGCGGAAGAATCGTCAGAGGTTATTCGCGCTCGCGTTAAATTGGCCCGTGAGCGACAGGCAAAACGCTTGGCTATTTACGGGATGCGCACAAATTCCCAAATGCAGCACCGCCAGATCAAAGAAACGTGTGAAATGACACCACGTGCGCAACAAATCCTGGCGGATGTATTTAATCGTTTGCACTTAAGCGCACGCGCTTACGACCGAATCATAAAAGTGGCACGTACAATTGCCGATCTGCAGGGCAAAGACATCATCGACGCGGAGCAAATTGCGGAAGCAGTAAGTTACCGTGCACAAGACAAGGAGTAGAGAATCATTATGTTTTTCTACTCGAATGAATAAACTATTTTATTTAAGTCGGTGAATAAAATGGATATGAAAAGGGAAGAAATATACGCGGCGGCGCTACAAAAGACAGCGTATGTAGGTGCGGTCAAATTACGTCAATTGGTTCGCTTTTTCGGTAGCTTTGAAGCGATTTGGCAAGCTTCCGAAAAGGCATTACTGGCATCCCATACATTGGGACCAAAATCACTCGCGGGATTTTTGGCGCAACGAAAAATGATTGAACCCGAAAAGATTTGGGAGGCCAATCAAAAATGGGACGTCAGCTTACTGACCTTTCAAGATGCCGATTTCCCAAAACGTTTACAGAATGATCCTCATGCGCCGGCCATACTTGCATATCGAGGGACGTGGCGAGAACCGGAAAAAGCGATTGCCATCGTCGGTTCACGCAAGCCGACACCGTATGGGATTAATGCCGCGCGTTTATTTGCCGGAGAATTGAGTAAGGCAGGCGTCGCTATCATTAGCGGCGGTGCACGCGGTATAGATTCTACAAGTCATCGGGCTACACTTCCTGACGGGTATACGATTTGCGTGCTGGCTTGTGGTTTGGATATTCCCTATCCGCCGGAAAACAAGTCATTATTTGAGGAAATCATGCAACACGGTGTAGTGATGTCGGAATATGCGTTGGGAACTAAACCGTTGGGGCGGCAATTTCCAGCACGCAATCGCATCATCAGCGGATTGAGTGACGGGGTGTTGGTCATTGAAGCGGCGAAACGCAGCGGCACATTGATTACGGCAGATTTTGCTTTGGAGGCGGGGCGTGATGTATTTGCCGTCCCCGGCAGCATTTTCTCACCAATGTCCGTGGGCACGCATCATTTATTACGACAAGGTGCGGCGCTGGCTGCGGAGCCGAACGATATTTTGCGCGAATATAATTGGTTAGATACGGAGCATGAAATGGGCTCGGTAACCGGTCCGGATTTGACACCGACCGAGGAATTAGTGTACCGTTGTTGCCAGTTGGAGAAAACAGTCGACATGGATACGATTATCCTTCGTTCCGCTTTACACCCGACCGAAGCCAACTATATATTGTTACAATTAGAATTAAAAGGACTTATACAACAATGTGGAAATCAAAAATATATGGCAATGATTTCCAGATAGGAGGCAGCATTGTCCATCAAACGCACAATTTCAATCGGACGCAAAAACAGTGCCGGTAAGCCGGCTGTTGTCAAAGCGCCGAAATGGGAGCGCACACCGAATCCGAACGGGAAACATCTCGTGATTGTGGAGTCTCCCGCCAAGGCGAAAACGATTGAAAAAATTCTCGGTAAAAATTATAAAGTTATGGCCAGCATGGGGCATTTGCGAGATTTACCGAAAAACTCGCTCGGTGTCGATGTGGAAAACGGATTCATACCGCGGTATACGAATGTTTCCGATCGCCATGATGTAATTTCTCATTTACGCGCGGAAGCGAATAAATCGTGCGATGTTATCCTCGCCACTGACCCTGACCGCGAGGGAGAAGCTATTTCTCATCATTTGTCGGTTCTTTTGGATGTTCCGGCGGATGAGAATGTGCGAATTACATTTAATGAAATTACGCCGCATGCGATCAAAGAAGCGATTGCCCAACCGCGTCCGATTGATGAGCAGAAGGTGGATGCGCAACAGGCACGGCGAGTATTGGACCGACTTGTCGGGTATAAATTAAGCCCCTTTCTTTGGAAAAAAGTATTTCGCGGTCTAAGCGCGGGACGCGTGCAGTCCGTGGCAGTACGTTTGATTTGTGAGCGAGAAGAAGAAATTAAGGCGTTTGTACCGGAGGAATACTGGTCTATTGAAGCCGATTATCACGTCGGCAAAGGTAAATCATTTACCGCCAAGGTTGTTCGGTACGACGACAAAGAGTTGGCAGTTGCGCAAGAAAGCGTCGCCAACGACTTAGTCGAAGAATTGAAAGCGGCGGACGCGCATGTCGAAAAATTGACGCGCGGTCAGCAACGCCGTCGACCGCAAGCGCCGTTCACTACCAGTACGATGCAACAGGACAGTGTCAATCGGCTGAATTTCGGCGCGCGCAAGACCATGATGATTGCGCAGCAATTATATGAGGGTCTGGATATCCGTGGTACTCATGTCGGTTTGATTACTTACATGCGTACCGACTCCGTACGAATCGCGGAAGAGATGCAGGAAGAAGCAAAGCAGTACATTACCGAAACTTATGGTAAAGAGTACGTACCTGAGTCACCGAATAAATACTCGAAGCAACAGCAGAGTCAGGATGCGCACGAGGCGATTCGTCCGACGTCATTAGCATATTCTCCCGCGGAAGTCGCGCCCTTTTTAAATCGGGATCAGCTGAAATTATATACGTTAATCTGGAATCGTTTTCTGGCCAGCCAAATGACGCCGCAAATTGCGCAACGTTTAACCGTGACCATTCGCGCCGGAAAATTTGAACTGCGAGCCGTAGGTCGTCATATTATTTTTGACGGTTTCACCGCAGTTTACGGGACGAAAGATAAAAAAGAAGAAACGATTTTACCGGAGTTGCACAAAGAAGATGCGTTGACGGTCAAAAAAATTGAGCCGAAACAGCACTTCACGCAACCGCCGGCAAGGTATACGGAAGCAAGTTTAATTAAACTTTTGGAAGAAAAAGGAATCGGTCGCCCGAGTACATATGCACCGATTTTGGATACCATTCAAAAACGCAACTATGTTGAAAAGCGTGATAAAGCATTTATTCCTACGGAACTGGGTTTTGTTGTGGTAGATCTTCTGAAACGCTTTTTCAGCAAGGTCGTTGATGTTAAATTCACCTCGCGTATGGAAGAGGAATTGGATAAAATTGCCGATGGTGAATTAAGCTATGAACAACTGCTGGAAAGTTTTTACAAAGTATTTGCACAGGAGCTTTCCGACGCTGAAGGAAAAATCGATAAAGTGAAAGTCATTGAGCAGGAATCCGATGTTATCTGTGATAAATGCGGCGCTAAAATGATTTATAAATTCGGCCGGTACGGAAAATTCTTAGCCTGTCCGAATTTTCCGAAATGTAAAAACACTAAGCCGATTACCGATCCGGTCGGCATTGCCTGTCCGAAATGTAAAAAAGGACACATAGTGCGCCGTAAATCCAAACGTGGCCGTGTTTTTTATGGTTGCGATCGGTATCCGGAATGCGATTTGGCATTGTGGAATGAACCGGTGGATCAATTTTGCAAAGAATGCGGATCCATTATGGTGAAAAAGAAGACACGTCAACGAGGCGAAGAAATTATTTGCAGCAACAAGGAGTGCCCGACGCATGGCAGCCATAAGAAAAAATGAAGTGATTACCGTCATCGGTGCCGGACTGGCGGGATGTGAAGCCGCCTGGCAGGCAGCGCAAGCAGGTGTACGTGTTCGCTTACTGGAAATGAAGCCGAAGCGGTATACACCGGCACACGCGTTGCCGCATTTTGCTGAACTCGTTTGCAGTAATTCGTTGCGTGCGGCAGCAATTACGAATGCGGTAGGACTTTTGAAGGAAGAAATGCGGCAATTAAATTCGCTTATCATGCAAGCGGCTGATACGCATCAAGTGCCGGCCGGCGGTGCACTTGCCGTTGATCGGGAAGGCTATGCGCAGACAGTGACCGATGCGATCAAAAACCATCCGTTGATCGAAGTGGTTACGGAAGAGGTCATGTCGATCCCGGAAGACGGTATTGTAATCATTGCTACCGGTCCGCTTACGGATGGTAAGTTAGCGGAATCGATCGCAGCATTCAGCGGGGAAGACTATTTCCATTTTTTTGATGCTGCTGCGCCGATTGTGTATTTAGAGTCATTGAACAAAGATGTAGTGTATCGCGCTTCGCGTTACAATAAAGGTCCGGCAGCATATCTCAACTGTCCATTTAATAAAGAAGAATATCTGCGCTTTCGCGAAGAACTTATCGCAGCGGAGGTAGCAGGCCAACATCATTTTGAAAAAGGCGAAATATTTGAAGGCTGCATGCCCATTGAAGTGCTCGGTAATCGCGGGGAAGATACCATGCGATTCGGACCGTTGAAGCCGGTAGGTTTGCCGGATCCGCGTACGGGCGAAGAACCGTATGCGGTGGTTCAATTGCGCCAGGATAATGCAGAAGGTACGTTATACAATCTTGTCGGTTTTCAGACCCATCTGAAATGGGGGGAACAAAAGCGGATTTTTCGCATGATTCCCGGCATGGAAAATGCGGAATTCGCGCGTTTTGGTGTAATGCATCGTAACAGCTATATCAATTCTCCTAAGCTTCTTCAAGCGACATTGCAAACTAAAAAACGTCCCACCTTGTTTTTTGCGGGACAAATTACCGGCGTGGAGGGATATGTGGAATCGGCCGCCGCCGGTTTGCTCGCCGGTCGTAACGCGGCGCGTTTGCTGCATGGTAAAATGCTTTGGGGGCCGCCGGCAACAACGGCGATCGGTAGTTTGATGCAATATATCTCGACCGATAACAAAGATAACTTCCAACCAATGAATGTGAATTTCGGCTTAATCGCTCCGTTGGCTAAGCGCGTTCCCAAAAAAGAAAAGAACACGGTACTGGCTAATCGGGCCTTGGAAGCATTGCAGGCAGCGATTGCCAATGACGAAATCTGAAATAAAAAAATGACGTCGATCGACGTCATTTTTTATTACGTTTACTTCTCCTTGTAAGAGCAGGTGGAACGGCGTTTTGCGGTTTGCGATACGCGAAATATACAAATGCACTCAAGGCAGCGAAAAAAGCAATGAGAGCAGTCAGCTGCGCCGATTTTAAACCCCATAGCAGCGTTCCGTAATCGCCGCGCAAAAACTCCAAACCGAAGCGCGCTAGCGAATACAACATGATGTAAAGTGCGAATACCTGTCCTTTGGCATGCGAACGCAATGAATAAGCGAGCAGAACGACAAAGATCAGAACATCAATCTGGCCTTCCCAAATTTCTGCCGGCCATAGGGGTTGCGCTCCATAGGTGCGGTATGCAAGTGTAGTTTCGGGATATAAGATTCCAAACGAACCGCCGGTCGGATGACCGAAGGCATCGCCGTTCATGAGATTCGCCATGCGTCCGACACTCTGCCCCATGACGATGGCAGGTGCAACCAGGTCGGCAAAATCCAAAATATCGACGTGGCGTTTACGTAAATAGTACAGTGCTGCCAAAATACCGAACAACAAACCACCTTGAATGGCCATACCGCCTTGCCATACAAACGGAATCTCTAAAAGGTGATCTTGGTAGTAGTCCCAGTCAAAAAAGAAAACATCCCAAAGACGACCGCCAATAATGCCCCAAAGTCCGCAGTAAACGGTAAGATCCCAAATATATTCCGAATAACGTCCCGCTTTGCGTGTGAAATAATAGGCAAGCAGGCCACCGGTAATAATTCCCAAAGCAAAAAACAATCCGTAGCTGCGAATGGGAAATGAGCCGATAAAAAACAGATATTGATGCATAAATTCTCCTTAAACGGTTTCAATGATTTTATTATACAGCATCAATGATGAAGGCATACAGCAGATGCCGATACAATCAGTATAAAAATCGCTTGGAAGATTTTCTATATGCTATAATAAAATAATATGTGGAGGAGGAATAGTATGAACAGAAAACGCGTAGCGGTCGCTATGAGCGGTGGTGTTGACAGCTCATTAGTAACGGCACGTTTGCAAGCGCAAGGTTATGATGTTATCGGTGTCACCATGTTGCTTTTTGATACCGTAGAAAACAATAAAGTGGTAGAATCCGCCACGATTACGGATGCCAAACGGGTAGCGGATCAATTGGAAGTGCCGCATTATGTGTTGGATTTACGCCAATCTTTTGAAGAAAAAATTATGCAATATTTTACACAATCGTATGCTCGCGGGATTACTCCCAATCCATGTGTAATGTGCAACGATTGGATTAAATTTGGGAGTTTGTATGAGTTTAGTCGTGAGCTTGGCGCCGATTTTTTGGCGACAGGACACTATGCACGAGTCCTCTACAATAAAAAACGTAATCTTTATGAGCTGCGTCGCGGTGCAGATCTGAAAAAGGATCAGTCATATGTGTTGTATCATTTAAACCAAAAGACGTTGCCCCACATTATGTTCCCGTTAGGGGAAATACATAAGGACAATACGCGGGCTTTGGCAAAAGAATTGAACTTACCCGTATACAATAAACCGGAGAGTCAAGATATCTGTTTTATCCCTGATAATGATCATATTCGTTTTTTAAAAGAGCGTATTCCCGAACAATTTGTACCGGGAGATATTGTCGATCTTGAAGGAAATATATTAGGAACGCATCAAGGGTTGCCGGCATATACCATCGGCCAACGTAAAGGTCTTGGTGTGGCGGCAAAACATCCTTTATACGTGGTTGCTATCGATGCGGAACATAACCGTGTCATTGTCGGGCCGAATGCGGCCATTTTCCAACGGGAAGTATGGGCATTGGATCCGTCGTTTACGGAATGGGAAGCTTGTACAGAGCCGTTTACCGCACAAGCTAAAATCCGCTACGCGGCACCGGCAGCAGATTGCACAGTATATCCGGGAAAAGATAGTCTGCATATAGTTTTCAAAGAGCCGCAGCGCGCGGTAACGCCGGGGCAATCCATTGTCTTCTATGAAGACGATCGAGTACTTGGCGGCGCTATTATAGCATCTAATAATTGGCAAGGAGAGAATATTCGTGTCCACTGAACGTATTCGTAATTTTTCGATCATCGCGCATATTGATCATGGTAAGTCGACGTTGGCCGATCGCTTGATTGAAATAACCGGCGCGTTATCCCAGCGGGAGATGCAGTCGCAGGTCTTGGATAACATGGAGTTGGAAAAGGAGCGAGGAATTACGATCAAATCGCAATCCGTTCGTTTGCATTACCATGCGAAAGATGGCAAAGATTATATGCTGCACTTAATCGATACTCCCGGGCATGTCGACTTCAATTATGAAGTTTCCCGCAGCCTTTCTGCGTGTGAAGGAGTGCTTTTGGTTGTAGATGCCACACAGGGGGTACAGGCGCAAACATTAGCCAATGTCTATTTAGCAGTGGATCACGATTTGGAGATTATTCCGGTCATTAATAAAGTGGATTTGCCAAGTGCAAATACCGACTTGGTAAAAGCCGAGATCGAAAATGTTATCGGTCTTGACGCGCACGATGCCGCGATGATTTCGGCCAAGACCGGGTTGGGCGTACCGGATGTGCTGGAGCAAATTGTTCAACGGATTCCTTCGCCGCCGGATTATAGTGATCGACCGTTGAAGGCGTTGGTATATGACTCTCATTTTGATCCTTACAAAGGTATTATTGCTTATGTGCGAATCCATGAAGGCTCCGTCAAAGTGGGCGACCAAATCCGGATGATGGCGACCGGTAAAACATTTGAGGTGACGGAAGTCGGCTTTTTTGCGCCGCAAATGACGCCTACTCGGGAATTGAGTTGCGGTACGGTAGGATATTTAGCAGCAAGTATTAAAAATGTTCACGACTGTCGAGTGGGTGACACGATTACGACAGTGGAAAACGGTGCTGCCGAACCGCTGCCCGGTTATCGTAAGGCGACACCGATGGTGTATTGTGGGTTGTATCCGGTGGACAGCAAAGACTACGGCAATTTACGCGATGCATTGGACAAACTGAATTTAAATGATGCGGCGCTGGTGTATGAAGCGGAAACTTCGCTTGCGTTAGGTTTCGGATTTCGCTGCGGTTTTCTCGGCTTATTGCATATGGATGTAATTCAAGAGCGGCTGGAACGCGAATATCAGTTGAATTTGATCACGACAGCACCTTCGGTCATTTATCATGTTTGTACCACGGACGGAAACATGATCGCGGTAGACAACCCCGCTCACTTGCCTGATCCGACGGTAATTGATCATATCGAGGAACCGTTTGTAAAAGCTACCATCATGCTGCCGTCCGATCTTGTCGGAGCTGTCATGGAACTCGCGCAGGAACGTCGCGGTGAGTATCATACAATGACATACATTGACGAGACTCGGGTCGCACTCGAGTACTATTTACCGTTGAATGAAATTATTTACGACTTCTTTGACAAGCTAAAATCCGGAACACGGGGCTATGCGTCTTTGGATTATGAGCTTTTTGGGTATCGACCGGCGGACATGGTCAAACTTGATATTCTGTTGAATGGAGACTTAGTGGACGCGTTGAGTACTATCGTTCACCGTAGCTCGGCACCGTCACGCGGTCGGGCACTGGCATTGAAGTTGAAAGATATTATTCCGCGCCAAATGTTCGAAATTCCGATTCAAGCGGCAATAGGCAATAAAATTATTGCCCGTGAAACCGTTAAAGCGATGCGTAAAGATGTACTTTCAAAATGTTATGGCGGCGATATTACACGTAAACGCAAGCTGCTCGAAAAACAAAAAGAAGGTAAGAAGCGTATGAAGCAGGTCGGCAGTGTTGAGATTCCGCAAGAGGCGTTTATGGCGATTTTGAAAGACGATTAAGATGAGCACAGGAATTTATATTCATATTCCTTTTTGCACAAGCCACTGTCATTATTGCCATTTTTACTCTGCCGTGGTTCGCGAAGAGATGTATGATTGTTACTTAGCGGCATTGTTGAAAGAAATTACCAATCGGCCGCTGAGCTCCTTTTCCAATCATGTAGACAGCATTTATTTTGGGGGCGGGACACCGTCCCTTTTTGGCGTGCAACGAATTCATGACGTGTTACTGGCACTCCGTGAACGCTTTGCTGTGTGGGACACCGCGGAAGTAACTCTGGAAATGAATCCCGACGGGATTACTCGCAGTGATTTAGAGGCTTACCATGCGGTGGGGGTTAATCGTTTAAGCGTGGGGGTACAAACCTTTCGTGATGATTTATTGCAACGGATCGGACGTACCCATCGTGCACAGGATGCTTGGCGTACTATCAAAGACGCGGCACACATCGGTTTTAAAAATATCACTCTTGATTTAATGTACGGACTTCCTGAGCAATCCGTCACCGATTTTAAAACCTCACTCGTGAAAGCGGTGCATTTACCGATCACGCATATTTCCATTTACGGATTGATTATTGAACCGGGGACCTTATTTGCTCGGTTGGCAGAGCGAGGGCGCTTGGTCTTGCCGTCGGAAGAGACGGAATGGGAAATGTATCAAACTATGGTGCGTATGTTGCCGCAATACGGTTTTGCCCGCTATGAAATTGCCAATTTTGCAAAGTCGGGGTACGAAGCCGTACATAACCAAAAATATTGGCGCTATGAACCGTATATCGGATTCGGTGCGGCCGCGGTTTCTTTTGATGGGAATTTTCGTTACAGCCATGTTGCGGATTGGCAGGCCTATATAAAACAAATCGACAGTGCGCGATGGATGCCGCAAGACGTTGAAGCCATTGATCGTCAAACTGCAATGGAAGAATATTGTTTCATGAACCTGCGCCGGCGTCATGGCATTTCTATGTCCGCGTTTGCCACTGAATTTGGTATTGCGCTTCAGGACGTTTATGGAAAAGAATTAGAAATGTTATTAGAAGCAGGGCTTTTACATCACGCTACTGCTGATACGATAGCACTTACACGTCGTGGTGCAGCAGTGGCCAACCAAGTATTCACTCACTTCATTCGCACATAAAGACAAGATAATTTGACTTTTTCACCTTTTCGTGATAAATTATGTAATAGATTTAGCACTCGATATAGATGAGTGCTAATAAGACAGGGGTGATGACGATGAAAGAACGTAAACAAATTATTTTGCGTGCGATCGTTCAAAGCTATATTGCCACTGCCGAGCCGGTCGGCTCACGTACGATTGCACGGATTTATGATCTGGGTATCAGTCCGGCAACGATTCGTAATGAAATGCAGGATTTGGAATGGATGGGGTATCTAGAGCAACCGCATACTTCTGCCGGCCGTATTCCTTCGTTAAAAGGATATCGGTTCTATGTGGACAGCTTAATGCAACCGGGCAACGTCAGTCGGGAAGAAGCGACTGCGATTAAGGATTGGTTTACTTTAGAAAACAGGCAAACACAAGAAATTTTTAATGAGGCGGCGCGCATTTTGTCGGGGTTGACCCATAACCTTTCATTGGCCGTGACAGATGAATCGCAACATGCTGTTTTCAATTACATTCAATTTTTGCCGTTGGACGCGAATCGCGCCATTTTACTTTTGGTAACAACCGACGGCAGCGTAGATCATTCCACGTTTCCAATGCCCGAAGGCGTAACGCTGTTGAAATTGCAGGATTTTGCGGTGCAGCTGAATCGCGCGTTGCATGGGCGTGAATTGCGGGAAATTACCACAGAGCTCATGCAGGAACTGCAGCGAGACTTTTGGGTCGAACCACAAGTGATGTTCGATACGCTGGATACGATTCAGAGCACGGTCGGCAAAAATCGCGAAATTTTTACCGACGGTGTCAGTGAGTTGATTCGCCAGCCCGAGTTTAAAGACTTAGGTAAGCTGCAAGAGTTGATGCAACTTTTAGAAGAGAGTAAGCAACTCGCTGATCTTATCAGTCATTCGCCGTCTACTGCACTTACGGTACGCATCGGTCCGGAAACGGGGATTGCCGCATTGCATAACTATAGTGTGGTACAAGCACAATTTTTTGATCAACAAAAACTAGTAGGTAGCGTAGCGGTCATCGGGCCGACGCGCATGGAATATGATAAAATTGTTTCGTTGTTGCATATGATGCAGCAAAAAGTGAATTCCGTCTTACGAACAGGAAAAACCGATGGAGATGAGGTGCATTAATTGAATCCGGAATACAAGGAAGAACAAAACAAAGCAACCGAAGGGGATGGAGATACGGTTGACGAATCGAAAATTGTCGGTGAACAGGAAGATGCTGCTTGCGCGGCAGAGATCGCTGAGTTGACACAAAAGTGGGAAGACAGTGAACGCTTGCGCTTGCGTTTGCAAGCGGACTTTGATAATGCCCGGAGACGTTATCGTCAAGAGCGTTCAGAACTAAACGACAGCGCGCAAGCGGAAGTGATTACAAGTTTATTGCCGATTTTAGATGAGTTTGAAAGAGCCTTGTCACATCCTGTAGAAGGTGCTGATGAAAAATTTTTAGAAGGATTTCAACTGATTTATCGTAAGTTGGTGAATTTGTTGAAGGCTTATAAAGTGGAAGAAATTGTTGCTTTAGGTGAACAGATGGATCCGAATTATCATGAAGCCGTCATGCGTCTGGCGACCGACGATAAACCGGAAGGGGAAATTACCGCGGTATTCAAAAAAGGTTACCGCATGAATGATAAAGTGTTACGCGCAGCACAAGTACAAGTAGCGCATCAAGAAGACTAAGGGGGAAATTCAGAATGGGAAAAGTAATAGGTATTGACTTAGGTACAACCAACTCGGTAGTCGCGGTCATGGAAGGCGGCGAACCGGTAGTTATTACAAATGCGGAAGGCTCGCGCTTAACACCATCGGTCGTAGGTTTTTCGAAGACCGGTGAACGTTTAGTGGGACAACTTGCGAAACGTCAAGCGGTATCCAATCCGGATCGTACAATCAGTTCCATTAAACGTCACATGGGCACCAATTATAAAGTAAACATCGATGACAAAGCGTATACGCCGCAGGAAATTTCCGCGATGGTTCTGCAAAAGCTCAAACAGGATGCGGAAGCATACTTGGGTGAAAAAGTAGAAAAAGCCGTCATCACAGTGCCGGCGTATTTTACAGACAGCCAGCGCCAAGCTACAAAAGATGCCGGCGCGATTGCCGGTCTGGAAGTATTGCGTATCATCAATGAACCGACGGCAGCCGCATTGGCGTATGGACTTGATAAAGATGAAGCGCATACCATTCTTGTGTTCGACTTGGGTGGCGGTACGTTCGACGTTTCCATTCTGGATCTGGCCGAAGGCGTTTTTGAAGTTAAAGCTACACAAGGGAACAACCATCTCGGCGGTGATGACTTCGATAAAAAGGTTATGGACTGGATTATCAGCGAATTCAAAAAGACCAATGGTGTCGATTTGAGCCAGGACAAAATGGCGTTGCAGCGTTTAAAAGAAGCGGCGGAAAAAGCAAAAATCGAATTGTCCGGCGTGCTCTCTACAAATATCAACTTGCCATTTATTTCGGCCGATTCCAACGGTCAGCCGATGCACTTGGACTTGAATCTTTCCCGTGCTAAATTCAATGAATTAACCGAAGATTTGGTACAGGCAACTATGGAGCCGACCCGTAAAGCGATTGCAGATTCGGGACTGTCGGTAAGTGACATTGACAAGATTCTTTTGGTTGGCGGATCCAGTCGTGTTCCGGCTGTTCAGGAAGCGATTCAAAAAATCTTGGGCAAAGAACCCAGCAAAGGTATTAACCCTGATGAATCGGTAGCGATAGGTGCAGCGGTTCAGGCGGGCGTATTAGTCGGTGAAGTCAAAGACGTGCTGCTGCTGGATGTTACCCCGCTTTCCTTGGGGATTGAAACATTGGGCGGAGTATTTACGAAAATTATTGATCGCAATACGACTATCCCGACCTCGAAGAGTCAAGTATTCTCGACCGCGGCGGATAATCAGCCGGCCGTAGACATCCACGTCTTGCAGGGTGAACGTAACATGGCAGCGGATAACAAGACGCTGGGTCGCTTTGAACTGAGCGGCATTCCTGCGGCACCTCGTGGAGTACCACAAATTCAGGTTACTTTTGATATTGATGCGAATGGTATTGTACATGTATCCGCTAAAGACTTGGGGACCGGTAAAGAACAGACAATTACTATTACGTCTTCGAGCGGTCTTTCCGATGATGAAATTGAGCGCATGGTAAAAGAGGCGAAATTGCACGAAGCAGAAGACGAAAAGAAAAAAGAAGAAGTGGAAGTTCGCAATAATGCCGACTCTTTAGTTTACCAAGGAGAAAAAACGCTGAAAGACCTTGGTGATAAAGTTGATGCGGCACAAAAACAAAAAGTAGAAACGGCGATTTCCGAACTGAAAGAAGCGCTGGCAGGTACTGATGTAGAAGCCATTAAGGCGAAGGCGGAAGCATTAAGTACACCGCTGCATGAGTTGGCAAGCAAGTTGTACGAACAGGCTAATGCACAGCAACAGTCGCAGGCAAATAACGGTCAGCAACAAACAACGCAACAGGAGACGAATGACGGCACCGTCGATGGCGATTACAAAGTCATGGATGATGAAGATAAAAAATAATGACAGAGGAAGTTTGGCATGAGCGATCAGAATTATTATGACGTACTGGGTGTCAATAAGGATGCCAGTGCTGATGAGATAAAAAAAGCTTACCGTAAAATGGCTCGGAAATATCATCCTGATTTAAATAAGGATGATCCGAAAACAGCGGAAGCCAAATTTAAAGAAGTCAATGAAGCCTATGAAACGCTTTCGGATGAATCCAAGCGTGCGCAGTATGACCAATTTGGTCATACTGCGTATCAACAGGCCGGCCAAACGGGCGGCTTTGGCGGTTTCGGTGGGTTCGGTGGAGCACAAGGCGGATTTGGCGGATTTAGCGACCTGGGCGATATTTTTGGTAGCTTTTTCGGCGGTGGTACAGCTCGGCAAACGGGGCCGATACGCGGCGCAGATTTGCGCTACGATTTGGAAATTACTTTGGAAGAAGCCGCTGTGGGCGTAGAAAAAGAATTTAGTATTGTCAAAGACGAAGTTTGTCCCCATTGTCACGGCGATGGTGCCGAACCGGGAACCAGCGTGCAAACCTGTCCGCAATGTCACGGTACCGGGCAGGAGCAAGTCGTACGGAATACGCCCTTAGGTCAAATGATGAGTGTGCATACCTGTTCGCGTTGCCAAGGTCGAGGAAAAGTTGTTGAATCTCCATGTCATGAGTGTCGCGGTAGCGGTAAAGTCCAGAAAAAACGTAAGCTTCGCGTGAAAATTCCGGCCGGTGTAGACACCGATTCGCGGATTCGTTTGGCCGGTGAAGGCGGTTTAGGCGAACGCGGCGGGGAAACGGGCGATTTGTATGTGTATATTTATGTTCAGCCACATGCGCGTTTCCAACGTCGTGGTGCGGATCTTTTCTGTGAAGCGGAAATCTCGTTTCCGACAGCCGCTATGGGTGGGACGATTCAGCTCGACACGCTGTTCGGCAAAGTGGAGTTAAAAATTCCACATGGCACTCCCGGAGGAAAAACATTTCGCCTTTCCGGGCAAGGACTGCCATCGTTGCGAAGCGATCGAAAAGGCGATTTAAATGTACGGGTCACGATTGGTGTACCGCGCAGTCTATCCTCCGAGCAGCGAGCGGCTTTGCTGAAATACAGCGAGTGCACGGGCGACAGCACAGTCAATAAAGAAGAGCCATCTTTTTTCGATAAACTGAAGGATAAATTGAATAATTAGTAAAAAACGAGACGCGGCCGCGCCTCGTTTTTCTTGCATGACAAGTAAAAAAACATTACAATAAATCAGATTACTAAATTGCGACGGAGAGGAAATCAATTTGAAGACAGTTTCATTTTTAACCCTGGGGTGTAAAGTAAATCAGTATGATACCGATGCGATGCGCAGCCTTTTTTTGGCGCGCGGATATGAAGAGGTATCTGCGAAAGACAAAGCGGATATTTGTGTCATTAATACCTGTTCGGTAACGCATATCGGTGAACGCAAATCGCGTCAAATGATTCGTCGTGCCAAACGCTTGAATCCGCAGACAAAAATTATTGTGACAGGTTGCTATGCACAACTGGATCCGAAGACAATTCAACAAATTGACGGGGTTAATCTGATTATCGGTACGCAGGATCGAGCCAATGTGGTCGATTTGATTGAGGCGTACGGATCTTCCTCACAAGCGCATAATGCGGTGCATGATATTTTTGAAACGAGTCAATTCGAAGAATTGCATTGGGCGCATCCGGCTTCCAATCGTGCCCGTTCATACTTAAAAATTCAAGAAGGTTGCAACAATTATTGCGCCTTTTGCATTATTCCTTATACTCGCGGTAAATTGAAGTCCAGACGAGTAGAAGATATTTATCATGAAGCTCGAAAATTAGATGAGCAAGGATTTAAAGAAGTCGTTTTAACCGGTATTCATTTGGGAAATTACGGTGTGGATCTGGGACGACAAGTGGACTTGGCTGACGTTGTCAAGATGCTGCTCGAGCGCACACATATTTCAAGAATTCGGTTCGGCTCCATTGAATCGGTCGAGATTTCTGAAGAATTAGTGAATCTGATTGCTACGAATGAACGCGTATGTCCACACCTGCACTTGCCTTTACAATCGGGATCGGAAGAAATTTTGCGGAAAATGCGCCGGCATTATCATTTGCAAGAATATGTAGATCTTATTTCATCATTACGTGCAAGAATTCCTGATTTGGCAGTTACTACTGACTTGATCGTAGGCTTTCCCGGCGAAACGGAAGAACTTTTTACGGAAACGATTGCAACATTGAAAAAATTGCGTTTTGCAGGCGTACATGTCTTTCCTTATTCCAAGCGCAACGGCACTGCAGCAGCGACATTTCCGGATCAAGTTCCTGAATCAGTCAAAAAGGAGCGAGTGCATGCCGCAGAAAAAGTGGCAGAGCAAACGGCTACCGATTACCGGCGCTCTTTTATCGGGAAAACTACGAATGTTTTATTGGAACAACAAACGGAAGATGGTGAATGGAAAGGATTTACACCTCATTATTGCCAGCTAAAAATCAAAGGCGAGGGGCTGAAAGCAGGTATGATTTGTTCGACACGAGTCGTCTCTGACGACGGAGCTGTGTTGATCGGAGAAAGAATCGAGGAGGGGTAACCATGAAAGACTGTATTTTTTGTCAAATTGCAAACGGTACGATTCCCAGTTCGAAAGTTTTTGAAAATGATGATTTTGTGGCTTTCAATGACCTTGCGCCAACGGCGCCGGTACATGTTTTGGTGGTACCTAAACAACATGTTCAAAGCATCAATCAAATTACGGATGCCGAAGCAGAAGGCCAATTCGCACATTTTTTCAGTACCGTACAAACGGTGGCAAGCCAACTCGGCCTTACCGAAAACGGCTATCGCGTCGTCATCAATACAGGTGCTGACGGTGGTCAGACGGTACCCCATTTTCATGCGCATATAATCGGTGGCAAAGCGTTAGGTTGGCCTCCGTTTGCAGATTGACAAATGCAGCGTCGGGGCTTATAATTTTAATTAGTGCAATTGCACCCCATAAGACTATTTGGAGGGAGGGATATCAATGTCTGAAATCAGAGTAAAAAAGGGCGAGTCTTTCGATAGTGCTCTTCGCAGATTTAAACGTTCCTGCCAAAAAGCCGGGGTTCTTTCTGAAGTGAGAAAACGCGAACATTATGAAAAACCGAGTGTTCGTCGTAAAAAGAAATCGGAAGCGGCCAGAAAACGTAAATTTAAATAATGAGAAGGTGAAAGCTGATGACCATTCAAGAAACTCTGCAGCATGACATGAAAGAGGCCATGAAGGCCAAAGAAGATGGCAAGCTTGCACTTTCGGTCATTCGCATGGCACGCGCCGCAATTAAAAATGCTGAGATTGACAGCTCTGAGCCTTTAGCAGAAGAAGATGTCATCGGTATTTTAGCGAAAGAAATGAAACTCCGGAAAGACTCTTTGGCGGAGTTTGAAAAGTCGGATCGCCGTGATCTGATCACGCAAACTAAAGCAGAGATTGAAGTATTGAGTCGCTATTTGCCGCAGCCTGTCAGTGTAGAAGAAGTGAGTAATATTGTTGCCGAAACTGCTTCTCGATTAGCGCCTGAAGAACGTAATATGGGAGCTTTGATGAAAGCAGTTATGCCTCGACTGAAAGGTCGGGCAGAGGGCAAAGTCGTCAACCAGGCTGTACGTGAATGGTTGGCCGGCAATAAATAGAATATTCGGTCAATGGGGACCTCAACTCGATATCGTGTTGAGGTCTTTTTATTGAGGAGGAAGCAAATGAACATGTTACGCGATGAAGAACTGCTTTATGTCATTCCCGCAGGTAAATACGGTAAAGAAGGCGTATTGTCGCTATTAGCACAGTATCCCGAGATTCAATACGTTTCCATTGTCGGGATTGATATGGCCGGCAACGATACCGATGAACGTATTCCAATTGAATTGTTTTTTAAAAATTATAATGACTTTTTCTCCGGCGATGCAGTACAAACCGATGGCTCATCGGTGGTTCTCCCCACGATTGCTACACTGAATAATGCTCGAATCGATATGATCGCCGACCCGGATGTAAATTGGGTGGTCGATTACAATTACGATCATCTGGATCCGCAAACGGGAAAGCCGATCGGGACACTCCGAATCCCGGCCTTTTTAATTCATAATGAAGAAATGGTGGATGCCCGTTCGATTTTGAAACGAAGTATTGCGTATGTTGAAGAAGAAATTTTGAATTTACTTTCGACGCATGCGGTTCCGGGGATGGAACATATTAATGTTAAAGAGATTGACGAGCTTTTGTTTACAACGGCGACCGAACTCGAATTTTGGGTCAAAACGCCGAGTCAGCCGATCGACAGCCGTGCATTATCGGTTTCGCAACGAATGAAAGAACAATACTGGCAACGAACCCACGGAGCGGTTCGCACCGCGATGGAAGAATCCATTGAGCTGTTGAAAAAATTAGGCTTACAGCCTGAAATGGGTCATAAAGAAGTGGGTGGTGTAAAACCGCGCATTGATGACAACGGGCGTCTTATAAACATTCTAGAGCAATTGGAAATTGACTGGAAATTCTCGTCCAGTCCGCTGCAGACTGCGGATAACGAATTGGAAGCGCGTATTATTATTCGCGAAACATTTCGTAAACACGGTTTGGAAGTCACTTTTAAAGCGAAACCGATTCACGGTGTCGCCGGTAGCGGTAAACATACGCATATCGGTCTGTCTGCGAAAATGAAATCGGGTAAGGTGGTCAACCTGTTTGCGCCGAAAGATATGAATGAAGACTTTGTTAGCGTACTCGGTTACGGTGCGATCATGGGAATTTTGAAAAACTACGAAGCAATGAATCCGTTTATCAGCTCCACAACGGATGCGTTAAATCGGTTACAGCCGGGATTTGAAGCGCCGGTTTGTATTGTTACATCCCTTGGTCAGGCACCGGCGATTCCGTCGCGAAATCGTACTATTTTGATTGGTTTGATTCGTGATCTTAAAAATCCGCTGGCTACTCGCTTTGAGTTGCGTGCACCGAATCCGTACACGAATACATATACTTGCATTGCCCTGTGCTACCTTGCCGCACTGGACGGCATTAAATATGCGGTGACGAGCGGTAAAACAACGGAGGAGTTGTTGGCAGAATTGTCGAAAGCCCCGGGAGATAACGCCGATTATTTGGAAAAAGATCGGGCGTATCGCAGTGAAGAAGATGTCTTTGAAATGTTCACCGAAGAGGAACGTCAGCATCATTTCTCGCGTCCGCCGGCAACCGTTTGGGAAAATATCAAAATGTTGCGCGAGAATCCTGGTAAGCAGGAGGCTTTAGCGGCAGGAGATGCGTTCTCGAAGCGACTGATGGAATCGTTTTTGACAGGGGTCGTCAACCGTTGGAAACTGGAATTGCACAATCGAATTATTAATGAAGCAATGCACCGTTTGTGCTCATATAGAGAATTACCGGCGGATAACGAGTTAGATCGTAAGCGTTGGGAAGAAATTGTTTCCCGTCGTAATGAACTTGCGAAAGACGATATTGGAAAAAAGAGTATTTTTACACAAATTCGCTCGTTGCTGGTGGAGGGCGATTATGATCAGGCCTCTGCAATGCAGATTGAAATGGATAAAAAGTTGCAGGAGCTGGATGATCTTTACCATACTTATAAAGAAAATATTTTTTAGCATTAAAAAGAAGCCGAGACAGCGTCTCGGCTTCTTTTTAATAGATGCATAAGGAATATGTTACAATAACTGTACGTAAGGAGTGAATAATGAATTATCGACAATTTTTCAAACGGTTTTTATGGCCGCATTTTCCGGTCTACTTTTTGGGTATTCTACTTTTAATTGCAGTAGATGCATTGCAATTATGGGTGCCCAAATTACTGGGGGCCGCGATAGATGATATCAGTTTAGGGAAGACACATCTTGCCAGCTATGTGGGCAATATTTTGCTGTTGGGGCTGGCAATTTTAGTGTGCAAATTTGGCTACCGCCTTTGTATTCTCGGTCAAATGCGCAAAAGTGAATATTTGATGCGAGATGCAATTGTCAAAAAATCCATCCGATTACCGGTGCAATTTTACGAAAAACATGGTCCCGGCAAAATCATGGCTTTACTTATCAATGACGTAACGTCGATCCGAATTGCATTCGGTTTAGGGATGCTGCTTTTGGTTGATGCGATCTTTCTAAACGGTTTGGCGCTTTGGATGATGGCAAGTCAAATTACATTAGAGTTGGCGGCGCGTGTTTTATTGCCGATGCCGTTGATTTTGCTGGCTGCAGTTTTGCTCGGACGTGTGGTACGTAAACGGTTTCGTCATGTGCAGGACCTATTCAGTAATCTGACCGAATATACGCAAGAACTGTTTCTCGGCTTGCCTATCATTAAAAGTCTTGTCGAAGAAGCATCCGTGGCACGATATTTTGCAACATTAAATGAAGAAAATATGCAGGGCAACTTATCACTTGCCCGCGTGCAAGCGATATTTATACCGATGATGCGTATTTTACCGATGATTTGCTATGCAGTTTCACTTTTTATTTGTGGCAGACTGGTTATCAACGATGAAATTTCCGTCGGTGATTTTGTAGCTATTAACGGGTATATCGGTATGTTGATTATGGCCACGATGGGAGTCGGTGGCTTGATTGCAGTTATGAATCGGGCTTTGGGCTCATATGATCGTTTGCGCGAGTATTTTGAATGGCCGGAAGAACAGGCAACGGATGACTGCACGGGCCATCGAGACAGTGTGCCTGCACAAGCAAAGGTTCGCGCAGAACATCTTACCTTTACCTATCCCGAAGCGGACATACCGGCGCTTTGCGATGTGAATCTAACTATTCCCGAAGGGGCATTTGTTGGGCTCGTTGGCGCACCGGGCAGCGGCAAGACTACATTTTTCAAATTGTTGCTTCGCTTGTACAATCCGCCGGCAGGTACGTTGTTTATTAATGACAAAGATGTGCGTTCGTACTGTTTAGAAGACTTGCGCGCGCTGAGCGGGTTTGTTCCGCAGGAGCAAATTCTTTTTTCAAAAACAGTGGCTGACAATATCACTTTTCCCGCACCCGCGCAGGAGCAGGATATGGATTATGTCCAACAGTTAATGGATGATACGGCGATTTCACTTTCTTTGCAGGATCGTTTACAGGGGCCAAGCAGCAAATTGCAGGAGGCAGGTACGGATCTCTCCGGAGGACAACGACAGCGTATCGGAATTGCTCGTGCTTTATATAAACGGGCCCCCTTGTTGCTTTTGGATGATGTTTTTTCGGCACTCGATTTTCAAACGGCTGCGATGATTGAGGAAAGTATTTTAAAACTGCGTCGAAAATATACGATCCTTTTTATTTCCCAGCGCATTGATGCCTTGCGTGATGCTGATATTATCTTCGTTTTTAAAGATGGACACATCGTTGAACAGGGCACTCATGAGGAACTGTGGAATCGGCACGGCGAGTATTACGTTTTATATCATCAGCAGGAGGCATAAGCGATGGCGAATAAACAACGAAAAAATCGCCGAGATTTGAAGCAACTCCGGCTCTTGTTTAATTATGCAAAACCGTATTATGGTTGGTGGGTATTGACCGGAATACTGGTAGCGGTGACAGTGGGACTCGATCTGTTGCGTCCGTACTTATTAAAATACGCGATTAGCGATATATTTCCCGTGAAAGATCTTAATGCTTTATACAGGGTCGGTTGGTTGTATTTGACAACAGTATTTCTAAGCGTCGGACTTTTATATGCGTTGAATTTTTCTTTGCAATATGTGGGGCAAAATATTATTTATCGTATTCGTCAAAACGTTTTCGAACGCATTTTAGTGCAGTCGGAAAGTTCGCTGAAACGCTACAAAACCGGTAATTTAGTCACCAAGGTAACGAATGACACAGATGCGATTCGCGCTCTTTTTATTGAGGTTTTAATTCCTTTTTGCGGTGACTTTTTAATGATGGTCGGCATCATTGTAATTTTGCTGCAAATGCATATGCGCCTCGCCTTGGCATCTTTGACAGTAATGATTTTACTGGGAATTGCGGTATATATTTTCCGCCAATACAGCCGTCGCGCGTATCGCAAAGTGCGTTCCTGTATTTCAGTTTCCAACAGTTTTATTCAGGAAGCGATGAGCGGTGTCATGATTGTCAAATCATACAATGCGGAAAAAGCAGTCATTAAAGAGTATGATACGATTAATCAGGCCTATGTCACGGCAGGAATTCAGGAGGTCCGTACATTTTCCGTCTTTCGACCGTTTGTCGATTTTACTTATTTTATTTGTGTAGTGCTGATTTTAGGTTATACCAATTTTGCCGTCGATATTACGGATGCGGCACTCGTGTTTGTTTTCATTCAGTATATTGAGAAGTTTTTTGCTCCGGTTCGCGGTATGGCAGAACGCTACAATACCTTGCAGTCTGCTTTGGCAGGCGTCGATCGCGTGGGCGAACTTTGGGAGCAAACGAGCGTGACGGAAATTGACGATCGCCCGGATTTTGAAGAGCCGTTCAGGTCTTTGGAGTTTGAGAATGTCTGGTTCCATTATGGTGACGAGGAAAAATGGGTGCTGAAAGATGTTTCCTTCTATGTCGATAATGGAGAGTTGGTGGGTATTGCCGGCACTTCAGGGGCAGGTAAAACGACAGTGATGTCGCTTGCATTGCGTATGTATATTCCGCAACGGGGACGTATTCTTTTAAACGGCAAACCGATTGAAGATTATTCAATCACCTCCACACGTACACTCTTGGGTTACGTTTTTCAAAATCAGCATTTGTTTAAAGGCACGGTGGCGGACAATATCAGTTTACATAACCCGACGTTAACACCGGAACGGATTATTCATGCTTTGCAAAAAGTAAATCTTTGGGACGAAATTCAACAATTACCGCAAGGTATTTATACCCAGGCGGGATATCTGGGGAGCTTTTTTTCGGCGGGAGAGCGACAGTTGTTATCGTTAGCTCGTGTGATGGCGCGACGGTATCCGGTGCTGGTTTTGGATGAAGCAACTGCGAATATGGATAGCGCTACGGAAGAAAGAATTCAAAAATCCCTAGCCGGTATTCGCGGTGAACGTACGATTCTTTTGATTGCACACCGCTTGTCGACGATTCGGAATGCGGACCGTATTTATGTATTTCGGGAAGGTCGGATTATTCAGACCGGCACCTATCAGGAATTGGCCAATACATCAGGATACTTTCGGGAGTTGTTGGAATCGTGAAAAAAGAAATTTCCAGCTTACAAAATCCGCATTGGAAACGGGTATGTGCGCTATCACAACGTAAATATCGTGAGCAGTACGGCGCTTTTCTGGTGGAAGGTGCACGTGCTGTGGAGGTCATATTGCAATCGGCCGATTTGCAATATGAGATCTGGGCTACCGAGACGGGTCTGCAGATGAGTGGGCTTACCATAGCGGAAAAGACGCCTCTTTTTATAGTGTCTTCGAAGATGTTCAAAGTACTCGCGCAAACGGAATCCAGTCAGGAAATTGCAGCAGTTGTAAAAATAGCAAGCTTACCGAAGGAAACAGACACAAAATCAGGTCCCATTGCAGTATTGTGCGGTGTGCAGGATCCCGGAAATGCGGGGACAATAGTCCGCCTTGCGGCAGCGGCGGAGTGTGCTGCCGTTTGGACAACGAAAGGCACTGTCGATTTATTTAACGATAAAGTCGTGCGCAGTTCCATGGGGACTATTTTACAAATTCCTGTGGTGCAGCAGATTGTTCCGAAAGATTTATATGATGCGGCCCGCAAACGGCAGATGCCGCTTTGGGCTACCACACTTGGTGAAAGTGTATCGTATGAAACGATGCCTTCACAGCGTAATGTTTTTTGGCTTTTCGGTAACGAAGGTAAAGGCATTCCTGAAGAAATTTTACAGCAGGCCGATGCGCGTTTCCACATTCCGATATCGCCTACTGTAGAATCACTTAATGTAGCCATGGCGGCAGCGATTATTTTATTTCATCATCGCTTGGTGAGGAAAGGGACAGGCTATGACGGAACCTCTCGGAAATTGGCTAAAAGCATGGAAAAATAATGCCCTTGATCTGACTGAATTGGAAAAAAATATTCGGGAGTATTATGGTTTTACGGATATTAATCGCCTTTGCTGGGATGACAATCGCGTTCAGCGACAGGGCTTTCCCGAGGTGGTATTGGCCAGCGGAAAAACGCAAGAACAGCTTACAGAGTTACTTTCATATGCAATAAATCAAAGCAAGCCCTTGCTTTTGACTCGATTGAGTAAGGAAATGGGCGAATATTTACATACACTCGCACCGCAAGCCAAATGGGACGAGATTGGACGTGTATTTGCGTACGGCCACTGCTCCCATCAAACTATACGTTCTTTTGTGGCGGTAGTAACCGCCGGTGCCGCTGATGAAAGTGTAGCTCGTGAAGCGGTGGCAACACTTGAGTTTTTAGGCATTCCCGCGAAAGCATATTACGACCGCGGTGTGGCGGGCATACATCGCTTGCTGGCAGTTTGTAAAGAACTGAAGGATGCGCAAGTGTGCATTGCGATTGCCGGTATGGAGGGCGCGCTCCCTACGGTGATAAGCGGACTAATTTCGGCTCCGGTGATTGGCGTGCCGACTTCGGCAGGATATGGCGTTGCGCAAAACGGCATGACGGCTCTTTTCGGGATGCTTACCAGCTGTGCAGATAAAGTCGCAGTGGTGAATATTGATAACGGTTATGGTGCTGCCCGAGTGGCTGCAGCAATTTGCCGAGAAAAGGATCCGTTATGAAACAATTGGAGACTAATCTGGATGACATGACGCCGGAAACGCTTGCCTATGTGCAGGAACGACTTTTGGCGGCAGGTGCGTTGGACGTTTGGTATATCCCGATTGTTATGAAAAAAAGTCGTCCGGCAGTTACCTTGTGTGTGCTTTGTGATGAAAAACAATCGCAAGCGCTGGTTGACTTCATCTTGCAGGAAACAACCAGTTGGGGAGTACGCGAATTTACGTGTGAGCGAACGGTTTTACCGATGCAAGAAACAGAGATTTTCTTGTACGGTGAATCGGTGCGCGTGAAGTACGCTCGCGTGGGAAACGAGTATAAATGTAAGCCGGAGTATGAAGATTGTGCCCGTATTGCACGAGCGCAAAACATACCATTACGACAAGTGCAAGCGGAAGCGAAAATGAAAGGGGAAGATAGGCTTGCCAAATGAGTCGCCGGATGCTCTGCGTCAGAAATTGGCTCAGCGTCTGAAGCAATATGATATAATAATAACTAATACAAAAACGATCCCGTACGGTATCCAGTGGAAAGTTGTGCGCGCTGAAAAGACGGCAATTTTAAACACTTATCACGGTAAGAAAGGCTTCCGACTGGTGATCCAAACCAAGGATCCTGAATGGAAAGAAGAACTGGAAGCCCTGGCAACCAATCTTAATTCGTCTGGCGCGGAAGCGAAGAAAACCAAAGCGTCAACGGAAGATAGAAAAGTAATTGACACGCATGTGATCGGTTGTGATGAATCCGGTAAGGGGGATGTACTGGGACCGCTTGTTGTCGCAGCCGTGTATCTTACCAAGGATCAGGCTCGAGAAGTAGTATCATGGGGCGTTCGTGACAGTAAAGAACTGACCGATCTCCAAATTACGAAATTAGCGCAACGTTTTCTGGATCAATATGAGGATCAAGCTGAAATCACAATACTTGTTCCGCAATTATATAATGAAAAATATGCCGCTTATCAAAAAAACGGCAAAAATTTGAATGATCTTTTGACCGATTTGCATTTTTCTAATGTCGAAAAACTGTTACAGCGTTTTCCTGCCGAGCAAATTATTTTGGATCGTTTCGCTCGCGAAGAACTAATGCAAAAAAAATGGGCGACGGCGCAAATTACCGTGCCTCTTTTACAGACACCGCGTGGCGAACGATATCCGGCCGTGGCAATGGCATCTATCTTAGCCCGTGCTGCATTTGTAAATACGCTGGCATCGTTAGGAGAAAAGTATCATACGCAACTTCCCAAAGGAGCATCGTTTATGGTGCGCCAGTTCTTGGCAAGTTTTGCACAAAAACATGCACAAAAAGACTTACAAATGATCGGCAAATGGCACTTCTCAACGTTTGATCGTTATCGATAAGGAGCCAATATGAAATTTTTAATTGTGAACGCGGATGATTTTGGTTTACATCCGTCTGTAAATGAAGCGATAGCGCGCGGTTTTCAAAACGGAATTATTACCAGTACTACCCTATTGGCGGGTGGCGCCGCTTTTGAAGACGCAATCGCCGTAGCAGAAACATTACCGCGACTCGGAGTGGGCATTCATACTGCGTTAGTCGGTGGGATAGACCCGGTGGCGGATCCGGCGGAAGTAAAAAGTTTGCTTGATAAAAACGGCAAATTGTTGCCTGATTACGGTGAATTTGTTCGCCGTGATTTGGCTGGCGAGATTGATTATAGCGACGTATACAGGGAACTTTCGGCCCAATTTGCTAAGATTTCCGAGACAGGCTTAACGATTACGCATGTTGACGGACATCAACACTTACATGTTTGGCCGCGTGTTTTACCGATTGTGTTGACCTTATGTGAGAAATATCATATTCGTGCGATGCGCATTCCGGCCGAAAATATTCGCTACGGTAAACATCTTGCGGATTGGCGTCGTTTGTTTGGAAAAACGGGTCTTACCGTGTTAGCAAATCGGGCACGACGTAAAATCCGTGCTACCGGGATGGTGACGACGGATCATTTTTGGGGGATGATGGACGGCGGTCATTTGACGGAACGAAAATTGTTACAACTTTTACCGCAATTGCAAGGCGGCTTCCACGAACTGATGTGCCATCCGGGGAGCAGCAACATTCGGTTGGGGGCTCAATATGGCTGGGAATATAATTGGGAAAAAGAGTACCAGGCGTTAACTTCGCCAGATGTTTATGAATTATTGATGCATGAAGGCATTCACAGAATCAATTTTGGAGTGATCGGCGCATGAATCATACCGTCCGTAACGGTATTTTATTGTTTGCACTGATTGCAATTGTGACCTTTTGCACGGTGTACTTTACTATCGACTTTACTACCTGGCACGCACTTACGTATTTTTCCTTTTCCAATATTTTACTGGCGCTTGGAATTTGGAGTGTCGGTATGTATTTCGACGGTCTGCGTTTGCAACGTCTTGTGGCAATGAACGGTTATAAAGTGCGTCTGATCGGCATTATGCAGGTGATTTTCGGTAACTACTTTATGGGATTGCTGACCCCCGGCGCTGCCGGTGGTGCCATTGCACAAGTACTGATTTTGCGAAGTATCGGCGTACCGGTGGCTAAAAGCAGTATGATCGTTATCATTCGCACCATTTTTTCGATTTTGTTTTTGGTGTTTGCGTTACCGTTTGTCTTTTTCTTTGATCATTTGGATATTCCGTATATAGGAAACAGCACTTTATTTTATATTGCGATAGCTTTTTTATTGGCTTGTTTGTTTGGGTTTTGGTTATTTTCCGGATCTTCTGGCAAAAAATGGACATTTGTTATGCTGCACACTTGCGGTTTTTCCAAGCAACGTATTCGGAAACTTTTGCGTTTTCTGGATGATTTAACCGTTACTTTACAGATTATGAAAGATAGTCCATGGGATACGTTCCTTGTCTTTCTTTACTCTGGACTTAGCTTGTGTTGTATTTACGGAATCTTACCGGCTTTGCTTTGGAATAGTAACACCGCAGTCAGCAACTTATTCTTGTTGGGGCGCATGATCGTCTTGAATTTTATGCTTTACTTTGCGCCGACACCGGGAGGTACCGGTATTGCGGAAGGATTTTTTGTACTTTTGTTTAAAGGATATGTGCCTCGGGGTACGGTAGGTTTACTTGCCGTCATGTGGCGTTTTATAGCGGAGTATATCCCATTCTTTTTAGGCATGTATTTTATGTTAACTCTGTTCGGGAAAAAATATTTATTGGGGAAGACTCAAGATCCGGGACACTTACCCCAGCGGTTGGAGGAGTAACGCAGTGGATAACTCAAAAGATACCCAGTTTTATTTGGTCGATGAACGTATATTGCCCGAAGCAATCAAAAAAACGATTCAAGTAAAAAACCTTCTCAGCAACGGCGAAGCGAAAACGATTCATCAAGCTGTGCAAATGGCGGATTTAAGTCGCAGTGCGTACTATAAGTATAAAGATCGCGTGGAACCGTTTTATGAGGCGATTCAAGGAAAGGTGTTTAGCGTTTCCATCATGATTTCGCATGAGGCTGGAGTCTTGTCTCGCGTATTACAATTGATCGCACGGGAAAACGGAAGCATTATCACCATTAATCAAGGAATTCCATTGCAGGATATCGCCAATGTAACGATGTCATTTGAAACTCGACATATGAAGATAAGCGTCGAGGATATTATCAAACGCATCGGCCGGATTAAGGGCGTTAAGGAAATAACTTTAATTGGACATGAATAAGGAGGCAGCGATGGAATCAATATATATTGGTCTGTTGGGACTGGGGACGGTTGGATCCGGCGTTTTAAACACCTTAGAAAAAAATCGTGCGATTATCGAAGAAGATTTGGGTAGCCCGATTCGAATTAAACGCGTTCTTGTCAAAGACGTTGATGGATACGGTCATTTGAATATCCCCTCTGATCTGACTATTACGGATGATATCAATGACATTTTGGATGATCCGGATATTTCGATTATGGTTGAAGTTATGGGCGGCATTCATCCGGCCAAAGAATTTATTTTGGAAGCTCTTCGGCGGGGTAAAAGCGTAGTTAGCGCCAATAAAGATCTGGTTTCGATGCACGGTCCTGAAATTGTCTCTGCGGCCGTTGAAAATGCTGCCGATTTTATGTGCGAAGCCAGTGTCGGCGGCGGTATTCCGATTTTATTACCCTTGCAAAAATCGCTGAAGGCAAATCAAATTGCAGAAATTGTCGGAATCATTAACGGAACTACGAATTATATCCTTACGGAAATGACCGAAAAAAACATGTCGTATCAGGATGCATTAGAGAATGCGCAAAAGCTGGGATTTGCTGAAGCGGATCCGACTGCAGATGTCGGCGGTTTTGATGCCGCCCGCAAAATTGCTATTTTAAGCTCCATCGGTTTCCGAGCCAATGTGACCAGCGACGACGTTTCTGTTGAGGGAATTGAAGCAATTGACAGTAAAGATATTCAGTTTGCCAAAGAATTCGGTTATGTCATCAAATTATTGGCTGTAGCCCGACAACAATCAGAGGGAGTTGCGGCAGCGGTATATCCTGCATTTGTACCACAAGATCATCCGCTGGCCGCGGTACGTGGTGCGTATAATGCTGTCTACATTGTAGGTAATGCGGTTGATGATATCATGTTTTACGGTAAAGGCGCCGGTTCATACCCGACGGCCAGTGCCGTATTGGGCGATGTGCTGGAAATTGCGGATCACTTGCACCATCATACAACTGGGAAAAATGCGTGGCTGAAAGAGAATAATCCGGCACATTTTATGGATCCCAACTTTTTGCGGTCGTCGTACTATTTTCGTCTTATTGTTGACAATGCACCCGGCGTTCTGTCGGAGATTTCACAATGCTTTGCACAAGACGGCGTGAGCATAAAAACAATGTGGCAACGAGGAAATTTGGAAGAGACGGCGGAAATTGTAATGGTTGTTTACCCGGCAGGAGATACGGCGGTTCAAAACGTGAGGGCAAGGTTGCAAAATTTGAACTGCGTACGTGAAATCGCCAATGTTTTACGAGTGCTTGAGGAAAGCGGCAATGGCGACCGTTAAGATTCGTGTACCGGCGACGACGGCAAATCTCGGGTGTGGTTTCGATGTCTTCGGAATGGCGTTGGACTTATATAATGAAGTCACCTTTATTCCTGGCAGGGGGGCTCTTACCGGTGAAATACATGGGGAAGGAGCGGATACGCTCGTATTTAACGAGCAGAACCTTTTCTATAAGAGCATGAAGTTTTTCGCTACCCATTACGGAGTTGATTTACCCCACGGACATCTGGTTATGGAACATCGTATTCCCATGGCAAGAGGCTTGGGGAGTTCTTCGGCGGCGGTAGTAGGCGGAGTGTTTTTAGCCAATCAAATTACCGGCCTGCAGCGTTCGAAAGAAGAACTTTTGCCTCTGGTGGTGGCATTGGAAGGCCATCCTGATAATGTTACGCCTTGTCTCTTGGGCGGCTTTTGTTCAGCACATCATATTGATGATGATTGGCAGATTTCCCAATTCTCTGTGCCGTCCGACTGGCGTTTTGTAGTCGTATCGCCCCGCTCGGAAGTATCGACGCAAAAGGCGCGGGCGATTATGCCACAGACGGTTTCGTTGCAAGATGCGATTCAAACCATTTCCGGAGCGGCCGCGTTGATCGGTGCATTAGTGAACCGACGCCCTCAACTTTTACAAACGGCATTTGCCGATCGTTTGCACGTGCCGTACCGCCTGACGCTCATTCCGCATGGCAAAGAAGTACTGAAAGCCGCTTTGCAGGCAGGCGCATACGCATCGACTATCAGCGGCTCAGGCAGCACCTTATTGGCAGTTAGTGATGAGAATCATGCCACTGCTGTGGGGAAAGCCATGAAAATGAAATTTGGTGAAGAGGAAGCGGCGCAAGTGCATATTGTCACGGTTTGTGCCGACGGTGTAGCGCTGATTCCCCTTGACAAAGAGACGCAAAATTAATATTCTATAATGAGATGTCGGGACGTAGCTCAGTTTGGTAGAGCGCTACCTTGGGGTGGTAGAGGTCGCATGTTCAAATCATGTCGTTCCGACCACCTTAACTGGTCCCCTCCTTGTCAGAGGTACCGTGTCAAGGATACATCAGCCAAAGAGGACGGGCTAAGGTCTCTTTGGCTTTTATTTTTAACAAAAGGAGAGCGATGTAAATGGAAAAAACATTAGTATTAGTTAAGCCGGACGGAGTTCAGAAAAAAATCTGCGGCGAAGTTATCTCGCGTTTTGAACGCAAAGGGCTTTCGATCGATGCCATTCGCATGGAACAGATCTCGTCGGAATTAGCGAAGAAGCATTACGCTGTACACGAGGGCAAACCGTTTTTTGACGGTTTGATTCAATTCATTACGTCGGGGCCGTTGCTGGCAATGGTAATCAGCGGTGAAAATGCCATTGCAGCCGTTCGTCAAATCAATGGTGCAACGAATCCGATTGAAGCGGTACCGGGCTCGATTCGTGGCGATTTTGCGACATCGATTGATGAAAACATTGTGCATGCATCGGACGCTCCGGAAACGGCAGCACAGGAAATCGCACTCTGGTTCCCGGAACTGTAAGGAGGCTATTATGTCTAAGGTATACACAAAAACGGGTGATAAAGGGACGACGGCGTTATATACAGGACAACGCCTTCCCAAATACAGCACTCGTGTCGAAACGTACGGGATTATCGATGAAGCACAGGCTGTTTTAGGCATGGCTCGCGCAGCGGCCCACCTACAAGAAGTCAAAGATGATATTTACGCACTGCAAAAAGATCTGTGGATACTGATGGCAGATACGGCCAGCCTTGGTAAAGATCCGGACATTACTGATGAACGGGTCGAAGAATTAGAACAAATGATTGATAAGTACGATGCACGTCTGGAGCCGCTTACTAAATTTTTAGTTCCCGGTGAAACCGCGGCTGAAGCATTTCTAAATGTTGCCAGAACAGTAGTGCGTCGTGCGGAGCGCTCTTACTGGAAATTGCATGCAGAAGAAGGCGAAGAGGTTAACGAAGTCGATATTCGCTATTTAAATCGTCTTTCCGATGTATGCTATATTTTAGGACGTGCAGAGTCAGAATTGAAATAAAAAAACAACTCCCACAGGGAGTTGTTTTTTATTTTATTTGTCATTTGCCGGTTTACCGTTTTCCTGTTCTTCCTGTTCTTTAAGTAAAGTTTCGGCCGGACTCGGATAGAAGAACAGGCAGTGTGTCGGTTGAAACTCTTCACTTGCCGATTTTTCCATAATGAGACGCGTAATTTGTTCTTCAAACGCTATAATATCTTGCGGTTTTATCACAGTATCTTCTACCAATACTGTGATATAATCTTTGACTTCCGGAGCGTTTTCGGGAACTTCTGCACGATCCAAAGGGATGCCCAGAATGATTCGGATAGTTGCGGCATACGCATCGCTCGCATCAAAAATAGTAGCGCGATACGTATGTTGCCATAGCGTGCGCATTAAATCTACGCGGTAAGTCTTGTTGTCTGCCATTTATTTCACCTCATTGATTTATTTCTATTATTATAGCTGATTTTACTTAAGATCGCCATTAAGGAGGAAGAGGAGTGGGATCCATTACGATGATATTAGGCGGTGCCCGTAGCGGTAAAAGTGCTTATGCCGAAATGATTTTAGAGCAACATTCGGCGGTGAGCAAGGGCTACATAGCAACCGCCCGCGTTTGGGATGAAGAAATGGCGTTGCGGGTACGTTGGCACCAGGAACGTCGACCCGATGCGTGGCAAACGTTTATGTATGATCCGCCTGAGTCGAAATCTTTGAAAGAGATCATAGAAGTTTGCGAGGTCTATCTGTTTGACTGTGTTACAATGTATGTAAATAATTTATTAATGGACCGTTTAACGGAAGAGGAGCTGATTCCGGGAAACAGCATCTCAAAAGAACGCCTACAGATCGTTACGGAAGCAGTTGAAATGGAGATTCAAAAACTTATCGACACGATTGTTTCCAGTGACAAGGACTTTATTTTTGTTTCCGATGAATTAGGCCTGGGAATCGTGCCGGATAATCCGTTAAGTCGAATCTATCGCGATTTAGTCGGTTTGGCCAATCAGCGCTTGGCTGCGCAAGCACAACGGGTTGAATTTGTGCTTTGCGGGATTCCGAAACGGATCAAATAAGGAGGACGCATGGCAAAAACAATTATGTTTCAAGGTACCAGTTCGCATGTGGGCAAAAGCATTTTAACGACAGCGTTGTGCCGTATTTTGTTGCAGGACGGATATCGTGTGACACCATTTAAAGCACAGAATATGGCCTTAAATTCTTACGTCACGAAAGCCGGTGATGAGATC
>NZ_JAHAHH010000076.1 GCF_018373335.1 Negativicoccus succinicivorans
GTCGGATATAAGGAATAATATGTTGGCAAGCCGGAATCGTTTCGAGCATATTGCTGCCGAGATCCGGATGTTTTTTGTAAAGGGCTTGTTCGCGTCTCGTCAAGAAAGGCATCTTGTGCAACGCCATTGTCGGCAAGGTCAAAAGGCCGATGTCATGCAACAGGGCGGCCGATTGAATCGTTTCGATTTCGGTGGCCGGCAAACCCATTTGAGCGGCGATGCTGGCTGAGTAGTGCGCGACCTGAATCGAATGCGAGTAGAGACGGTGGCTTTTTTGGCGTAGCAAAAAAAGCATGGGCTCCATGACTCGGCCCAATTCGCGTCGATCTTTTTGGTACACTGCCGCCGTATGCATTAAATTTAAGGTAAACATTGCCAAACATCCTTGCTTATTTATGTAAAGAGTATGTTTTCTTTAAGCCTTATTTCATTATACCCTTTTTTTCGATTCAGATGAGATAAAATCTGCGATTTTCGTATGCCGATTTTATATAGAAGAAACGATCTTTTTAGCTTGACTTTTTCTAATCGGGTTTGTAGAATGAGGCAAACTGTTTACGGGTCTGTGGTTGCAAGTCGAGGCCAGTCGCAGGCAAAACGACCCACGTAAGAAAACAAAAATGTTTTTGAGCATGGTGCGGCTTAGAAGTAAGACCTGCCGGTAAAACCGAGAGGACGAATAGTGACGAGAGGAGCGAAAGTTCCAGCAGGCGAGTGTGGGGGCAAAGACCAGGTCAGCCGATAAACAGTTTTAAAGTTGACAAAATTATCATTTTTCGTTACACTAGACCATATTGAAAATACACGATGAACGGAAAAAGTAAACGTCGGTGTTGTCTTAAGAGAGAGCGGATCGTGGCTGTGAGTTCGCTTGACAACCAACGTTGAAGTGCCTCCCGGAGTGGTGCTGCAGAAAATGAGTACGCAGCAACGGTAAAAGTCCCGTTACGACGATCGAGATACAGCTATCTGTAAAGCAGAGTGGAACCGCGTTAAAACGCCTCTGCAGCAGGTGGTTTTTTTATTTTTAAGGAGCGGCAAGTGAACTTTTTGCAACAATGCCAAAATGATATTCGCGTCGTGTTTGCGCGCGACCCCGCGGCAAAAAACTTTTGGGAAGTCATTTTTTGCTATCCCGGCTTGCATGCATTATGGTGGCATCGCGTATCGCACTGGTGGTATCGGCACGACTGCTTTTTGATCGCGCGCTTGGTGTCCCATTGGGCGCGTTTTTATACGGGTATTGAAATTCACCCCGGCGCGCAGATCGGTACCGGTGTTTTTATCGATCACGGCGGCGGAGTGGTGATCGGTGAAACGGCCGTTGTCGGCGATAATGTGACACTCTACCAGGGGGTCACTTTGGGCGGTACGGGTAAGGAAAAAGGCAAACGTCACCCGACGCTCGAGGATTACGTGGTAGTCGCCTGCGGAGCCAAGGTGCTCGGTTCATTTACCGTAGGCGAAGGCGCTAAAATAGGTTCCGGTTCGGTGGTGCTTAAACCGGTGCCGCCGCACAGTACCGTGGTCGGTATTCCGGGGCAGGTGATTTCCAGCCGAGGTATCAGCCCGTTGCATATCGATAACGATGAAGAGGAAGTTGATTTGGATCATTCGGAATTACCGGATCCGATTAAAGAGAAAATTACGAATTTGAAAGAACAAGTCGCGCTTTTGGAAGAACGTTTAACAAAATTGGAGGGAAACGATGCAAGTCGATGAAACGGATTTGAAAAATATTTACGTATATAATACGCTTTCCAAGGAAAAAGAAGAGTTCAAGCCGATTACTCCCGGGGAGGTAAAAATGTATGTGTGCGGTGTCACGCCGTACAATCATTCCCATATCGGTAATGCTCGACCGTTTGTGACCTGGGATGTGATTCATCGTTACTTGGAATATCGCGGTTACCAAGTGACACACATTCAAAACTTTACGGATGTGGATGACAAAATTATCAACGCGGCGAAGCTGGCGGGCGTGCAGTGGAGTGCTATTGCCGAGCAATTCATCGCGACGTATTTTGAAGTGATGGATGCGCTGCATATTCGTCGCGTGGATCGCTATCCGCGCGTATCCGAGCATATGGATGACATTATTCGCATGGTCGAAGGACTGATTGCGGAAGGACACGCCTATCCGTTGCATGGCGATGTGTACTATGACATCTCTACGTTTGCGCCGTACGGGAAACTTTCCGGTCGGAATGTGGAAGACATGCTGGCGGGCGCGCGTGTGGCGGTCGATGACGAAAAACGTAATCCGGGAGATTTTGCTCTGTGGAAAGCGGCTAAACCCGATGAACCGTCGTGGGACAGCCCCTGGGGCAAAGGACGTCCGGGTTGGCACATCGAATGCTCCGCGATGAGTACTAAATATCTCGGTGACACATTTGATTTCCATGGCGGTGGCAGCGATCTTATTTTCCCGCACCATGAAAATGAAATTGCGCAGTCGGAAGGCTGCACAGGGCACGCTTTTGTTAATTACTGGCTGCATAACGGCTTTATCACGATCGATCAGGAAAAAATGAGTAAATCGCTGGGTAATTTCTTCCTCGTCAAAGATATTTTAGCCAAGTACAGTCCGGACGCATTGCGCTTTTTCCTTATTTCCACGCATTATCGCAGTCCGCTTGACTTCAGTGATGAACGATTGGAAGAGGCGGAGCGGACGGTGGCTCGTCTGGCGGCAACGGTGGCGAAATTGCGGCAGGCGGTCAACCGCGGCCATCAGGAAGAAGATTTCACCGCGCAGGAATTGCGTACAGCTGCGATTGAAGCGCGGCACGCGTTTATCGCCGCAATGAATGATGACTTCAACACAGCACTTGCCATCGGCGCGATGTTTACATTGGTGAAAAATATAAATATCTATCTCGCCGGGAATAACGGTGAAGATGCCCGCGCGCTGAATGCTGCACTGAATGTTTTACATGAGATGATGGATGTGCTCGGTATTTTGCCGCAGATCTGGGAAGAACCGGAAGTTGACGACAGCGAATTCAAAGCGTTGTTGGAAATGCTCGCCGGCGTTCGTCAACAGGCACTCGATGAAGACTTGCCGGAGCTGGCGCAGAAAATGACCGAGCAATTTGACGCGCTTGGAGTCGCGCTTGAAGAAGAGCCTCCGCAGCATGCGCCGGAAGCGCGTTACCAGGCCGTGATGCAGTCTGTTTTGGCATTGCGTGAACAGGCGCGCGCCGAGAAAAAATATCAATTCGCCGACCTGCTGCGGGATCGATTGGCTGCGATCGGAATTGTGGTTGAAGACGGACCCGAAGGTTCGACATGGCATCGTCGTGAAGTTTAAACAGTATTTATATCTGCGTGACGAAGCGATCGAGCGTTTGGCGCAGGCGACGCCGACCGAAGCGGAGTGGGACTTGCAGACATATGCGTTCGTCGGTGACGCGGTTTACAGCGTTTTTGTGCGTACTCGCCTCGCTGAGACAGGAATTGCCAAAACACGTGTGTTACATGATCTGGCGGCACGTTTGGTGGCGGCCAAAAACCAAAGCGCGGTATTACGGACTTTATGGGATACGTTGACAGAAGAAGAGCGGGATCTCTGCCGCCGCGCCCGTAACCTTTCTCTTCATGCGCCCGCCAGCGCGACGCTTGTCGAATACCAACAGAGTACGGCATGGGAAGCATTGCTTGGGTATTGTTATCGCCATAATCAAAAAGAGCGTCTTGAGATACTTTTACAAACTGCATGGCCGATTGCGCAGGAGGTAATGCGACATGAGATTCAAAGCCAAACCTAAGTTCGGCAGTAAACGTCGTGAGCATACCGATGCTTCCGCTCATTATATAGCCGGCCGTCGCGGCGCAGTGGAGACCATTGCCAGCGGGCGCGCTCGCGCGCTCTATGTGCAGACGCCGGTGCGCGGTGATGTGAAAGCGTTGGTTGAAACGGCGCGCAAGGCGGGAATTGTCGTTCATGAAACGGATGCCAAAACCTTGCAACAAATGGTGCCCGATGTGCGACAACAAGGCATTGTGGTGGAATTGCCGCCGTATGAATATGCCACACTGGAAAGCGTATTGGCAACGGTACAAGACATGGACAATGCGTTGATCATACTTTTGGACGGTGTCGAGGATCCGCATAATCTCGGCGCGATCATTCGCTCCGCGGACGGCGCGGGAGCGGCCGCCGTCATTATTCCCGAGCGACGCAGCGCGGCAGTGACCGAGGTCGTTCATAAAACGTCGGCCGGCGCGGTGGAGTGGTTGCCGATTGTACGCGTCACCAATGTAGTGCAAACATTGGATACGTTGAAAAAAGCCGGCTTTTGGATCGGCGGTGCCGATATGGCAGGCGATATGACGTACACGGAAGCGGATTGGCGCGGGAAAATAGTAATCGTGCTGGGGAATGAAGGAAAAGGAATTTCGCGTTTGGTACGTGAAAACTGCGATTTTATGGTGCAGATTCCGATGTGGGGTAAGGTGTCCTCATTGAATGTATCGGTCGCCGGCGCGCTGATGATGTTTGAAGCGGCGCGGCAACAACGGTCGCAACATGGCTGAATACAATTTGAAGCCGCTTTGGCTGGTGGACGGCTACAATGTGATTTTTGCCGATCCTGCGTATTGGCGCTTTGAAAAGGATGACTTGGAACATGCCCGGGAGTTTTTAGCGGATACTTTGCTCGACTTGGCCAAGCACACGGGGATCGAAGTTATCTTGGTATTTGACGGCAAAAAGATTGGTCATGCCAGTCAAATCATCGAACGCGCGCCCGGCTTTCATATCGTGTATACGACGGCGCAAACCACTGCCGACAGTTATATCGAAAAAGTGGCATTCCGTCAGCGTGATAACTATCGCTACATCTATGTTGTGACGTCGGACGGACCGGAGCAATCGCAAGTCAGCGGCAGCGGCGCGTACCGCAAATCGGTACGGGATTTGATGCGGGACATCCTTGCCGATAAAAAAGCGCAAAAAGAAGAACATTCACGCCTCACGCAAAAACAGCGAGTCGCATTGGCGGAGCAGTTGTGTCCTGACGCGCGGGATCTTTTAGAGAAACTGCGCCATCGCAAATAAATCGCATGCTTGCACCGTGAGTTGTATTTAAGTATAATGATTTTGTATATATTGGGTGAGGAGGCGTTCGCATGGCGGCGACGGAGTGTTCGTCGGAAATGTTGACGGATGAAGAGCTGGTACTCCGCAGCCAAGCGGGAGACACCGAGGCCTTGGAAGCGATCATTGAACGCTATCGAGGTTTAGCCAAATTGAGGACACGCTCATACTTTTTGGCAGGAGCGGAAAGCGATGATTTGGTGCAGGAAGCGATGATCGGCCTGTTTAAAGCGGCACGCGATTACGATCCGCAATATGGTGCGAGCTTTAAAACCTTTGCCAATATCTGCATTACCCGGCAAATGTTGACAGCGATTAAAGGAGCTACTCGATATAAACACCAACCGCTTAACTCCTATATATCTCTCAATCGATCGGTATTTGAAGAAGATGACGGCGGTCGTCCGTTGCTGGAAATACTGGCAACAGATAACGACAGCGATCCCGAGTCGATTTATTTGCGCAACGAATGGATGGCGTCACTTTCGCAAGAGGTTCCGCGCGTTTTGAGCA
>NZ_JAHAHH010000077.1 GCF_018373335.1 Negativicoccus succinicivorans
AAATGCAAATGGAGATTAAAGCATACGGCTTATCAGAGGAAATGAAAGAAAAGCTATATGAAAAAATGGATAAAAGTGAAAAGGTGCATGTGAAGACGGAAATGGGAACTATTTTAACTATGTCCATATCTTCAATATTTAGCTTTATATCCTTGGCTGTCGTAATATTTGTTGGCGTAAATTTAATTATTAATAAAGAGATAAGCCCTCTCTATCTTATAGGCTATTTACTAGCGGCTATGAAGATAAAAGACTCTCTAGATGCATCTAAAGAGGGCATGATGGAGATATTTTATTTAACGCCAAAGATTGAAAGACTTAAAGAAATTCAAAATCAAGAATTACAAGAGGGCGAAGACTATAATTTGAAAAAATTTGATATTGATCTAAAAGATGTTGAATTTGCTTATACGAAAGACGCAAAAGTTTTAAATGGAATAAATTTTAAAGCTAAGCAAGGAGAGGTAACTGCTTTAGTGGGAGCAAGTGGATGCGGTAAAACAACTATCTTGAAACTTATATCAAGACTTTATGATTATGACGAAGGACAAATCTTAATCGATGGCAAAGATATAAAAGAAATATCAACAGAATCTCTTTTTGATAAGGTCTCAATAGTTTTCCAAGATGTGGTTCTCTTTAATCAAAGCGTCATGGAAAATATTAGGATTGGAAAGCAAGATGCAAGTGACGAAGAAGTTATAAAAGCAGCAGAGCTTGCCAATTGCACAGATTTTATAGAAAAAATGGATAAAGGTTTTGATACAGTTATCGGTGAAAACGGTGCTGAGCTATCAGGAGGAGAAAGACAGAGGTTATCAATAGCCAGAGCTTTCTTAAAAGATGCACCGATACTAATATTAGACGAAATTACAGCAAGTCTTGATGTTGACAACGAGAAAAAGATTCAAGAGTCTTTAAACAATTTAATTAAAGATAAAACAGTTGTCATCATTTCACACAGAATGAAATCCATAGAAAATGCGGATAAGATTGTAGTTCTTGAAAACGGAAAAGTAGAAAGTGAAGGTAACCATGAAGAGCTTTTACAAAAATCAAAGGTTTACAAGAATTTAATAGTAAAGACAAAAATGGCAGAAGAATTTATTTATTAGGAGGACAGAAGCAAAGACTTGCAATAGCATCTGTTATGTATAGGGACTCTCCATTTGTCTATTTCGAAGAACCTGAAATAGGAGGCTCTTATCATATTCAATGTGCCTACTTAGGCCTTTTATCAAGATACGAGAACAAGGGAGCCTTTGATGAATTTTTAAAATTTCAAGCAAAAGCCGTATTGATATTTACTTTCATCAATTATTCTTATAACGGTTGCTAATCATGGTATAATATTGGCAGAAACTCGCCGGGGAGCGAGGATAATACAAAGGAGGAGTTGTATGAAGAAGTGGTTATTGGGAACCGCTGTTGCCATGTCGGTCCTGGCATTGGCGGGATGTGGGGCTGATAAGCCGGCCACGACGGCGGAAGCGACAGGCTATCCGATCAAATGGGAAGAAAAACTGGACGGGAACACTTACCAGGAACAGGTAACCAAGGCACCGCAACGCGCAGTATCCATGTCGCAAGCGACAACGGAAATGTTGCTCGCCTTAGGTCTGGAAAAACAGATGGCGGGTACGGCGTTCAAAGAAGAGGATATTTACGAACCGTTGCAAGCCGCGTATGAAAAAGTACCGGTATTGGCGGAAAAATGGCCGTCCTACGAAGTATTTATCGCAGCGAAACCGGACTTTACGACCGGTTGGCCGGTACCGTTCACCAAACGCGGTATCGAAGCGAGCAAGATTCGCGAAGCCAGTGTACCGATTTATGTACCGGATTCCATGCAGAAAGACGACGCGACCTTGGATACGCTGTTTGAAGATATGTTGACGATCGGCAAGATCTTCAACGCATCGGATAAAGCGGAAAAATGGGTAGCGGAACAGAAGAAACAGTTAGCAGCGGCACAGGAAAAATTGAAAAACTTGCCGGAAAAACGTGTCTTTGTGTTTGACTCGGAAGATGATCAGCCTTTTACCGTATTCGAAGGCTACACCACGAGCGTACTCAAACTGATCGGCGCGAAGAACGTCATGAGCGGTCTCGGCTCGGATAAAACTTGGGCCAAGGCAAGCTGGGAAGATGTCATCGCACAGGATCCGGAATATATCATCATCGTGGACTATGGCACGAGTATCCGCAATACGGATGATTTCGACGCGAAAGTAGCGGCGTTGAAAGCAAATCCGGCGTTGCAGAATATGACGGCTGTCCGTGAAGGACATTTCATCCGCGTAAAACTTTCGGAAATCACACCGGGCGTACGCACGGTAGCGGCACTGGAACGTTTGGCGAAAGAAATTCACGGCTTGAAATAATCTCACACTGACGTGCGATCGTCAGTCGTAATAAACACACCTCACCTTGTTGGCAGTGAGGTGTGTTTTATTATGCGCGGTATACGGCGGAGGCAAACAAAAACGACATCTCCGCGGAGATGTCGTTGTGTATGTGTATGTGTATGTTCAGGCGAGCACGGGATAATGTTTGCCGTCCCATTCCACGATGCGGAAGGGGACACCGAATACATCGGTCAGCAGGTTCTCGGTCATGATTTCCTGCGGGGCGCCACAGGCGACGAGTCGACCGCCGACGAGTACCGCGACATGGTCGCAGTAGCGATAGGCGAGTTCGAGGTCGTGCAGAGTCATGACGATCGTACCCGGAAAGTCCTGCAACAGTTGCATGAGTTCGACTTTGAACCGCACGTCGAGGTGGTTGGTCGGTTCGTCGAGAATGATCGAGTTCGGTTCTTGCGTGCCCGCCCGGGCGATTTGTACGCGTTGGCGTTCGCCGCCGGACAGGGTACCGAGTTTGCGCGGGGCGAGCGGTAATGTGCCCGTGATTTCCATATGATGCCGTGCGATGTCGTAGTCTTGGCGGCGATATCCGAGGAAGCGATCCGTATGCGGATAGCGTCCCATCAGAACGGACTGTTCCACGGAGAGTTGCCCTTCCGTGTCGGTGGCAAACTGCGTGAGTACGGCGAGTTTGCGGGCCAATTCGCGGGCGGGATAGTCGCCGATCGGTCGCCCGTCAAAACGGACGGCGTCGCCGGCGGGAAGTTCGCCGTACATATGGCGCAGCAGGGTCGTTTTTCCCGATCCGTTCGGCCCGATGATACCGAAGCGGGCGCCGGTCGGTACGGTGAGATTGATATCGGTGAGCAGTTTGGCTTGCCCGATTTGATAGTGTAAATGCGTGATGTCCCACATTATCGTTCACCTCCGTACGCGCGGCGAATCAGTGCGATAAAGAGCGGTGCGCCGATGAGCGCGGTCAAGACGCCGATTGGCAGTTCTTCCGGCCGAAACAGTGTCCGTGCGGCGGTATCGGCGACGACGAGAATGGTACCGCCCGACAACGCGCAGAGCAGGCCCAACGACAGATGTTGCGGGCCGATGATCCGGCGGGCCATATGCGGGATAATCAGACCGATAAAGCCGATGACACCCGTATGGGCAACAGCCACCGCAATGGCGAGCGAGGACAAGACGATAAAGAGCCACTGGAGGCGACGTACGCTCAACCCCAGGCGGGCGGCGGCGTCACGACCGAGCAGCAACAGGTCGAAGTCGTTGTGAAACAAGGTGATGATCGACACCCAAAGAAGGGCGGTCAGACCGAGCAGCCAGACGGACGACCATTGCAATCCCGCCAGCGATCCGACGAGCCAAAACATCGCACTGCGGACTTGCGCTTCGTTGTTTGAGGAGTAGATGAGCATGGTAGTCAAGGCGCCGAAGAAGGCGTTGACACCCATACCGAGCAGGACGAGAAAGACCGGATTGTCCCGCCGCCCCATCAAGACCAGGACACAGGTCATGGCGAGCAGTGCGCCTAAAAACGCCGATACGTACGTACCGCCCCCGCCGAGAAACGAGAACCAGCCGAGTAAAATCGCTCCGACCGCACCGGTCGATGCACCGGCGGAGATCCCGAGGACATACGGTTCGGCGAGCGGGTTGCGGGTGAGTGTCTGCATGACAAGTCCTGTCGTAGCCAGTACGGCGCCGGCGGCAAAGCCCGCCAAAATACGCGGTGCACGCACCAATTCAACCAGTACTTGCGATACCGGTCGCACAGCGGTATCCGCTCCCGTCATATTGCCGTACAAAATGGCGGTTACTTCCGCAACGGGAATGTCGACCGAACCGAAATAGTGCGCGCCGATGATCACGGCCAGCGCCACCAGCAAACCGGCCAATAATTTCCCTGATTTCATAGCATTCCTCTTTTCTTTGTTGATATTATCATTCAGTATATAATAATCATTTTCATGATGCAATCAACAGGGTGAGAAACGTGATCGAAAGATTCACGCGTATCGGCAAAGCCGCGTTGGGGCATGAAAAAACACGCCTTGCAAGCAAGGCGTGTCGGGAGTGACGATTATTTTTCGTCCATCAGTACGACCGGTTTGATCAGGTCGTCCGGTTTGTTGCGCATCAGTTCCAACTGGTGTTGCTGGTCGGATCGTACCTGATTTTAATGTATTTATTTTCCCCAAAAATTCCCCCCATATTGTATGATGGGGTAAATAGCACTATCAAATAAGGATGTCGCTGGAGGCACAAACGTTACGGCTTTTGCGGATGGCGGTTTCCCCTTACGAAGTGAATAATATTAGGTTGGTCTGGCGGGTTTTCTGCCATCGGCGGCGTTGGAGGAAACATTTTTTTGGTGAGCATGGAGGTATTGCAAGTATCGAAACTGGTATAACAGCAGGAGTAGCAGTTGATTTTACATGGACAGTGTTGAAAGGTAAAATTTAAAGATGCGTAAAACTTTCAATTGTTTTGTGGCATGTTGGTTTTTATTGGCGATTTCCTATTTCATATCCACCTTTGTGTATGGGATGTTTTTTACTGACAAGATACAGGCGCGTGCTGATACGCTTGAGCAAGTATATCAACAAGAATTTTCTGAAATTCAAACTATATCAGAAATAAAGAAATCAAGGTATTACAGAGGGGGTTATCGGCTTGATCTTGTGAAGGACATTGTGGTGGGATTGTCCTATGAAGATTTAGCAAAAAAGATAAAGAGGTTGGGAAAGGAAAAGGAGTGGATGGTTAAAGAAGAACATGAATATGATAATGACAATAAGCGCAATGGGTACTATTATTTTGTCTATAGTACAAAGAAAAGAGAATATAACTTAGTGGTTTCGGTGTATAAGGAAGGAGAGGACGACCATTTAACAAAAGCGAGAATAATGGTTTATTTTAATGATTTTTATGAAAAACATGGACTTTAAGCGATCACTCATTACTATTTGCCGACCTATTTGTCGACGGTGAACTATGTCGGGTGGAATGAATAAGGTAGGATTTGATTATGATTACGATGAATAGGGTTATACGAATATTGCTGATAGCGGTTTCATTTGTGTTGATAGTGTATGTGTCATCTTGGTTGGACATACAAACTCCGCATGGCGGGATGA
>NZ_JAHAHH010000078.1 GCF_018373335.1 Negativicoccus succinicivorans
GGTAGTCGGTCACGTTAAACCGGACGGTGATTGTCTCGGCTCGGTTTTGGCGATCACAGAAGCATTGCGCGCCCGCGGCGTGGCGGCCGATATGCTGGTCGACGACACCATTGCGGAAAAATATCTGTTTTTGCCGTTAGCGAAAGAAATACACCGTGAACTTCCCGACAAAGAGTATGATCACATTTTGTTCATGGATTTAAGCACGCCGGCACGCGCCGGCGATTATGCCTGGCCGGAAAACGTGCCGATTGTGAATATCGACCATCACGTTTCGAATCCTGATTATGCGGACATGCTTTATCTCGACGAGCATGCCGCCGCGACGGGCGAAATTTTAACCCGACTCTTTATGCAATGGGGATGGGATATTACGCCGTCTATGGCAGACGCACTCTACATGGCGATTGCTACGGATTGCGGCTTTTTCCGCTACGGCAATACGACAGCGCAAGCGCTTGCGATGGCGGCCGAGTTGGTAGATCGCGGTGCACGCCCTGACCGTATTTCGCAGGCCATGGACTCATTGCCGAAAGAGGCGTTGACGATTTTGGCGCCGATCATGTCCACATTGCAATTTGCGGCCGATCACCGACTGAGCTATATCGTTATGGATCAAGCGGCCATTGCCGCCGGTCGTCACTATGTCGATACCTATCTCGATTTGGCTCGCAACATCGAAGGTGTGGAACTCACACTGCAATTTAAGTATGATGAGCCGCAAAAAACGTATGTAAGCTTCCGTTCTAAAAACAGTGTCGATGTATCGAAGTTGGCAGCACAATTCGGCGGCGGCGGACATATTCGCGCGGCAGGGTGCACCATGTACACCGACCTTGCGACGGCGATCGCCGAAGTGTTGCCGAAAGCAGAGGCTGCATTGACTCATGCAGGGAATCATTAATGTACTGAAGCCGGCCGGTATGACATCCCATGATGTCATTTACGTTTTGCGAAAAATTTACGGCATTCGTAAAATAGGCCACTCCGGCACATTAGATCCTTTGGCCGCGGGCGTTTTGCCGGTATTTCTGGGCAAAGCGACGCGGCTTTTGGCATGGGCGCCGACAGAGCCGAAAGTGTATCTTGCGGAGTGGTTGGTGGGCATCGCTACCGATACGGAAGATACGAGCGGAACGATTGTGCAACAAATAAGCGCTATCCCCGAACTTACGGCAGAGCAACTCGAAACCGCCGCCGCCTCATTTCGCGGTACGATTTTACAACGGCCGTCGCAATATTCCGCGATCAAAGTGGATGGACGTAAAGCCTACGAACTGGCGCGGAAAAATCAGAAGGTGGAATTGCCTGCGCGTGAAATCACGATCCACGAGTTTACGGACATTTCTTACCAATTACCGTATTTGCGCGCGCGCATCGTTTGCTCGCAGGGAACGTATATCCGCGCATTGGGAAGAGATTTCGGTAAGTCCTTGGGCGTACCGCTGACGATGTCGTTTTTGGTGCGGGAACAGGTCGGCAATTTTACGCTGGAAGATGCGTGGACACTCGAAGAAATTCGGGCGGCGAAAGAGGCGGCGTTACGTCCTGCGACGGATGCTATACGCCATTTGCCGCAATATGGGGTGCCGACTGCAGCTGCGGAACGCTTTCGCCACGGTCAGACGATTCGCGGTACGATCAGTGATGTAACGGCTCTGTGGTGTGATGGACAATTCATCGGTCTTGGCAAGCCGGGGAAAGAAGGAGGCATACGGCCTTATAAAGTGTGGGTGGAAGAATGAAACGAGCGATGTATGAAACGGCGGCGCGCCGTACCGTTTTAACTATCGGCAATTTTGACGGCGTGCATCGCGGGCATGTCGAAGTTCTTTGCACCGCTCGCGCACTCGCGGATCGGGAAGCGGCGCGGCTGGTGGCCGTGACGTTCACGCAAACCCCGAAAGCGGCATTAACGCCGGAGGCGTATGCCGGTGATTTATTGACGCTTGCGGATAAAGAAAAATATCTGCGACTGCAGGGCGTGGATGAAATTATCTGGCTCCAACCGACGGTTGCGCAGATGCGGCAAAGCGCGACGGAGTTTTTGCACATGTTGCAAAACAATCAACACGTCGTCGGTGTGGTAGTGGGAGAAAACTTTCGTTTCGGCGCCGATGCGCAGGGGACGGTTATGACCTTACAGAATTATGCCGAAGACGCCGGTTGGGAAGTTATTTCCGTGCCGTTACTGCAAGACGCCGGCGGCGTGGTCAGCAGTTCGGAAATTCGCGCGGCCATATTGGCGGGTGAACCGGAACGGGCAGCGACATTGCTCGGACGGTATTGGTCGATTGATGAAGTAGTTTTGCACGGCGATCAACGCGGTCGCACACTCGGTTTTCCTACCGCCAATATGGCATTGCATGAAGGTCGTGTCGCGCCGCGTAACGGCGTGTATGCTACCGTGGCCTGTTACGACGGTACCCTTCTTAAAGGTGTTACCAATGTCGGTACTAATCCGACATTTACCGATGTACCGACGCGGGTGGAAACCTATTTTCCCGATTTTTCCGCTAATTTATACGGAAAACGCTTCCGTCTGTTCTTCGTTGCGTATCTGCGTCCGGAAGAAAAATTCTCCGAGGTCGCCGCTTTGATTGCGCAAATGCATAATGATACCGATCGTGCGTTGCACAATTTAACAGAGAAATTAAATATTGACATGTGTAGGTAAGATTGTTAGAATAAGTGACAATACCCGGGCAAAGTTATGAAACCGCCGTCTTGGCGGTTTTTGTTTATCGAAAAAGGAGGGATTTCATGAAGTCGTACACCGTTAATATTCCGGGGTTCACGATCGGCGGAGATGATGCGTATGCAGCCATTGAAACCGTTTGTGCAACGTACGGGAAAACGGTCGCCATTTTAGGCGGCGAAACAGCGCTTGCAAAAGCGCGGCCGGCATTAAAAGCGGCTCTTCAAAAGACATCACTGGAGGTAACGGACTGGCGAATGTACGGCAAAGAATGTTCTTTTGCCAATGCCGAACGACTGGCGGAAATTCCTACCGTTGCTGACGCGGATATGTTGTTTGCCGTCGGCGGGGGCAAAGCGATTGATACGGTCAAGGTCATCGCCGGGGAATTGCAAAAACCGTTTTTTACGTTCCCGACCATTGCGGCGACTTGCGCGGCCGTGACGAGTATCGCAGCCGTTTATTTGGAAGACCATCGTTTTGATCGCGCCTATGATGCCAATCATCCCCCGATTCATACGTTTATTAATGAACGTATTATCGGTTCCGCACCGGTGCAGTATCTTTGGGCGGGGATCGGTGACTCGGTAGCCAAATATTATGAAAGCCGACTGTCCGCGCGCGATCGTTCGATTCTTCATTCCAATCAGGTGGGCGTGACGCTCAGCGGCATGTGTGCCGAGCCGTTGATGCAGTCGGCTGTCACCGGTTATAAGGACGCGCAGGCAGGTAAAACCAGCGAAGCGTTGCGGCAAACAATCCTCAATGTGATTGTCAGCACCGGCTTTGCTTCGATTTTTCTGGAACCGGATTACAACACCGCCGTGGCGCATTCGCTTACGTACGGCTTGGTGGAACTGCCGCAAGTGGAAGCCAACCACATGCATGGTGAGCTCGTTTCGTACGGAGTGTTGGTGTTGCTGGCGATGGACGGCGCGGATGATGAGTTGGCGAAAGTATATGACTTTAATCGCGCCATGCAATTACCGACCTGTCTTGCCGGTATCGATGTGACGGTCGATGAATTGGAACCGGTTTTGACACGTGCGTTGCAAACTTTTGATTTGAACGTAATGCCGTACAAGGTAGATAAAGAAATGTATCGCAACGCGATCTTGGCGTTAGAAGAATACGACCGCTCGCGAAAAGAAGTGATTGGAGCATGAAGTTTTCTCGATTAACACAGAATTTTGCTCCGTCGGATATTGATATGCTGCTCAAATTGACGGCGCAACCGGAAGTGATTTCGTTCGGTGGCGGTTTACCCGCACCGGAAACATTTCCGATTGAAACGTTAGCGGCCGTCACGCAGGAAGTATTTGCCAAAGACGGTGTGGCTGCCTTGCAATACGGACCTTCGCGCGGCTACTTACCCTTACGGGAATATCTGTCCGATTGGTTCCAAAATCATTTGCAGACAACCGTAGCGCCGGACGATATTTTAATCACGGCCGGATCGCAACAGGGTCTGGATCTTTTAGCTCGTGTGTTTTTGGATCCCGGCGATGTATTGTTGGTGGAAGGGCCGTCTTACATCGGCGCTCTGAATGCTTTTGATCTGGCGCAGCCGACGTACGTGGAAATGCCGATGGACGAAGAAGGTGTGATTCCGGAAGCGCTGGCGGAAATTCTCGCTACGCAAAAAAAGGTAAAAGCCATTTACGTGATTCCGGATTTCCAAAATCCGACCGGCATTACCTGGTCGCTTGAGCGCCGGCAAAAGTTCATGGAGCTTGTCAATCAATATGAAATTCCGGTGTGGGAAGATCATCCGTATGGTGAATTACGTTTCTCGGGAGAAGCGTTACCGACATTAAAAGCGCTGGATACGAAGCACCTTGTTACTTTTCTGGGGACATTTTCCAAAACGTTATCACCCGGTTTACGGATCGGCTACTTGGCGGGACCTGCGGAAGTCATCGAACGCGCTGACTTTATAAAACAGGCGGCGGATCTTTCGACTTCGTCTTTGGTGCAGCGGCAAGTGGCTGCGTTTTTGCAGGAAGCGGATTATGAAGGTCATGTCGCGGCGAATGCGGATTTATATCGGCAACGTCATGATGTGATGCTGACCGCTATGCAGCAGCATTTTCCGGACAATGTGCATTGGACGGAACCGCGCGGCGGCTTGTTCATCTGGGTGGAATTGCCAAAGGGTTGTGATGCGCGTGACGTGTTGACGCAAGCGTTGCAAGAAAATGTTGCGTTTACGCCGGGAGAAGGATTTTTCCCGGTGACAAAGCAGAAAAATTATTTCCGACTAAACTATTCAAGTATGGACGAGGCGCGCATTCGTGAAGGCATTCGCAAGATCGGCGAAGTGTTGCACAGAATGTTGCACTCGTAAAAAGAGGAATCCGCGGATTCCTCTTTTTGCTTGGGAAAATACTGCTGTGGGTTATAATACAGACAGGAGGAAATATGACAGAACTCGAACAATGGCGTAACGAAATTCGTACGCTGGATACGCAGATCAAGCCGCTTTTTTTGCAACGGCTCGCGCTGGCGCAGGCGATCGGCCGCTACAAAAGCGAGCACGGCCTGCCCGTTTACGATCCGGAGCGTGAGGCGCAAAATCGCCAAATGCTCAGCGCGGATGTAAACCGGACAGAAAGAAAGGCGTATGAAGAATTTTTGCAAGCGGTCATGACCATTTGCCGAAAGGCGCAGCAGTCATGAACGGACAGTGGGAAGAAACGTTTGCCGGTACCGTAGAAAGTATTATTTTTGCAGCGGCGGACGATTCTTTTTGCGTGTTCAAAATGCGGCCGTCGCAGCAGTACAAAAGCTGGACCTTGGTCGGTAATGT
>NZ_JAHAHH010000079.1 GCF_018373335.1 Negativicoccus succinicivorans
TACTTGCGGAAGGCTTTAAACCGGAGGCCAATAGTTTTGGAGTTATATCAGGCGCGACACCGTATCCGTTGATACTGCTTCCATTCGGACTGTAATATTCTGCAATCGTTAAACGCAGTCCCGTTTCATCGGAGACCGGCAGTACGCTTTGTACTGTTCCTTTCCCATACGTTGTCGTACCAACTAAGATGCCCGTTTGGTGGTCCTTAATCGCTGCTGCTAAAATCTCACTGGCACTCGCACTGTCATGATCAATCAAAACCACAAAAGGAACGAGCTCATTGCTGCCGCTCACCTTGATAACTTCCGTTTTGCCGGAGCGCGGCACAATTCGTACCAATTCCCCCTGCGACACAAAATGATTCGCTACTGCCGTTACCGCTGCCAGCGAACCGCCCGGATTCTTGCGTAAATCCAAGACCAGGCGTTGCATGCCTCGATACTTTAATTCCTCCAGTACCCGGCTTACTTCTTCCGGAGTCTGTTCCGTAAACTGACTGATACGTAAATACCCGATCTTATCGGGCAGCATCTCGTGAGTTACCGTTGGAACGGAAAACTCTTTGCGTTGTAACGTAAACTCCCTGTCTCCGTTAGCACTTCGTACTGTAATTGTTACTTGTGTGTGCGCGGGCCCGGTGATTTTTTCAACCGTTTTAGGCAATGGTAGTCCTTTGGTTGTTTCCCCATCCACAGCAATAATATGTCCATTTACCGGAACATCCGCAGCTTCTGCGCTTCCGCCGGGCAAAACCTGCACGATGCGAGGAAATTCACTGTCAGTTGTCAAAATAATGCCGACCCCTACAAACTTGCCTTCTATGGATTTCGTAAAACGGGCAAAGTCACCTGCCGGCAAATAATAGGAGTACGGATCATTCAAGCTTTGTACTAGGCCGCCAATCGCACCGTCGGTCAATTGGACCGGATCCGGTCGATGAACGTAATTATGTCGTACTGTGAGTAACACGCGCGCAAATCGCGCACCGTTTTCAACACTGCCAAATAAAAGATAGGACGTTGCCAATAAAACCAAAATAACAAAAACAGTTCCCGTCACTACTGCACGTACCAGATATTTAAAATTCCATGGTTGTTTCATCAGAGATATCCCATCGGGTCTACAGGCGAGCCGTTAACACGCACTTCAAAATGGCAATGCGGTCCGGTCGAATAACCGGTAGATCCCGCATATGCTATGACCTGTCCCTGTTGTACACTCTGCCCCGGCGAAACCGCCAGCTCGGAGTTATGTCCGTACAAAGTACTCAAACCATTCCCATGATCAATAACAACGGCATAGCCGTAACCGCCGAGCCAGTCCGCTTCAATGACGACACCGCTATCCGCTGCTACAATAGGCGTGCCGGTATCGACTCCGATATCGATGCCCGAATGATAAATCTGCGTGCCGAAAATCGGGTGAATTCGATAACCGAACGGTGATGTGATAGGACCGCTTGTCGGCCAAACGAAAACGCCACTACCATGCACAACCTGTCCGGCACTGGCACCTTGTTGTTGCCGCGCCCTAATACGTGCCTCGATATCTTGACTGGTCGCCTGCAATTCCGCATAAGAAGCTTCCGCCAATGCCTTTTCATCCTGCAAGCGTGCTAAGACAATCAGCTGATCCTGTTTTTTATTTTCTACAACAGTCTTTTTTGCTTCCGCTTCGACTTGCAGTTTTGCCAACTGTTGACGTTGTTCTTCCAACTGCTGCTTTTTTTGTAAAATAAGCTCTCGCTCGGCGCGAATTTCTGTAATTAAATTCAGATCGGCCGAAACAATTCGTTTCAAAAATTCCAAGCGATTAGCAAAATCGGTAAAGTTTTTCGCGCCTAAAACGACTTCTAAATAATTCAGCTTGCCATGCATATACACGTCACGTAAACGCTTATTTAAAATCCGCTCCCGTTCATCCAGTCGTTTTTGCGCAGCGGCAAGTTCCACTTCGGTTTGTTGAATTTGGGCATTGACTTGCGATTGTTGTACTTCCACTGCATGCAGCTCATCTAAAGCTGCATCCAACTCACTTTGAATCTGACGCAACAGTTCGGAAACCGAACCGATTTGCTCCTCGGCAAGTTCTTTACGGTGTTGTGCTTCATCCATTTGTGATTGCACATTAGAGAGTTCCGCTTCTAAGTCTTCCGCCAAAGACGGCGTTACAAAGCATTGGCAGAAGGCCCATATTAAAAGCCATGCGGCTCCTTTTTCCCATCGTTTCATAAACTATACCTTCATGTACTTGTGCACCGAAATTGCACTGCCGACAACACCGATCAAAATACCAGCCCCAAGTAAAATAGCTGCTATTTGCGCAATAAAAGGATATACCGGAATCAAGGGTAAAAATGCAAATCCGTTGGCAACTAATTCCCGCAGCGCCCATACATACAATTGCCACAAGCTAACGCCTGCAAAAATGGCGCCTATTGTACCGAGAATCATACCTTCCAAAAGGAACGGCCAACGAATAAATCCGTTCGTGGCACCGACGTATTTCATAATTTCTATTTCTTTACGTCGTGCGTAAACGGTCAAACGAATCGTATTGGAAACGATAAAAATCGTAGCAAAGGCCAGGAAGATAATCAAAATCATCCCACCGATTCTGACAATCTGAGTGAATTGGAATAATTTTTCAATCGTTTCCTGTCCGTATTGAACGCTTTCCACTTCCGGATAGCCCACGAACAATTCTGCTCCATGATGTACTCCCGAAGGTGTTTCGTAAACCACCGTAAATGAGGACGGCAACGGGTTGCCGTTTAACGAGTCCAGCAGGTAGCTTTGGTCACCCAAGCGATCTTTAAATTCCGCAAGTGCCTGATCTTTATTTACAAAAGTTACGGATTTGGTCTGGGGAGCGCTTTTTATTTTGTGTTCCACTGCATGAATCTGCTCTGACGTCAGTCCATCTTTTAAGTACACACTTAACTCAACCTGATTTTCCAGATACGAAGCAGCATGATTCAAATTCCAAACCGTTGTCATGAACATGCCCAAAATAAACAGGGATAAAGTGACCGTCAAAATGGAGGCAATTGTCATCCATCCATTACGAAAGAACGAACGAAAAGCCTCTTTGAGGAAGTACAAAAAGGTTCTAAATTTCATCGTAAGCCCCTTTCTGTACATCGCGAACAATCTCTCCGTCTTCAATCGTCAGAACACGTTTATGCATACGATTAACGAGTTCTTTGGCATGCGTCACCATGATAATTGTGGTGCCGAGATGATTGATGTGGTTAAACAACTCCATAATGGTTTGTGCTGTAGCCGGATCCAAGTTTCCTGTCGGCTCATCGGCGATTAATACCACCGGGCGATTAACCAGTGCGCGGGCAATCGCTACACGTTGCTGTTCGCCCCCCGACAAATTGGCGGGTAATTGGTTGGCTTTAGCTGTCAAATTGACAAGTTCCAACGCATTATGTACTTTCTGCTTGATTTCGGTGGGCGAAACTTCCATGACTTCTAAAGCAAAAGCGACATTTTCAAATGCCGTTTTGTTCGGCAAAAGGCGGAAGTCCTGAAAAACAATCCCAAGCTTACGACGCAGATACGGGATCTTGCTCTTTTTCAAACGGTTGACTTCAATTCCGTCGACGAAAACTTTGCCTTCATCCGGCACGGTTTCATGGGAAAGTAACTTAATAAAAGTAGATTTTCCCGCCCCACTCGGTCCGACGAGAAAGACAAACTCACCTTTTTCAATATGTAAATTTAAATTTCGCAGCGCGATATTATTACCATATCGTTTGGTAACATTTTCAAAGCAGATCATTATACCCTACTCTTTCGGCTGATAACACGTTTCGCGGCTAAAACAATATGTGCTGCCGTTAAACCGTACTTCTCCAACAACGCATCCGGCGTTCCAGATTCCCCGAAAGTATCTTTAGTGCCTACCATTTCCATGGGCGCCGGCGTAGATTGTACCAACACTTCGGCAATCGCTGCCCCTAAACCGCCAATGATATTGTGTTCTTCACAGGAAACAATCGCACCGGTCATCTTGACCGCTTCCTGAATGGCCGTCGCGTCAATCGGTTTAATGCTGCTCACATTGACCACTCTTGCCGAAATGCCTTCCGAATCAAGAATTTCCGCTGCTTCTAATGCCGGTGCCACCATAACGCCGCACGCCATAAGCGTTACATCGGCGCCATCACGCAATAATGTCGCTTTGCCCGGTGTAAACGTACAGCCTTCGGGCATAACATCCTCCACTTTGGCACGCCCCATACGAATATAAACCGGACCTTCATAGTCAGCGGCCCAGCGAATAATAGCCTTCGTTTCGGCGGCGTCCGCGGGAACAGTTACCGTCATATTCGGCAATGTACGCATCAATGAAATGTCTTCAAGCATCTGGTGCGTCGCTCCGTCTTCACCGACAGTCAGACCGGAATGCGTCACCGCAATTTTAACGTTGAGCTTAGGATAGCAAATAGAATTTCGGATTTGTTCGTAGGCACGGCCGGCGCCGAATACAGCAAACGTCGAAGCAAAGGGAATTTTTCCCGTTGTCGCAAAACCTGCGGCAACCCCCATCATGTTTTGCTCGGCAATACCGCAGTTGAAATGCCGTTCAGGAAAGACTTTTTTAAATTCTGCTGTTTTGGTAGATGAAGATAAATCAGCATCCAAAACAACAATCTTTGGATTCTCGGCCCCCAATTCTTTCAGGATTTCGCCGTATGCATCGCGCGTTGCTTTGGCCATTATTCATCCTCCAATTCTTTTATATACAGGTTGTATTGTTCGAACGATGGAGCTTTGCCGTGCCAACCTGCCTGATTTTCCATTTCACGAATTCCTTTGCCTTTTACGGTTTTCATAATAATAGCAGTCGGCATACCTTTTGTTTCTCGCGCTTCGGCGATTGCTTCGTGCAGGGCATTAATATCATGACCGTCCACTTCAATAGTATGCCAATTAAAGGCGCGGAATTTATCCGGTAATGGTAAAGGCGACATAACGTCGGTAATTTTACCGTCGATTTGCAATCCGTTAAAGTCGACAAACGCCGTCAAGGTATCCAGCTTATAATGACCTGCAAACATTGCAGCTTCCCAGACTTGACCTTCCTGCGATTCTCCGTCACCTACGATAACAAACGTATGATACGCGTCATTTTCAAGTTTTGCATTCAAGGCCATACCGCATGCCGCACTGAACCCCTGTCCGAGAGAGCCTGTCGTCATTTCCACCCCCGGTGTATGCTTCATATCCGGATGGCCTTGCAGCATCGCATCAATTTTACGTAAATGCCAAAGCTCGTCTTTAGCAAAAAAGCCCTTACCCGCCAATGCCGCGTACAAACCTGGCGCAGCATGTCCTTTGGAAAGCACCAAACGATCACTATCCGGACGATGCGAATCACTCGGGTCGTTATTCATCTCCACGTTATAAAGAAATGCAAGCAAATCAGTAATTGATAATGATCCGCCGGGATGCCCGCTTT
>NZ_JAHAHH010000080.1 GCF_018373335.1 Negativicoccus succinicivorans
GTACGTGCCCTGCGAAGTCTGCCACGGCGCGCGCTATAATCGCGAAACGCTGGAAGTGAAATATAAAGGCAAAAATATTTCCGATGTGCTCAATATGACGGTGGATGAGGCGGTCGAATTTTTCGTCAATCACCCGGCCATTGTCCGAAAATTGCAAACGATTCAGGACGTGGGGCTCGGTTACATTCGCCTCGGTCAGCCGGCGACCACGCTTTCCGGCGGGGAAGCGCAGCGCGTCAAATTGGCGACGGAGCTGGCGAAACGCAGTACCGGCAAGACACTTTATCTTTTGGATGAACCGACCACCGGTTTGCATGTGGCGGATATTCATAAACTGATGGATGTCTTACAGCGAATCGTCGATGAAGGCGATACCGTGGTGATCATCGAGCACAATTTAGATGTGATTAAATGCGCCGATCATATTATCGACTTGGGACCGGAAGGCGGTTCGGGCGGCGGTACGATCGTGGCGACCGGTACGCCGGAGGAAGTAGCGGCCGTGCCGGAGTCATACACGGGTCATTATTTAGCGCCATTGCTGGAACGGGCGCGAAAACTCGGTCAGGTGGAGGATCGCCATGCGGCAAGTGAATGAGCGGATCCAAACCAAGCTCGACGCCTTGCCGACCACACCCGGGGTCTACCAGTGGAAAGATCGGTTCGGTAAAGTCATCTACGTCGGCAAAGCGGTGAATTTACGCAGCCGCGTGCGTTCCTACGTGCGGGAAGAAAGCAAGAACAGTCCCAAAGTGAATGCCATGATGAACCACGCCGAAGATGTCGACTTTATTCTGACCAAAACGGAACTGGAAGCGCTCATTCTCGAATGCAATTTGATTAAACGCTTGCATCCGAAATATAATATTCTCCTGCGGGATGATAAAACATATCCGTACATCAAAATCACGTTGCAGGAAGATTATCCGCGCGTCTTTATGACGCGGCGGCTGGTGCGTGACGGCGCGCGGTACTTGGGGCCGTTTACGGATGTCGGCTCGGTGGCGCGGACATTGAAAACCTTGCGGCAGATTTACCCCTTGCGGACCTGTCGGTCGATGAAAGTACGACGGCCCTGTCTGCAATACCATTTGAAACGCTGCCAGGCTCCCTGCATGGGCCGGGTGGAACAAGCTACTTATCATCAAATGGCGCAGGAAGTCTGCGATATTTTTGAAGGTAAAAACCGGCAGTGGCTGCACCGCTGGGAAAACAGCATGAAAGAGGCGGCCGCGGCGATGCGGTATGAGGAAGCGGCCCGCTACCGGGACCGTATCGTCGCTTTGAAGAGCGTACAGGAGCGGCAAAATATCGTGGCCGCCGCCGGCAACTTGGATATGATCGGCGTCGCTCGCACGGCGGATAAAGTGGGCGTCGTCATTTTACTTGTCCGCGCCGGCAAAGTGATCGGCAAAGAAAACTATATGGTCAGCGGCTCATACGGTGAAAGTGATGCGGAAGTGTTGGCCGGATTTATCAAGAATTATTACACCGGCAACGCAGACCGCGTGCCGAAAGAAGTAGCCGTGCCGTTTTTGCCTGCCGATGCCGAACTGCTTGGTGAATGGTTGACGGCGGAGCGGGGCTCGCAGGTGAAAATCGCCGTGCCGCAACGAGGCTTCCGTCGCGGCCTGAAAGATATGGCGCAGGACAATGCCGCGAAGTACCTGGCGGATAAAGAACTGCAATGGCAGCACACGGTGGATAAACAAAGCGGCGCCGTGCGCGATCTCGCGCAAATTTTGGATCTGCCCAATCTGCCGGAACGCATTGAGTGTTTTGATATCAGTCATATTCAGGGCGCGGAGACCGTCGCCTCCATGAGCGTTTTGATTGACGGCAAACCGACCCGTAGCGAATACCGCAAATTCAAATTGAAAACCGTGCAGGGCAAGCCGGATGATTTCGCTTCCATGCGTGAAATCATGGCGCGCCGTTATGGCAATCATCCCGATTGGCCGTTGCCGGATTTGATCGTCATCGACGGCGGCAAAGGACAGTTGCATGCGGCGTTGCCCGTCATTCGCGAGTGCGGCGTCCAAACACCGGTCATCGCTCTGGCGGAACGGATCGAAGAGATTTTTACCGAGTACAGTAACGAACCGATTGTGTTGGATCATCGTTTGCCGGCGCTGCAGTTGTTGCAGACGGTGCGTGATGAAGCCCATCGGTTCGCGATTACGTACCATCGCAAATTGCGCAGCAAACGGAACTTCCAATCCATTTTGGATCATATTGACGGCATCGGTCCGAAACGTCGTCAGGCGTTATGGCAGGCGTTTCCGAATTTGGACGCGATGCGCGCGGCCGATGTCGAAGCATTGGCGGCCGTGCCCGGTATGAATCGGAAAGCCGCCGAAGCCGTGTACGCGTTTCTGCGGGCGGAAAAACATGAAAAACAGCAGCTGCTGCAGACGAAAGACGACAATCAAAAATGGGTATGAAAAAGAGCGGTGAGCACCGCTCTTTTTTTGTCCGCTTTTACAATAAAATGAGACGCTTGTAAACGTGTAAAAATAAGAAATTGTTTTTCGCGACGCGTTGAGAATTCCCGCCGTCGTTGTAAATAAAGGACTTATTAAAAGGAAAAGAAGAATTTGTACGAGTTGTTTTCAAGGCAGCTTACCAAAATTTTGTTTTTACAATCTATTTACAAAGACTGTGTGGTCTTTTGACAGTCTTCCGCTATTATGCAGTTATACCAATTCGTATCGATTCCAAAGGAGGAACGAAAAAGATGAAACAAGGTAAACGTTTAGGTTTAGCAGCAGCCAGTGTAGTAATGGCATTAGCGATCGCGGGTTGCGGTGGCGGTTCCGGCTCCAGCTCCGGCGGAGACAAAGCGGCTTTTGATTTGGCCAAAGATATTCACGTTATTTCCCGTGAAGACGGTTCCGGTACGCGTGGCGCGTTCGTTGAATTGTTGGGCATTGAAGTCAAAGAAAACGGTAAGAAAGTCGACCGCACTTTGAGCTCCGCTCAGATTACGAACAGCACCAACGTCATGATGACCAGCGTAGCGAATGACGCGTATGCGCTCGGCTACATTTCCCTCGGTTCGTTGAACGATACCGTAAAAGCGTTGAAAGTTGACGGCGTGGAAGCGACTCCGGCGAACGTTATGAACGGCCAGTACAAATTGGCTCGTCCGTTCAATGTTGTCATCAGCAAAGAAAAAGGTTTGACTCCGCAAGCGGAAGACTTCCTGAAATTTATCCACAGTAAAGAAGGCCAGAAGATCGTTAATGACAACGGCTACATCGCGGTGGATCAAGCTCCGGCAGCGTACACTCCGGCCAACCAGTCCGGCAAAATCGTATGCGCGGGTTCGTCTTCGGTAACTCCGGTCATGGAAAAATTGGCGGAAGCTTACCAGAAAGCCAACCCGAACCTGAAAGTCGAAGTGCAGCAGAGCGACTCGACGACCGGTGTTCAATCGGCGATCAGCGGCACGGCCGATCTCGGTATGGCATCGCGTGAATTGAAAGACAGCGAAAAAGATAAAGTTGAAGGCAACGTTATTGCCAAAGACGGCTTGGCGGTTATTGTCAACAAAGCGAACAGCGTAGAAAACGTCAAAGCGGATTCTGTTCGTGACGTTTACATTGGCAAAATTACGAAATGGCAGGATGCGAAATAACATCTGCCGGTAAGAAGCGGGAGTGAGCGGATGAATTCGCAGACAAGTGAAAAGTTGATGAGCTGGACGGTGCATGTGATGGCGGCAATGTCCATCGTATGCGTCTTCCTCATCGGGCTCTTTATCTTTGCCAAAGGAATTCCGCCGATGTTTACCATCGGTTTGCAGGATTTCCTTTTGGGATCAAGTTGGCGCCCGACGGACGTACCGCCCACATACGGGATTTTCCCGATGATCATCGGCAGTATGCTGGTCACTCTCGGTGCGATTTTGATGGGCGGACCGGTTGCCTTGGCGGCAGCCGTCTGCCTTTCTTTTTTTGCACCGGAAAAGTGGCGTCGTGTACTGCGTTCGTTAGTTTTATTGTTGGCCGGTATTCCTTCGATCGTCTACGGTTTCTTCGGCATGGTTGTCATGGTGCCGATGGTGCGCGAGTATTTAGGCGGCAACGGCAACAGCGTGTTTACGGCGGCGTTATTGCTTGCCATTATGATTTTGCCGACGATTATTTCGGTCAGCGAGTCGGCGCTTTCGACGGTACCGGATCGTTACTATGAAGGCGGTCGCGCGCTGGGGCTGACTCACGAGCGCACCGTGGTCGGGATCATGGTGCCGGCGGCTTCCGGCGGTATCTTGGCGTCGTTTGTCTTGGGCATCGGCCGCGCGGTCGGTGAAACGATGGCCGTTATCATGGTCGCGGGTAACCAGGCAGTGATTCCGTCGTCACTTTGGGACGGGACGCGTACTTTGACGGCCAATGTCGTTTTGGAAATGGGTTACGCGGCAGACCTGCACAGGGAAGCGTTGATTGCGACCGGCGCGATTTTGTTTATTATGATTTTGTTATTGAATACGCTGTTCCTGTTTTTACGTGAAAGGCTGGTTAAATCATGAGCAAACGTCGTGGGGAACCGCGCGGCGCCTACGAATGGATCGTACAGGCAGCGGTTTGGCTGGGCATTACGCTCACGATGGGGGTCTTGGTGTACTTGTTGGTGCACATCCTTTGGAACGGTATTCCGTTCGTGACCGCCGATCTGTTTGCTTATAAGTACAATACATCCAACGTTTCGCTCTTTCCTGCATTGATCACGACGATTTATCTGACCATCGGCACATTGCTTTTGGCGATACCGTTGGGCGTAGGCACCGCCGTGTATATGACGGAATACGCGCAACGCGACTCGTGGTTGGTAAAATGGGTTCGGATGGCCAGTGAAACGCTCGCCGGTATTCCTTCCATTGTGTACGGTTTATTCGGTTTTTTGTTTTTCGTTATTTTCTTGCAACTGGGATATTCGTTACTATCCGGTGTTTTGACAATGACGATCCTCGTGCTCCCCTTTGTCATTAAGACAACGGAAGAAGCGCTTTTGACCGTGCCGACCGGTTTGCGCGAAGGCAGCTACGGCTTGGGCGTAGGTAAACGGGACACTATTTTAAAAATTATTTTGCCGGTGGCCGGCCGCGGGATTGTGGCGGGCATAATTCTGGCGATCGGCCGTATCGTCGGTGAAACGGTCGCGTTGATGTACACGATCGGCACTGTTCCGGAAATTCCGGGCAACCTGATGCAGTCCGGTCGAACGATGGCGATTCACATGTACGCGCTTTCCAGCGAAGGTATTCACACGGATAAAGCGTACGCCACCGGCGTTATCTTGATTGTAGTCGTAGTTTTGATGAACGAGATCTCCTCGCTCGTCATGAATAAATGGAGAAAA
>NZ_JAHAHH010000081.1 GCF_018373335.1 Negativicoccus succinicivorans
TACCGGATGTAAGAATTGATGTTCACTTTGAACATATTATAGGACCCGATCAGGTGGCAGAGGAGACAAAGAATGAAACAGAATCGTAATCGTCGTTTAGCTAGAGTATATGCATTTCAAACTCTATATGCATTGGAATTTCATAAGGGAGAAGAATCAACTCCTATTCCGACAGATGATTTCGGCGCCTTGGATATTGCCTATGCCAACGCCATCATTGACGGAACTAAAGCGAATTTAGAAGCTATTGACGCCTTGTTGCAAAGTCATTCGCCAAAGCGTAAAATCGCTCATTTAGGCGCTGTGGAACGCAATGTGTTGCGCTTGGCCACTTGGGAAATGGTATACGCTCCGGAACCTGTGGAAGCGGGCATCGTTATTAACGAAGCGATTCAGCTTGTAAAAGAATATGGCGCCGACAAGAGCTATAAGTTCGTCAATGCCGTATTGGACGTAATCAGCAAGGAACATAAAAGCGGCGCTAACGCCTAAGCGGAGTAACTATGGATAAGAAAGTTGCTTTTTTAGGCATTGATACCAGTTGCTACACTACATCCGTAGCTATTGTCAATGAAAAATTCGAAGTTGTGACACAAGCACGACGCCTTTTAAAGGTTAAGGCGGGAAAACGCGGTCTTTCACAATCCGAAATGCTTTACCAACACGTTCGTAATTTGCCGGAGTTGATCATGTCAGTACGGCAAGAATATGCAGGGAAGATCGATGTGATCGGCGTCTCCGATGTTCCGCGCCGTCGGGAAGACTCTTATATGCCGGCTTTCTTGGCCGGCTTAGGAACGGCGCGTTCTCTGGCAAGCATTTTACGAGTTCCTTTACACTGCTTCAGTCATCAGGAAAACCACGTTTTTGCCGCCATTCGCGACTACCCGGAACTTTGGCAGGAGCCGCTTTATATGCTGCATCTGAGCGGCGGCACTACCGATTGGTTGGAAGTGAAATGGAAAACGGAGGGTCTCGCCATTACCGAGTTGGCTACGAGTGACGATATTTCCGCCGGACAGTTGATTGACCGTATCGGTGTCATGCTGGGCTTGCCTTTTCCTGCCGGACCTTCTTTGGAGAAGTTGGCGCAGCAAGGGAGGCTTTCGTATCGCTTGTCGCTACCGCGAAGACTGGATTCACTCAGTTTTGCCGGTGCGGAAACGCAACTGCGCAAAGTATATGAAGCGGGAGATCTCTCAAAGCAGGATTTAGCGGTATCCGTATTCGATTACATTTGTCGTATTTTAGCCCGTACTGCAGAGCGTTTGAATTTTGAACAAGGACGTCCCTTTATTGCGGTCGGCGGTGTATTCGCAAATATGTATTTGCGCAATGAGTTTTCAGAAATTTTAAAAAATTGTCATTTACGACCGTTTCTTGCAGCACCGGAATATAGCAGCGACAATGCCACCGGCAATGCATTTGCCGCGATGAGATATCAATTATGCGCATTCAAACAGTAGCGGAAGTAACATCCTATCTCGAGAAAAAAATAAATACGGACTATCTCCTGCAATCATTATGGATTGAAGGCATAGTAGCGGAAACAGGACGTTCGGCGCGAGGACATCTTTTTTTCTCATTGGAAGACCCTGCAACATCATCTCGTATCAGTTGTGTGCTTTGGGCAAGTAAAGCACGTTTATTTGAAAAGATGATCGAGATCGGCGCAACGATAGTTGTTTCGGGTAATCTGAACTATCAGTCAGCATACCAAAGCTTGAGGTTGGTTGCCGATCGTGTAAATATTAAAGGTAAATCCGCACAAACATTGGCACGAGAAAAAATGGTGGAAGACTTACGTGCTCGAGGCTTTTTCGCTTGGGAACGCAAGCGAAAGTTACCGCCTCATCCTTCGCGGATCGGTATTGTGACTTCGCCGGAAGGCGCAGTTTTGCATGATTTGAAACGCATGATCGGCCAGCGGAATCCACTCGTGAAAATTACCGTGTTTCCGACACGTGTACAAGGCACAGAGGCGGCGCAGGAAATTGCGGATGCCATTCTATCTGCCAATGCAGAAAAGGAACTTTGCGATATATTAATTATTGCTCGCGGAGGAGGTTCACAGGCAGAACTTGCACCGTATGATAATGAAGCAGTTTTGACCGCAGCGTTCCAGTCGCGTATTCCGACGATTTCAGCAATCGGCCATGAAAACGATCATCCGTTGCTTGATTTGGTCACTGACGTTCGTGCCGCGACACCGACCCATGCCGCGCAACTTGCCGTTCCTGCATTGACGGAGATCGCCGTTGACTTTCACCATACTTTGCAACGCTTGTCGGCTGCTTGGCAATATTATGATAAACAGCGTATCTACCAATGGCATCAACTCGTTCGGAGGTTTTCCCAAGTCGGAGTGACCAAAAGCCATTTTGTATTAACTCAAAATTGGCAACGCCAAAAATGGCGTTTATTTTTAGCAGCGCAATCGCTATATGAAAAAGAAAAGGATCGTCAACAGGAGCAAAAGCGGAAGCTGACGCAGTTGTCTCCTGAAGAAATGTTTCGTAACGGTTACTTTTGGTTGGAGAAAAACCAACATCGCCTTACCTCGCTTACCGAATGTCACCTTGGTGAAGAATTTATTATTATCGGTGAAAAAGTGAGCATCGTAGCGGAAGTGAAGGAGATTTTGAAGCGATGAATTCCAAATCTAAGAATTTTGAAGAAATTATGCAACGACTGACGGAAATCACTGAAGCATTGGAAAATGGTGACCTTACATTAGAGCAGGCGCTTGCTTTATTTAAAGAAGGAACTGAGCTTGCCCGTAGAGGCGATAGCCTGTTGACGGAATACGGTGAACTTGCAGAAAGCTACCGCAGCGAACTCACAGCTTTAGAAAGTGTACAGAACGGAGTCGCTAATGATTCCATTTGAACATTATTTAGCGACACGAAAAGAGATTATTGAAACTGCTTTGCATTCACTTTTGAAGCCGCAAGACGATACCTATAAAGTGTTGTTTGAAGCAATGAACTACAGCCTTTTAGGAGGCGGTAAACGCGTTCGCCCCATTCTTTTTCTCAGTACACTGGAAGCATTTGATATCCCCTTGGATCCATATTTGAATATTGCCGCAGCCATTGAATGTGTGCATACCTATTCATTGATTCACGATGATTTACCATGTATGGATGATGACGATTATCGTCGCGGCAGGCTGACCAATCACAAAAAATTTACGCCTGCTATTGCGACACTGGCAGGGGACGGACTGTTAACAGTAGCCTTTGAAATTATAGCCAAGTCCGAAAATATTTTGCCAACTATCCGTTTACAATTAGTGCAAATTTTGGCGGAAGCAGCCGGTCCCGATGGGATGGTAGGCGGACAAATTATTGATATGCAAGCGGAAGGGCATGACCAAACCCTTTCGCAACTGCGATTAATGGATGCACTTAAAACCGGGCGTCTCATCACCGCTCCATTGTTAATGGCGGGCGTTATTGCTGCGCTCGATGCAGAAAAACAAGTCAAGCTTGCTGCACTAGGAGATCGTCTCGGCTTACTGTTTCAAATTGTTGATGATATTTTAGATAAAATTGGCGACGAAGAGCAACTTGGCAAACGTGTCGGTCAGGATGAAAAGCAGGCTAAGTCTACATATGTACAATTGCTTGGTCTCAAGGGGGCACAGGAACGTGCGCACTTAGAAGCACAAAAAGCGGTTGAAATTGTGAATGAATTGAATTTACAAAATACTTATTTGGCGAAGTTCCCTGACTATTTATTACGAAGAACGATGTAAGGAGAAATAGATTTGGAATTATACATTCGTGACATTGCAAGCAATGTCGTATTTCTCTCTGCCTTTAGCGCATGGCTCATTGCGCAAATCATAAAAGTCATTTTATTTTTAGTAAAGCACCATCGTTTTGATGTTGAACGTTTAGTCGGGTCCGGCGGCATGCCGAGTTCACACAGCGCTTTGGTAGTGGCTCTTTGTTGTTCGATCGGAATTCAGGAAGGAATCAGTTCCAACCTCTTCGCGCTGGCATTCTTTTTTGCCGCTATTGTTATGTACGACGCCGCCGGTGTACGTCGGGCGGCTGGCAAACAGGCCAAGTTTTTGAATGAGTTGATTCATGAATTTATGGCAGGTCATCCGTTTAATGATGTGAAATTTAAGGAATTGCTTGGACACACACCTTTGGAAGTTTTTGCCGGCGCATTGTTGGGAGTTGCGGTAGCGTATTCTTACTACCTGTGGTATTGATATGAAATCCAAGGAACGATTAGATCTCTTGCTGGTCAATAAAGGTTTCTTTACAAGTCGTGAAAAGGCACGCCGTTATATTATGACAGGAGATGTCCTGGTAGACGATGTGCCGATTGATAAACCGGGTACGAAAGTCAATGTGACCGCAGCCATTCGTCTACGAAAGGCGCCACTTCGCTATGTCGGCCGCGGCGGACTCAAATTGGAAAAAGGATTGGAAGTATTTTCATTGCCCATGGAAGGGAAAATTATGCTTGATATCGGAGCCTCTACCGGCGGCTTTACCGATTGCGCTCTCCAACATGGTGCGGCCAAAGTATATGCGGTCGATGTGGGATATGGGCAATTAGCTTGGTCATTACGTAACTCCTCCCGGGTTGTCAATCTTGAGCGCACCAATATGCGTGATGTTACCACGGACCTGATTCCTGAACCGCTTGATTTCATCGGCTGTGATGTTTCATTTATTTCCGTCACCAAAGTATTGCCGCCGGCATATCCATTATTGAAAGATACCGGTGATGCTGTGATTTTAATCAAGCCGCAATTCGAAGCCGGACCGGAAAAAGTGGGCAAGGGCGGTGTCATTAAATCATCTGCCGTCCATCGAGAAGTACTGACTAGCGTTTTGCCGGCCATTGAGCAGTTGGGCTTTTTCATTTGGGGTTTGACAGACTCACCGATTCACGGAGCAGACGGTAATCGAGAGTTTTTAGCATGGTTGCGTAAGGAAGTACCGCCACCGAACTTTTTTGATTGGCGACAGACAATCATACAACTGACACAAGTAGAGAGAGGTTAACTATTATGCTGGTAGGAATTTTTCCGAATTTATCTAAAAAAAATATAGAGCATCATGTCAATGATTTGTGTCAACACTTGCAGAATGCGGATATAGATTTCTACATTATTGATTCCTACCGTGAAGAAGCGATGCAGCGCGAGTACCATTTTACCTATGAACGCTGGGCTTCCTTACAGGAAATGCAGGAATCTATGGATATGGCATTTACGCTCGGCGGCGATGGTACATTAATCAGTGTAGCCAAATTGTTACTGCCTTATGATATCCCGATTTGCGGTGTTAA
>NZ_JAHAHH010000082.1 GCF_018373335.1 Negativicoccus succinicivorans
GCGACGTCCGCCGTGCCCGTTCCCGCTTTTACGGTGAAGCCTGCCTGCAGTTTTCCGATGTTCGTTTCGTTGGTTGTCGCAATGGATTTTACGTCACTCAACTGTTTGAAGTTGACCGCATCGCTGTCTGCCGCTCCGTCAGCCACGTTGGTAATTTTCTTCTTGCCTGCGTCAATACCGCCGGTGGTAACAGACGGGCCGCCCGTGATGGTAAGACCGGTTTTGTCGAGCGTTACGTCATTACCTGCTTTGAACGTGTCGCTGCTTACGCTGGTAAGACCTGTGAGCTCTTTATTCAGGCTGAGTTCATATCCTATTTTGTTGCTGTCGCTGTCGGTTTTATCCTTGATTCCAAGGTTACTGTCTACCGTGATTTCCGGACCGGTCACGGTGTAGATAGTTCCGTCCGTGCCGTCCTCGGTGCTTGGTTTAACCTTCACATAGTCGCCTGCTTTGACGGTGGTCTTAGCGTCTTTGATATCCTGTTTCAGACCGGTAACAGTTTTGTTTTCGGAAATATCAATCGCGCTTCCGTCGATACCGTATGTAATGGTCATGCCCTTTCTTGTGGCGGTGAGTCCATCGCCGGTTGCCTCAAAGGTAACCGTGTTGCCGTTTTTGATTTCCTGCGGTGTTGTTTCGTCCTTTACTTTCAGTTTCCACGAGCTCATGACGCCACCAGGGCCGTCGGTAATGCCGAGGTCTTGTTTCAGCTGTTTCATGTTCAGCTTGTAGGTGACGTTTCTGTCCTTATCGACAGATGAGGTCAGCGAGGAACCGTTCGTCGTTGCTGCCTTATCTTTGTCTACTACCGCATTGAAGGTGACTTCCGGTGCTTTATCTCCGCCGAGAGTGACGTCCGCCGTGCCCGTTCCGCCGTCTTTCACGGTGAAGCCTGCCTGCAGTTTTCCGATGTTCGTTTCATTCGTCGCAACTCTCGGGGTCAGGTCCGCAATGGCAGTTGTATTTTTTGTAATATTGCCTTCGTTGGTAGAAACTTTTGTCGTCAAACCGTCAATGGCAGTTGTATTCTTTTTAATGTTGCTTTCGTTCGTCGTTACTTTGTCTTTGAACTCTTTTGCCAAGCCTACGGTGACGGTCGGATCACTCGAGCCACCATCAATGGTAACGGTGGTTTCATCATCTGTGCCGAGGAATTGGATGTTCGGCGTGGATGTCTTGCTCAGGGTCAAATTCTTTTTGGTCGCAGCGTCTGCACCGCTAATTGAGAATTTCGCGAAAATGTTGTTGATTGGTATACCGCCGCCATTGATGTTTTCAATGACGCGGCCGGTGATATGGTTTGCTAATTTGATGGCGTTCACACCGTACTTGATCGTCGCGCCGGTTCTCGTGACGGTAAGTCCCTGATTTGTTTCCGCGTCAAAGGTAACGGCATTATCCGTGTTGTTAATCTTTTTCCCTTCCGCTGCCGCGCCTTTGTCGGAAGTGGCTTTCAGAACCCAAGCGTTCATCTTCGTATCCGTATAGGTACGCATCTTTTTCAGCTGCGCCACGTTGACGGCGTCCGTGTCATTACGCCCTGCGGCTACGCTCGTGATTTGGCGGGTGATATTGTTTCCTACGTCACCGACAGAAAGCGCCGATTTCGTGGATTTCCATGCCGCGCCGGGGTTCGCGTCGATGGTGTATCCATCTTTATACGGGTCATATCCCTTTTCACCATGATAGACTGTTGCCTTGCTCCCGCTGCCCAAAGCGATACCGTCGCTCGATATCGCTTGCGCGCCGTTACCGATGGCGACTGAGTTATACCATTGAGTGGACGCATTCGTACCGATGGCCACGCTGTCATAGCCTTTGACAACGGAACCTTTACCGATGACGATACTGCCCTTCGCTCCCTCTTGCGTTTTCGCGCCGGTGCCGATGGCAATCGCGTCGGATGAATTACCGCCGACCGCAGCACCTGTTCCGACGGCAACCGCCCGTTCCGAAGGTTTAGCATTTTCGTTTTTCACTTCCGCGCCGCTGCCGATCGCAATGGATTGCGCCGAGTTGTATGCGATCTTTGCATTTTTACCGATAGCCAATCCTTCAGTGGCAACAACCGACGCGTTATCACCGAATGCCGCCCCGCTGACTCCGTCGACATACGCATTCGCACCGACAGCTATTCCACGTTCTTCTTTTACTCTTGTGTTGGCACCGAGGAGAACGGCATCTTTGACTTTTTTATACGTATAATCCGGGACCGCTTTGGCATTGACACCGATAGCGACGGTATTATACGCCGTTGTCGTGTCATTTTCATCGCCGGCAACCGAGCCGCGACCGATGGCAATCGTGTCACCGCTGTACGCCTTCGCCGCATCGCTCGACTGATCGTAGTTACTGCCGATGGCAATCGCACCAATCCCTTTGGCACTTGCATAATTACCGAAGGCGAAGGAGTCCATCGCCGACGCTTCCGCCGAGTTCCCAAAGCTCAAGGCATATTTTCCCGTGGCTTTGGCGCTCCCGCCGATGGAGACGGATTGATGCCCCCACGCCTTGGTATCACGCCCGATGGCGATAGCCGAGTTCATTTTCGCGATATCGCTGACAACGTAGGGCAGGTTCGTTTGCGGGTCACGTTGGATCGAGTTCGGATCATTTTTATTCGCGCCGGCTTCGGCTTGAATCCCAATGGCAATGCTCTTGTCGGCGGAGAGCGCTTTATCTCCGATGGAGACCGCTTTATCCCCCAGCGCCCAAGCCATATTACCGATGGCAACATCACCGTCACCGCCGTAATCACCATCCCGCTTGGATCCTCCCGCCAACGAGGAGCGACCGATGGCGACACCGTGTTTAGCTTCCGAGAACGCACGGTAGCCGAGTGCCATGGAGTGCGCGCCGAATGCCCCGTCGTTATCGACGTTGGTCCATTTGGAGTCGGCATAGCGGTTCAGATAGTCACGAGACGGTTCAATATAGTCCGGACGTACGGCAAAATACCGGAGCGTCAGTCCGTCTTCTTTCAGCTTCTCACCAATTTTATTCGAAATGTCGGAATAGTAGTAAATACCATTCGTAATCGCATCAGGAAAGTTCGTGGGCCCGTACGCCGCGTCCACACCGGGGATTTCTCCGCCGTGGGCAATCTTATCAAGCAAATATTGGGCGACTTCCTCTTTTTCCTGTTGTGTCAGCGCCTGTACATCTGTCACGCCTCCCGCCAAAAGCGCCGCTGTCACAAAAGCGGCAAGCAGGCTGTTTTGAACGCGGGATTTATTTTTCCCATGTCCTTTCGCCATTTCCGACGCAACAACCCAACAATTTTTGGTTTTGCTCCAAATCAACTTATAAATTTTATTCATGCTTCCCTCCCAAAACAAACGATTGCTCTTAATCGGCAATTCAATCATTTTCCAATAATCTTTTACATCTCATTTATTATATATCACATATGTAGCATTATCAAATACAGGCATGTTTCATAGTATCCGAACGGTTTTCGCCCATAACACAAGCGTTTTTACATGGCCATGCGCTGATTATGGGCATTTCCCGCAAAAGAGGAGGGAATCTCGCAGAAAAAACTCCCATGCCAAAAAGAATTTTTTTCATTATTCTTTACGGGAATTTTACAAGGCAAAGGAAAATATAATTTTCTTCTTACCTAATTTAAGCGAATGGTTCGTGAATGCGGAAACGTGACGAGACAAAAAAATGAAGGCGCACGGCCGCGCTCCTTCATTTTTTTCACGCTGACACGTGACTCTTCTTTCGTGCCCGCGCTTGCCGTCCGTTTCGCGGGCGATTTCCGAGAAGCGGACGTGGCTTTCGTTACTGCCCGACGCGCCTGAAAAAATAAATTTCCCCACGCCAAAAGGCCACGACGCGTATGCGCCGTGACCTTTTTTCTGTCGTGAAAAGAATATTCTTTCCGCAGGCTTTTTATTTTCCGGACTACGCTTGAAGCGTTTCCAGCTGACGCAGGATTTCCTGCATCTCGGCCTTCATGTTCCGAATTTCTTCATCTTGCGCGTCCAGTTTCTGCGCCATTTCAGAGCGGGAAAGTTCCGTGTACTCGTTGCCGCTTCCCACTTTCATGGAGAAGCCGACGTTGAGCATGTTTTCACCGCCGCCGAACGATCCGCCGACGCTGAACATTCTGTTTGCGGTCGGCCGATAGAATGCGCCGATGGCTACCGCGTTCGCTCCGTTGTCGTTGCCATAGCTCGCGGCGAAGTCCCATTTATTTTCGGGATCATAATCCAAGGGATGAAGTCCCGCCAAGGCGGCCGCGCCTGCGCCGATTCTGTCGACTCTCGTATCCAGTTGATCGACCCGTCCGTTCAAAACGGTAATATTTTCAGTGTTCTTTGTGATGTTTTCAGTGTTCGTTGTGATGCGGGTATCTAACCCGGTCATTTGTTCGTTTACATTGCTGGCCAGTTTTTTCAGCTGGACCACGTTCACCGCATCAGTGTCTTCCGTGCCGGCAGCGACGCCCGTAATCTGACGGGTAACTCCAACTTCCGCATTTCCTACAGAAACCGCCCCATCGATGGATTGCCATGCATTTACATATCCGTTTACCAATTTGAATTGCGCGTCAAATTCACCCGTTTTATTTTGCAGATTTTCCTGAATTTGTTTAGTCTTATCGGATGGTACGCGTTTTCCATCCTGGCCAATGGAATCTTTTTTAATGCTTTCTTCTAATTCAGTCCGTAATTGTTTTAACTCTCCTCGCAGGCCGTTAAGTTTCTCTATTGCTTGCGCGCGTTCTGCTTTTTTCTCGCCCAGCAAAGTATCTTCATTCATGGCTTTGCCTGCCGACGCATCAAAGCCCCAGACTCTAGCCTCTCTATCGGCAAGGCTGTTCGCACCGAGCGCGACACCACCTTTTTGCGTCGCGCTTGCCAGCGATCCGATGGCTAAACTGTAAGCCTCTTGCGCTTCCGCTTTGCCGCCAACGGCGACAGCCTGTTCACTGAGCGCTTTCGCTTGCGGACCAATCGCCGCGGCATGTCTTTCCGCCACTGTATAAGCGCCGACCGCTACCGATTCATTGCTTTTCGCCTGAGCCCAAACTCCGAGAGCCGTGGAAGCTTTCCCGGTCGCTTTAGCTGCGGAACCGAAAGCAGACGCGGTGTCTCCATTCGCAACGGCATTACTTCCCGCCGCTGTGGCA
>NZ_JAHAHH010000083.1 GCF_018373335.1 Negativicoccus succinicivorans
TCAATTTTAATGATGCCGTCGCCCTTGCAGGCCTCGCACCGGCCGCCGCTCATATTGAAGCTGAAACGCCCCGGCTTATAGCCGCGCAACTTCGCTTCCGGCGTTTGGCTGTACAATTCACGAATCGGCGTGAAAACACCGGTATAGGTCACCGGATTGGAACGCGGCGTACGTCCGATCGGCTGCTGGTTGATATCGATAATTTTGTCGATATTTTTCGCGCCGGTAATGCTTTTATACGTGCCGGTGCGGTGGTATTTGCGGTACAGACCGTTGGCCAACCCTTTGTAAAGGATCTCGTTGACCAGCGTACTCTTACCCGAACCGGATACCCCGGTCACGACCGTAAGGCAGCCCAAGGGGAACGTCACATCAATATTCTGCAAGTTGTGTTCGCTCGCGCCGCGGACTACAAGCTTTTTGCCGTTGCCTTTGCGGCGTTGCGCCGGTACGGGAATGTAGCGCTTGCCCGCGAGGTATTGTCCGGTCAGCGATTGCGGCGTTTGCAAAATGGCTTTTAAATCCCCCTGCGCGACAATTTGACCGCCGTATTCACCGGCGCCCGGACCGATGTCGACGATATGGTCCGCCGCGCGAATGGTATCTTCATCATGCTCGACGACGATCAGGCTGTTGCCCAAATCGCGCAGTCCTTTCAAGGTCGCCAGCAGACGATCATTATCGCGCTGATGCAAACCGATCGAAGGTTCGTCCAAAATGTAAAGCACGCCGACGAGACCTGAGCCGATCTGCGTCGCCAAACGAATCCGCTGCGCCTCCCCGCCGGACAGCGTGCCCGATGAACGGGCCAGCGTCAAATAGCCCAAGCCCACATCATAGAGGAAACCGATGCGCGCATTGAGTTCTTTCACAATTTGGCGAGCAATGACCATTTCTTTTTCCGTCAGTTCGAGGTCGTTCAAAAAACCGCGAATTTCCGCAATCGAAAGGCAGGTCAGTTCATGAATATTCAAGCCGCCGACCTTGAACGCCAACACTTCCGGTTTGAGGCGCGCGCCCTGGCATTCCGTGCAGGGAACCTCCGTCATGTAGCGTTCCATTTCCTGCCGCTGACTGTCCGAGAACGCGTCGCGATGGCGACGTTTCACCATGGGAACGACACCTTCAAACGCTCGATCATAGCTCTTGACTTCGCCGCGCATATTTTCATAACGGAAACGGAATTTTTTAGACGTGCCGTCGCGTAAATAGCGCTTGCCTTCCGCCGGCAAATCACTGTAAGAATCATCTAAAGTCAGACCGTACGATTTCAGAAACGGCACGAGCTGCACCATGAACCATGAGTTACGGTTCGTGGAAAGCGCTTGCACCGCGCCGTCTTTGAACGGCAAATCGGGATCCGGTACGATCAGACTGAAATCCGGCTCCAGGCTCGCGCCAAGACCCGTGCAAACGGGACACGCTCCAAACGGATTATTAAAGGAAAAAAGCCGCGGCTCCGGTTCCGGCAAGGAGATCCCGCAATCCGGGCAGGCGAAATGCTGACTGAATACATATTGCGGTCCGTCCACCACCTGCGCATACACGACGCCTTCCCCTAAACCGAGCGCCGTTTCGAGCGAACCCGCCAAACGTTGCGCCAAGCCTTCGCGCGCGATCAGTCGATCGACCACCACCTCGATGACGTGTTTGCGATTTTTCTCCAAATCAATCTCTTCATCGAGACTCCGTATTTCGCCGTCGACGCGTACACGCGCATAGCCTTCTTTACGCAAGCGCTCCAACGTCTTTTTATGCGTGCCTTTTTGCGCCCGAACGACCGGCGCCAGTAAGAGAAAACGCGTGCCTTCCGGTAAGGCTAAAATGGCATCCGTAATCTGTTCGACCGTCTGCTGCGTGATCGGCTTGCCGCAATGCGGACAAAACGGCCGACCTACCCGCGCGTACAAAAGACGCAGGTAGTCGTAAATCTCGGTCACCGTGCCGACCGTCGAACGCGGGTTGCGGCTGGTCGTTTTCTGGTCGATGGAAATGGCCGGTGAAAGACCCGCGATATAATCGACATCCGGCTTATCCATCTGCCCGAGGAACTGCCTCGCATACGCGGATAAAGACTCCACATAACGGCGCTGTCCTTCCGCGTAAATGGTGTCAAACGCGAGAGAGGACTTGCCGCTGCCGGAAAGTCCCGTAAAAACAATAAATTTATCCCGCGGCAGACGCAAATCAATATTCTGCAAATTATGTTGACGCGCCCCGCGAATGATCATTTCTTCTTTCATAGCGCTCCTTTATTCAGCGATGACGACGCGGTTTTTTCTTCATCGCGCGCATCTTATCCCGTGCCTGCGAACCGAAGCGATCCGCCCATTCCTGACGCAAGCGCCCGAGTTCATCGCGCCATTGCGCCGCTTTTTCAAACTCCAAATCCTTCGCCGCTTGGCGCATGGCCTTTTCCGTCTCCACAATGCGGGCATGCAGGCTTTCATCGGTCGCTTCGCTCATATCGGCGTCATATTCCTTGCGCCAATCCGTTTCCGCCACCTTGGTCAGGGAAATTAAATCTTTAACCTCTTTAATAATGGTCTTCGGCGTAATATTGTGTTCCGTATTATACGCCTCTTGTATTTCGCGACGGCGCTTTGTTTCTTCCATCGCGCGCGCCATCGAGTCCGTGACATGATCCGCGTATAAAATGACATGCCCTTTGGCGTTACGGGCCGCCCGCCCGATCGTCTGGATCAAGCTGGTATCGGAACGCAAAAAGCCTTCTTTATCCGCGTCCAAAATCGCGACAAGCGAAACTTCCGGCATATCCAATCCTTCGCGCAGCAGGTTGATGCCGACCAGCACATCAAATACTCCGGCGCGCAGATCGCGGATAATCTCCGCCCGCTCGATGGTGGCGATATCGCTGTGCAGGTAGCGCACTTTAACATCCATTTCTTTAAGAAAATCCGTCAGATCTTCCGCCATCTTTTTCGTGAGCGTGGTAATCATCACGCGCTCATTATCTTTCACACGCGTGCGAATTTCGCCCAAGAGATCATCCATCTGACCGCGAATCGGCCGCACTTCCACCGACGGGTCCAACAGGCCCGTAGGACGAATAATCTGCTCGGCCATATTCGTCTGTACCGACATTTCATACGGACCGGGCGTCGCCGAAATGTAGACGATCTGATTGATCCGTTCGACGAACTCATCAAACATCAACGGCCGGTTGTCCGCCGCCGAAGGCAGACGAAAACCGTAGTCGATCAACGATAATTTACGGGAACGGTCACCGGCATACATGCCGCGCAACTGCGGCACGGTGACATGCGATTCGTCGACCATGATTAAAAAATCATCGGGGAAATAATCCAGCAGCGTATACGGCGCTTCACCGGGCGCGCGGCCCGAGAGATGCCGCGAATAATTTTCGATGCCCGAGCAGTACCCGATCTCCCGAATCATTTCCAAATCATAACGGGTACGCTGCTCCAAGCGTTGCGCTTCCAATAATTTATTTTCCGATTGCAGTACCGCCAATCGTTCATCCAGCTCCGCTTCGATGGAGTGCAAGGCGCGCTCCATTTTCGCGCCGGTCGTGACGTAATGGCTCGCCGGATAAATCGCGACGTGCGTACGCTCGGCGATCACTTCGCCCGTAAGCGTATCGATTTCCGTCAGGCGATCAATCTCATCACCGAACATCTCAATGCGGATGATCTGCTCCGACTCGCCGACCGGAAACACTTCAATCGTGTCACCGCGCACGCGAAATGTGCCGCGGACTAAATTCATATCATTGCGTGTGTATTGAATATCCACCAACTTGCGCAGAATTTCCTCTTGCGGCTTCACCTGACCTTTACGCAGGGACGCCACCATCTCCGTATAATCTTCCGGATCGCCCAAACCGTAAATGCAGGAAACCGACGCGACAATAATCACGTCACGGCGTTCAAATAAACTCATCGTTGCCGAGTGACGCAACTTATCGATCTCATCATTGATCGACGCGTCTTTTTCAATATAAGTATCCGTTGACGGAATATAGGATTCCGGTTGGTAGTAATCGTAGTAACTGACAAAGTAAGCCACTTCATTATCGGGGAAAAACGCTTGAAATTCGCTGGCCAACTGCGCCGCAAGCGTTTTATTCGGCGCGATGATCAAGGTCGGTTTTTGCACCTCTTCAATCACTTTCGCCATCGTATATGTCTTGCCGGTACCGGTAGCTCCCAGCAGCACCTGCGCCCAATGACCGTCACGAATCCCCTGCGCCAAATCCGCGATCGCTTGCGGCTGATCGCCCATCGGTTGAAACGGAGCGTGGACTTTGAACGGAACGGGCGTACCGCTGTATGTTCTTTTTAAATGCTTCATAGTACCCCCTGTATATGCGTATTTCTCATATAATTATTATATCATATCTAAAAAATTCTATATTATTTACTGCTCACCTGTCACGCGTAATAAGAATGTCAGATAAATTATTCGCTACCCCGTTTTGGCATACAAAAAAGTCTCGCGATCACGAGACTTTTTGCTATAAAGTTAATAGAGTTATTGGGCTCAAAATTGAGATTTTACAAACCATATTTTTCATAAAAATCATTAAACGTTACAAAAACTTCTATTTTTGATGCAATTTTGTTTTCGGTTTCTTTGTATACCAAAATCTCCACTCTATACTTCCCACCCTTTGTCAGATAGTCAAAATAATAATGCCGCTCATATTCACTATCGTATGCGTGTATCCATTCATTAGTTTTTGCCAACTCTTTAATCCCTTGTACTACCTCACCATAATGTTTTTTTACTACCATTTCTTTTTTGAGATACAAACGATATCCTATCGTATAGTATTGGGCTTTTTGGATGTCAGACATGTGCTGTATGCATCCAAACTCACGAGCATACACTTGTTCCAACGTATCGGCACGCGCTTGGATTTTATCAGTAAAAAACGCCTCATAAACAAAAGTAGAAGCAAAGTAAAAAACAAACAGCAGCATCCCACCTATCACAAAGTAATTGAATATTTTACGCATCTTTAAATCCTGCCTTTTAATGCTGTCCAT
>NZ_JAHAHH010000084.1 GCF_018373335.1 Negativicoccus succinicivorans
GTTTTTACGTGGACGAAAAAAGGATTTTGCCGTTTCACGGTTAATACATATATCAGAAACGGAGGCGTTATGCAGTTCAGCAAAGAATTTATTGAGCAGGTACGTGCCGGCAATCCGATTGTCGATGTGGTCGGAAGCTACGTGCCGCTGACCCGAAAACAGAATAATTATTGGGCGTGCTGTCCGTTTCATGAAGAAAAGACACCGTCATTTTCCGTCTCACCCGACAAGGAGTTTTTTTATTGTTTCGGTTGCCATGCGGGCGGTGACGTTTTTCAATTTGTGCAAAAGATAGAAAATATTTCCTTCCCGGAATCCGTGGAAAAACTGGCACAAAGGATCGGCTTGGAAATTCCCAAGACGGATCTGTCGCCGGCGGAGCGCGAGCGGGAAGAAGAGCGGCAACGATTGTATGAGATCTGCGATTTAGCGGCCGATTATTTTCATAATTGTCTGACGAAAACGCGCATGGGCGCGGTAGGGATTGACTATTTTAAGAAACGAGGCCTATCTGCGCAGACTATTGTCGACTTCAAGCTCGGCTTTGCACCGCCGCAGTGGGACCGCTTGTATCGTGATTTTCGCGAACGCGGTTACCGGGAAAAAGATTTGATTAAAAGCGGTTTGTGCCTGACGAAAAACGGGAAAACGTATGATCGTTTCCGCGGGCGCTGCATGTTTCCGATTCGCGACGATAAAGGCCGTGTGGTGGCTTTCGGCGGTCGCATTGTCGAAGAAGGCGAGCCGAAGTATTTGAACTCACCGGAATCGCCGATCTTTCATAAAGGCGACCTGCTCTTTGCGATGGAGCGGGCCCGCAAAGAGATTCGCAGAACAAAACAGGCGGTGCTGGTCGAAGGTTATATGGACGTGGTGGGCGTTCACAATTTAGGTGTGACCAATGTCATCGCGTCTCTCGGTACGGCATTCACGCAACGTCAGGCGCAATTGCTGCGCCGCATTTGCGATGTGGCGATCGTCGCGTATGACATGGATCGAGCCGGCCGCGAAGCGACCCGGAGAGCGATTGCCATCGCGCGCGAGTCGGGACTGAAACTCCGTATTGCCACGCTTCCCGACGGGAAAGATCCGGATGAATACATTAAACAACACGGCGCTAAAGCGTGGGAAGATGTCATTGCCATGGCGCAAAATGTGCTGGACTACCGGCTGGATGAAATCATTGCGAGCCACGACGCGACCACTGCAGACGGAAAAAATACGATCGTTCAGGAATTTATTCCGGAAATCCTGCAAACGGATAATGCGATTACGATCGACAGCTATCTGCGACGTTTGGCGACACGTTTACGCATGAATGAAAATATCGTGCGCAGTGAAGCGCAAAAAATCGCCAAAGCGCAAGCTAAAAACGTGTATATCGCGCCGGCGGGAAACCGAACGGAAGCGACCGATGCGCCGCGCGTCACTGCCGATCCGGCGGAGGACGATGCGATGCATCTGCTGTTCAGCGGCTCGGCGCAACGCCGGGAACTGCTCGATCAGTTGACGACGGAGGATTTTACCAATCCTTTGTGGAAAAATATTTTTGCCTTTTTACAGACGACGGCAAACGACACGGTGAATGCGGCGCAAATCGGCCGTGAAATTTCTTTGACGGCCGACGAGCAAGCACGGCTTTCGGGTGTTATAATAGATGGGCTGACGCCACGAACCACCGACGTGGCATTACTTATCCGACGTCTCCGCAAGGCGACGCTGGTGCGCTCCTATAATGCGCACAGAAAAGCGGCCGAACAGTATAATCAGGCGGGAGATGTCGAAGCGTTTCGCAGGGAAATGGAATTAGTCGTAGAAATTTCACAAACAATCCATTCCTTGTGATGAGTGGTAAAGGAGGCGCCATGCAAGCAACGGAGAAAGGCAATCGCGCGCACGTCGCAAGTCTTGTAGCCCGCGCGGATAAGCAGGGGAACCTTGCGTACAGCGTTTGGCAAGAGTATGCGGTGCAGCAGGGTTTTTCGTATCGTAAATGGGACCAGATGCTCGCCGCGCTGGCCAAGCGGGGACTCGTTCTTTGCGCGGTTACATCGCCCGCCGCCGCCCAGGCGGAGGCGACGGAAGCGTCCGGCGGTCGCGTCGATGACGCGGTGCAAACTTATTTAAAAGAAATCGGCCAGGTCGATTTGTTGACGGCTGACGAAGAAGTGGAACTGGCGCAGCGCATTGAAGCCGGACGCGAGGTGGAAGGTTTCACGAAACGCGAACAGCGCGATCTGGAAGCGGATGCCGATATGGCGCGCAAAGAGCTTTCCGATGCCAATCTGCGTTTGGTAGTAAGCATTGCCAAAAAATACCACGGTCGCGGTTTGCCGTTTTTGGACTTGATCCAGGAAGGCAATCTCGGCTTACTGCGGGCGGTGGAAAAATACGATTACACAAAGGGATTTAAGTTCAGCACCTATGCGACCTGGTGGATTCGCCAGGCCATTACGCGGGCGATTGCCGATCAGGCGCGTACGATCCGTGTGCCGGTGCATATGGTGGAAACCATCAATCGGATGAATCGGTTGACCCGCCAGATCGGGCAGGAAAAGGGTCGCGAAGCGACGATTGAAGAAGTCGCCGAAGCGATGGAAGTAAGCGTTGAGCGAGTACGAGAAATTCGGAAAATCGCGGAAGAACCGGTTTCGTTGGAAAAGCCGGTCGGGGAAGAGGAAGATTCCCACTTGGGTTCGTTTATTGAAGATCGCGAAGCGGTAGCGCCGGAAGAAGCCGTGGCGGAAACATTGCAACGCGAACAAATTGAAGCGGCACTTAATACGCTGCCTGAACGCGAACGCGAAGTCATTTACCTGCGCTTCGGTTTGCGTGACGGCAAACACCGTACGCTTGAAGAAGTCGGACGATATTTTGACGTTACACGTGAGAGAATCCGGCAAATCGAACGCAAAGCACTGGAAAAGCTGAAAACGCAAGAAAAATTATTGCGCTGATTTAAGGGGAGAGATTTTTGAAACAAAGCAAGGACGGAGCTGTGGAAGAAGAAACCATGACGGCAACTAACCAGACCAAGACGACAAAAAAACGAGCTCGCCTGACGGTGCCGGAACGAATCGAAATCGCTCGGCAGGGTTTGATCGAATGGTATCAGACCAAATCGCAGGATACTGCCGCCGCATCTTCCATTTTGGCTCCGCATCATTTTTCGAAACGCAGTCGCACATTGTTGACGGAGCAATTACAGGAGGCGGGTGTTCCGCTTGCGATCACGGAAGATGATCAAGTCACCGTGACGACACCGGTGGAAAAAGCCTCAAAAAAGACCAAGAAAAAAGCAGCTGCCGACAAAAAAACGACCGCATCCAAAACTAAAAAGAAGAGCAAAGGGAAAGTATCGAAACGCACCGTTGCAGTCGACGATGCCCAATCGATGCAGCGGCTGATCAAAGAAGGCGCCAGCCTTGATCAGGTTCTGATGCTTTTGGTGGAACGTGGCCGACGTGACGGCGTGTTGACGTATGAAGAAGTCATGGATGCCTTCGAACGGTTTGATTTAAGCGCGGAAAAAATTGAAAAAATTTACGCTCGCTTCTATAAAGAGAATATTGAAATGGTCAACAGCGAAGAGAAGGAAGAGGCGCTGGCGGAAGACGATGAAGACGAAGACAGTGAAGCGCGCGAAGCGCGTAAAGCGGCATCGGAAAACTTACAGGACAGCAATGACAATATCCATTTAGATGATCCGGTGCGCATGTACCTTAAAGAAATCGGTCGCGTTTCGTTGTTAAAAGCGCCGGAAGAAGTAGCGCTTGCCAAACGTATTGAAGCCGGTAAATTGATTATGGAAACGCAGGCGCAGCGACAGGCCGTGATCCGTTGGGTAGCTGCAATGGCGCAGGTAAGTGATGCGCAGGGTGAAATTCCGTATACTGCGTTCCAAGTTCCTTCCGAATTGGAATGGAACGAAACGACGGCGGATATTTTGCAAACATCATTGGACATTTTGCAGATGAAGCCTGCGGACGGATTAAATATAGCGCAGGCGGTAGAAATGGCGACGGCCATGGCGGAACTTCCATCCGATGAAGACAGCGCGGAGACAACACCGAGCGAAGCCTTTTTATCACCTGACGAAGTGCAAAGCCGGTTGGAGGCAGGGCTCGTCACGGATGAAATGCGCCACAACGAGGGCAGCGTTTTAGCGGACGCGCATTTCGCCAAGCAGGATTTGACGGATGCCAATTTGCGTTTGGTCGTCAGCATTGCGAAACGCTATGTTGGCCGCGGCATGCAATTTTTGGATTTAATGCAGGAAGGTAACCTCGGTTTGATCAAAGCCGTCGATAAATTCGACTACAAAAAAGGTTACAAATTCAGCACGTATGCGACCTGGTGGATTCGCCAGGCGATTACCCGTGCGATCGCCGATCAGGCGCGTACGATTCGTATTCCGGTGCATATGGTGGAAACCATTAACAAACTTTCACGCACGGCCCGCAATTTATTGCAGGAACTGGGGCGCGAAGCAACGCCGGAAGAAATCGCCGAGCAAATGGACATTACCGTGGAACGTGTGCGAGAGATCATGAAGATTGCGCAGGAACCGGTTTCGCTGGAAACGCCGATCGGCGAAGAGGAAGATTCCCACTTGGTAGAATTTATCGAAGACCGCAATGCCGTTGCTCCGGAAGAAGCGGCTTCGGCCATTTTGCTCAAAGAGCAGGTCGATGATATTTTGCAAGGTCTTACCAAACGCGAACGGGAAGTTATTTATTTGCGCTTCGGGTTAAAAGACGGCAAGCAGAGAACGCTGGAAGAAGTCGGCCAGTACTTTGACGTCACGCGCGAACGGATTCGTCAGATCGAGCGCAAGGCCCTGGAAAAATTGCGCAGCCGCGGGAAACGCGAGAAGATTACCGACTACCTCTGATGTTTGTTTAATTAGAGTTAGTAATGCTGGAAAATCCACCAGCTTATTATATAGTAAGATTGTAACTACGCTATAGGTTATATTTATAATTTATATATGTAGG